>JBQCGJ010000409.1:0-5265 GCA_051955775.1 Gaiellales bacterium | reverse complement strand
GGCGGTGCTGCCGCACGACGCCAGGCCGGTGACGGCGGTCGTGGCCGTGTCGCCGTTCACGAACCCGCTCAGCGTGGCCGTCAGCGCAGGGTTCGCGTCGCCGTACAGCCGGGACGAGTTCGGCGCTGTGACCGTGAGCGGCTGCCTGTCGACGGTCAACGTGCCGCTGACGAAGCTGAACGCATAGTTCGCGGCGCTGAGGGTTCCCTGGGTGCAGGTGATGGGGTACGTCGCAGCGCCGGATGCGGCAGTCGCGGTGCTCGTGCATGAGGCGGCGCCGGACACGGCCGAGGAGGTGTCGCCGTTGACGAAGCCGGAGAATCCAGCCGAAAACGACGGGTTTGCCTCGCCATAGGTCTTGCGGGCGTCGTTTGCGGTGACGGTCAGCAGGGCCTTGGTCATCGCCTGCTGCAGCGTCCCGGAACTCGTGGTCAGTGTGGACGATCCTGAGTAGGTCGCCGTGATCGTGTGCGGGCTGGCCGCGGCGGAGAGAGCGGACGTCTGGCAGGTCGCGTGGCCTGAGCCGTCCAGGGCGGCGGCAGCGCACAGCGTGGTTGCTCCATCGGTGAAGGCCACGGTGCCAGTGGCCGCAGGCCCGCTCGCCGGGGTCACCGTGGCGCTGAAGGTGACCTGGCTCCCGTAGGTGCTCGGGCTGGCGCTCGTGCCGAGCGTGGTCACTGTGGAGATGATCGTCTGTCGGAAATGCGCGTAGAGCTTGGCTGGGCTCGGCCCCTGGCGGCACAGCCCCGGACCGGTCACCGGCGTGGTGCTGGTGGGAGTATCCGACCAATACGTGAACGCGAAGCCCGTCGGAGCGGTCACCCCGGTGGGCTGGGCCGACTGGCCGTTGCCGACGCCCGGCTCCGAACCGCTGGTCAGCGTCGAACCGGTGTATGTCGCCGTTCCCGACCCGTTCTGCTTGGCCGTCGTGCAACTGGTATCGGTGTAGCGCGTCCAGCCCGCCGACCACGCAGCGGTTGGCGGGGCCGTATCCGCAGTGGCCTGTGCGAAACTCAGGTTGCCGTCGGTAAATGAGGTCGTGACAGATTGCCCGGCGTCGTCCGTTGCCGTCACGGTGTACGCGGCGACGAACCACGTGGGCAGCGCGAACTGGTGGGAGAACTCGCCAACATCCGAGACCGTCACGTCATTCGTGTAGCTCCAGGTCTGCCCATCGGCATCGTTCACGAACACGTGCACCGTCTCGCCCGGCGTCCAGCCCGCGCCGAACAGTGTGACCGTGGCACCCGGGTTGTAGTCGGACTTGTCGGTCCACACGGTCGGCGAGGGTGGTGCGCTCACCTGCTGATCAATCATGGCGCTGGCCGCTGCGGGGAAGACGAGCATCGCGGCGAGGCCGATCAGGACGAGGGCGAGCCGGCGGTGAACAGCGGACGGGGGGATCATCGTGGAGCAGTCCTTCCAGAGAGAACGATGCGCCGGGAGTCTGGCGACGTCTCTTGAGTCTCCGAGCGGGCCGCGGGGCCTCCTATCCCCCATATGGACCATTCACCGGGTGATCTCGCCTCACCGGTAGCGGCCCTTGGCCGGAGTGGAGTGGGCCGGAATCCACACGCTGCGCCACACGTGCGGCACGCTCTTCTTCCGGAGAGCCGAGAACGGCCGAGATGCCGAATCCAGTGAGGCTGCGGAAACCGCGACTCAGCCGGAACCGGTGGGCGGGACCCGGCCGGGGAAACCTCGGCGTACCGTAAGTCCGTAGACTTGCGCGGTCGTGACCGATGGCACGGACTCGCCCGCTGAGATCCGCACGTTCCTGATCGCTGACGTCCGCGGCTACACTCGATTCACGCAGACGCATGGCGACGAGGCTGGGGCGCGTCTGGCGGCGCGGTTCGCCGAGGTCGTGCGGGAGGTAGTCGAGAGCCGCAGCGGCAGGGTCGTGGAACTGCGCGGTGACGAGGCGTTGTGTGTGTTCGGATCCCCCCGGGCGGCGCTGCGCGCGGCGGTGCAGCTCCAGCGCCGCTGTGCGGAGGAGACGCGCGCCGATCCCACGCTGCCACTCGGCATCGGGATCGGGATCGATGCCGGCGAGGCGGTGCCCGTGGCCGGCGGCTACCGCGGCGGAGCGCTCAACCTGGCAGCCCGCCTGTGCTCGGTCGCGGCACGCGGCGAGGTGCTCGTCTCGGACGGCATCGTCCACCTCGCCCGCCGCACGGACGAGATGAGCTACCGGGACCGCGGACAGCGCTCGTTCAAGGGATTCGAGCAGCAGGTCCGCGTGTACCAGGTGAAGTTCGATCTCGACCTTCCCGGCGAACCGGCCACGGCTGGTCGGCGGTGGACGGTTACCCGTGTCGCGGCGCTGGCCGTGGCGGGTATCGCCGCCCTGGCCGCGGTGATCGCGGCCACCGTCGTGTTCGGCGGCGGAACGCGCCATCCACACCCTCTGGGCACAAACGTGATCGGCATGCTGGACCCGGCGGGCAGCATCCTCGGGGGCGTTCAGCTGCCCGGTGCTCCGTCGGGGATTGCCAGTGGAGCGGGGTCGGTATGGGCGACCATCTCGGATCTCGACCGCGTGGTGCGGATCGACCCGCAGGCCCATGTGGTGGTGGATTCGGTGCCGCTTCCGGCGGCGCGTGCCCCCACGGGCATCGCGGTCGGCGGGGGCGGCGTCTGGGTGTCCGACAGCGGGAGCGGCGCCGTGTCGTGGATCAACCCCGATGACACCGGAGCCGTGAAGCAGATCCGGGTCGGCCAGGGCCCGGGGCCGATCACCTTCGGCGGTGGGGCCGCGTGGGTGGTCAACACCGTGGACGCCACGCTGCAATCGATCGACGCCAGGTCCCTCAGGGCCAGCCGGCCGGCTGCGGTCGGCGGCTCGCCCTCCGCGGTGGCGGTCGGCGGCGGCTGGGTTTGGGTCGCCGATGCCGGCTCGAGCGCCGTGCTCAAGATCGATCCGCGCACACGCCAGGTGGTGAGCCGAATTCGCGTGGGGAACGATCCGGTCGGTCTGGCGTTCGGCGGCGGCAAGCTATGGGTGGCGAACGCAGAAGACGGCACCGTCACCCCGATCGATCCGTCCACGCAGCACGGCCGGCCGATCCCCGTGGGCGGCACCCCGACGAGCGTGTCCTTCGCCGACGGGATGGTGGTGGTCACCAAACCGGACGGCGTGGCCCGCATGGACGCCTCGGGCAACGTCAACTTCACGCCGACGGGCACGACCACGGTCGGCTCTAGCAACGCCGGCGGCCGGATCTGGATCGCGTCTCTGGCCAGCCCCGCCAGCCACCACGGCGGCACGCTGCGCGTGGGATACGCGACCGACGACTTCACGCCGGGGTTCGGTCCGTTCGATCCGGCCGTGGCGCCCTACCAGGACCACTGGCAGCTGGTCTCGATGATCAGCGACGGGTTGCTGACCTATCGCAAGGCGGGCGGCACGGCCGGATTGCAGGTCGTGCCGGATCTCGCGGTGGCGATGCCGACCATCGCCGACGGCGGCAGGACATACACGTTCCAGCTTCGCAAGGAGATCCGGTACTCGGACGGCCGCCCGGTGCGCGCCTCCGACTTCCGGTACTCGGTCGAGCGCGCGCTGTCGCCGGCCGCGCTCAGCATCGCCTCCCAGGGCTACTACCAGAGCGTCGTGTTCTCGAACATCCGCGGATACGCGGCGTGCCGTGCCAGGCCGAAGGCGTGCTCGCTCGCCCGGGGCATCGTCACCGACGACCGCACCGGAACGGTCACCATCCACCTCACCCGCGCCGACCCCGCCCTTCCGCAGAAGCTGGCCACGACCTTCGCCGACTTCGTGCCCCCCGGGTCGCCGCCGCCGGACAGCGGCAAGCCTGTCATCGGCACCGGGCCGTACATGATCTCCCGCGTGATCGGCCACGGACGTGTCGGCGTGGTCCTGATTCGCAACCCGCGGTTCCGGGAGTGGTCGGCGCAGGCACAGCCGGCCGGGTTTCCCACAGAGATCCACTGGGTGCACTTCTCAAGCCCCGGCGCCGAGCTGACGGCCGTGGAGAACGGGCAGATCGACGTGATGGTCGACCAGCCTCCGGCGGACCGCAGCGGCGAGCTGGCGACCCGGTTCGCGACGCTGGCGCACGCCGTCGCCGGCCTGAGCACGACCTACCTGTCGCTGAACACGCGCGTGCCGCCATTCGACAGTGTGCTGGCGCGGCAGGCGGTCAACGTGGCGTTGGACCGAGCCGCGCTGGAGCGCGCCCTGGGGTCAGCCTCCGCGTACGCGCCCACCTGCCAGGTGTTGCCGCCCGGCATGTTCGGGTACGCGCCGTACTGTCCGTATACCGCCGGACCGCGAGCCGCCGGCACCTGGACCGGGCCGGACATGTCACGCGCGCGAGAGCTGGTTGCGCGCTCCGGCACCGTCGGCGACCGCGTCGTCGTATGGGCCTGGGGCGGCTCTGACGACGTGGTGCTCGTGCCGGGCATCGTGCGCACGCTCGACCGCCTGGGATACCGCGCCTCGTCGCATATCACGGCGCCGAACGGTGCGGGATTCGGGGTGTGGAATACCACCACCGCGAACTCGGCGAAGCGGGTCTCTGCGGTGCTCACGGGATGGGCGGCCGACTACCCCAACCCCGCCGACTTTCTCGACCTCCTGCTGTCGTGCCAGGCGTTCGTGCCGGGCAGCCCGACCAACCTGAACACCTCCGAGCTTTGCGATCCGAAGCTGGACGCGCTGATCCACCAGGCGGAGGCGACGCAGGTCCGCAATCCCGCGCGCGGTGCGGTGCTGTGGCAGCGGGCGGACCACCGCACCGTGGACCTCGCTCCCTGGGCGCCGATCCTGAATAACGTCGGCACGGACGTGCTTTCCACGCGGATCGGCGACTACCAGCACAATCCCGAGTGGACGGTGCTGCTCGGGCAACTGTGGGTGCGCTGAGCGAACTTCCAGCAGCGGGCAGGTGGACGGCGGAACTCCACGATTGCACCCGCCGCCGCGTCGACCCCTGAACACGGAGGTTGATCCGCGCCGGGGTCGAACTCCACGGCATCGCGCGACCCTGCGCGCTGGGAGGAGGTCCCCATGACGTATCCGCTTGATCGCAAGCTGGTGGTCGAGTTCATCGGGATGTTTTTCTTCGTGTTCACGGTCGGCATGGCGACCAACAAGGCGGGAGCCGGCCCGCTGGCGCCGCTGGCGATCGGCTCGTCGCTGATGGTGATGGTGTTCGCCGGCGGCCACGTCTCCGGCGGACACTTCAACCCGGCCGTCAGTACCGCGGTCTTCGTGCGAGGGAGGATGACCTCGACGGA
>JBQCGJ010000408.1:0-20288 GCA_051955775.1 Gaiellales bacterium | reverse complement strand
TGTCACAGGCGGTCGACGGTACCGGGCACCTGAACTGCTCCATCTCCAGTGGCGCGGGTCTCGTTCGCGGCGATCCACGCGATGGCCGCGGCGGCTGCGGTCCATGCAACGATCTTCCAGGTGGGGGCCAGGGTGTTCGGGTTCGCGAACAGCCACGGCGCCAGCAGCAGCAGCCAGGCCGGCGACAGCCGCGGCCGGGCCAGCGCCAGCGGCGCGGCCAGCAGCACGAAGTAGGACAGCCACACGATCGGCGACAGTGCGAGCGTCGCCACCACGGCCAGCGAGAACGCCCGCCGGTCGCCGTCCGCACGGCGGGCCACCACCACCACGCCGGCGCACAGCAGGGCGGTGAGCGCCAGAGCCAGCCAGCGCGCCGCCGATGCGGACAGCCCGAGAGACGCGCCCAGCGCGACCGGCGAGTAGCCGAACCGCTGCTCGATCCCCGACACCGCCGACAGCAGGTGGGGATATCCGGTCATGCCCTTGAGGCCGATCGCGGCCCAGCCGGCCACCATGGCCGCGGCCGTCAGCCCCGCCGTCAGCACGGCCGTCGAGCGGCGGCCGGTCGCCCACAGCCACACGGCCAGCGGGGCCAGAAACAGCTTGGCGGCCACCGCCGCCGCCAGCACCGCGGCCGCCGACCGCCGCCGGTCGCGCCACCGCCAGGCAGCCGCCGCAGCCAGCAGCAGGAGCGGGCTGAGCTGACCCATGACGATCCCCTGCAGGCTGGCGATCGAGCACATGGTGAGCGCGTGGCAGCGCCAGTCGCGCACGCCCAGCAGCCACAGCGCGGCCGGGATGGCCAGCAGGTTGGCGGCCATGAACAGCGTGGCCGCGGCCGGCAGTGGCAGGAGCGCAAGCGGCGCCATGGCCACCGCCGCGGGTGCGGGATACACGAACTGATCCTGGTTGCGCAGGGCCCCCAGAGTGGCGGCCGGGTACGGGTTTCGCCCGGCCAGCACGTCGCGACCCGCGTGCCAGAAGATGTGGAAGTCATAGAAGTCCCGCGGGCCGTAGGCGGCGCGCACGGCCACCGCCAGCAGCACGATCGCCGGCACGGCCAGCAGGACCAGCCACAGCATCGACCTGGGGTTGAGCGGGCGCGGCCGGCGGACCGTCGCCTGAGGGGTGATGGAGGGAGCACTCATGCAGTCATCAGGGATATCGGCAGCACCGCCCCTGCTCTCGACGCCTGTCCGCCCCGTCGGCTATGTATCTGTTCGGCTACGGAACAGTGAAGCTTGTGTTTATCCTGTTGACTCAGGAAAAAGCTGCGCTATCCTTCGATTGAAGGAGGTAAACATGTACATTCATTCGGGAAATACGCGGGTCAATGCCCGTGAAAGCGAGACGGAGTACTTCACCCGCCTCGCCCGGGAGCACTCCCGGAACCAGCGCCGTGAGCGGCGGCAGCGCATGCTGCGCAAGCTGATCCGGCGCGCCCCCCGTGACCGCCGCCCGGCCTGAGCCGGGCCGGCGGTCGCCGGGTTCACAGCCGCTCGAAGCCCCGGAACTTCTCCCAGTCGGTGACGGCCGCGTCGAACGCGGCCTGCTCCGTTTGCGCGAAGTGCAGATAGTGGGCGACCACGTCCTCGCCGAAGGCCTCGCGGGCGATCGCCGATTCCTCGAGTAGCTCGATTGAGCGGTACAGGGTCGACGGCAGTCGCGGCTTGTCGGCCGCCAGGTATGCGTTGCCCCGGTACTCGTCCTCCAGCTCGAGCTGGTTGTCGATGCCGTGCAGTCCGGCGGCGATGATGGCCGCGAACGCCAGATACGGGTTGCAGTCGGCGCCCGGCGAGCGGTTCTCCAGCCGCAGCCCCTGGCCGTGGCCGACGATGCGCAGCGCGCAGGTGCGGTTGTCGGTGCCCCAGGCCAGCGTGGTGGGGGCGAACGAGCCCTCCGCGAACCGCTTGTAGGAGTTCACATTCGGCGCCAGGAAATAGGTCAGCTCGCGGCCGGCGGCCAGCTGCCCGGCCACGAACTGCCGGAACAGCTCGCTGTGCGAGTGACCGTCCGCACCTGCGAACAGGCTGCCCCCCTCGTCCCATAACGAGCAGTGGATGTGGCACGAGTTGCCCTCCCGCTCGTTGTACTTGGCGATGAACGACAGCGAGTGCCCGTGCTGCCAGGCGATCTCCTTGGCGCCGTTCTTGTACACCGAATGGTTGTCGGCCATGGTCAGCGCGTCCGAGTATCGGAAGTTCACCTCGTGCTGGCCGAAGTTGCACTCGCCCTTGGAGTCCTCGACCTGGATTCCGGCGCCCGCCATTCCCAGCCGGATCGGCCGCAGCACCTCCTCGACCATGGTGGTGCCGAGGATCGAGTAGTCGACGTTGTAGGCGTTGGCGGGGACGAGGTCGTGGTAGCGCTTGGCCCGTGCCTGCTCGTAGGAATCCCGGAACAGGATGAACTCCAGCTCCGACCCCACCATCGCCCGCCAGCCCCGTTCGGCCAGCCGGTCGAGCTGCCGGCGCAGGATCTGGCGGGGCGAGGCCGTCACCGGCGTGCCGTCCTGCCAGCCCAGGTCGGCGACCACCATGGCGGTGCGCTCCAGCCACGGCACGCGGCGCAGCGTGGACATGTCCGGCGAGAACACGAAATCCCCGTAGCCGGTCTCCCATGACGCCATCGTGAACCCCTGCACGGGGTTCATGTCCACGTCCACCGTCAGCAGGTAGTAGCAGCCCTCGGCGCCGTGCGCAGCGACCTCGGACATGAAGAACGGCGCGTGCAAACGCTTTCCCATCAGCCGGCCCTGCATATCCGTCATCACCAGCAGCACGGTGTCGACGGCCCCGCTGGCGACGTCGGCCCCCAGCTCCTCCAGTGTGAGCATCTCGCCCCCAGGTCTCGGATTGGCCGACCATTCATATACTGCGGCTGGCATGCCCCGCAACCGCCCGCTGATCGGCATCTCGGCCTACGAGGTGCCGGCGGATTTCTCCCACTGGCGGGAGGTTCCGTCGGTGCTGGTGCCCGCCGGGTACCCGGCTTCCATTGTCAGGGCAGGCGGCTGGCCGGTGCTGCTGCCCCCCACCGACCTCGACCCCGCGGAGGTGCTGGACGCGGTGGACGGGCTGGTGCTGGTCGGCGGCGCCGACATCAATCCGTCGCTGTACGGGCAGCAGCCGCACCCCGAGGCGCTGGCCTTCTCGGATATCCGCGACCGGGCCGAGATGGCCTTGCTGGAGGGCGCGCTGGAGCGTGACATGCCGGTGCTCGGGATCTGCCGCGGCATGCAGCTTCTGAACATCGCCGCGGGCGGCGACCTGCACCAGCACATCGCGGAGCTGATCCCGGACCTGGAGACGCACCGGGCCGCACCCGGGAACTGGGCGCGGCACGAGGTCGACATCGTGCCCGGCTGCCGCCTGGGCGAGTTGCTGGGGGAGCGGGCCAGCGTGGTCTCGGCGCATCATCAGGCGCCGGTCGAGATCGGCCGCGACCTGGTCGTCACCGCCACCGCCGGCGACGGCACGGTGGAGGCCGTGGAGCACTCCGGCAAACGGTTCGCGGTGGGTGTGCTGTGGCATCCCGAGGAGGACGCCGAGGGCGGCGCGCCGCTGTTCGCGGCGCTCGTCGAGGAGGCCCGTCAATACAGGGGGGTGACGGCATGAGCGTCGATGTCGCAGAGGGTCTGATGATCGGCGGGCAGCGCGTACAGGCGGCCGAGGGGGGCGCCTTCGAGGTGCTGAACCCTGCCACGGGCCAGCGGCTGGCCGCGGTCGCGGCGGCCGGCGCCGAGGACGTCGACCGCGCGGTGAGGGCGGCGCAGCGTGCGTACGAATCGTGGGCCGCGCTGTCGCCCGTCACCCGCGGCCGCCACATGCACCGGTTCGCCGACGTGGTCGAGGAGCACGCCGAGGAGCTGGCGCTGCTCGAGTGCCGAAACGTCGGCATGCCGATCGGCGACGCCCGCGGCCAGCTTCGCATGATCGTCGACGTGATCCGCTACTACGCCGGCGCCGTGGACAAGTTCTTCGGGCACACGATCCCGGTGGAGCGCGACGGCATCGCGATCACATTCCGCGAGCCCATCGGCGTGGTGGGGCTGATCACGCCCTGGAACTTCCCGCTCAACATCGCCAACTGGAAGGCTGCGCCCGCGCTCGCAGCCGGCAACGCCGTCGTGCTCAAGCCGGCATCGCTGACCCCGCTGTCCGTGCTCCGCTATGCCGAGCTGGCGGTCGAGGCCGGCCTGCCCGACGGCGTCCTGAACGTCGTGCCGGGCCCCGGTTCGACCGTCGGCGGCGCGCTGGTCGAGCACCCGGGGGTGGGCAAGATCGGGTTCACGGGATCCACCGAGGTGGGGGCCGGCATCGCCCGCCGGGCGGCGTCGGGCATCAAGCGGGTGACGCTGGAGCTGGGCGGCAAGTCGGCCTGCGTCGTGTTCGCCGACGCCGATCTGGAGAAGGTCGGTGCGCTGGCGCCGTACGGCGTGTTCGAGAACTGCGGCCAGGACTGCTGCGCCCGGTCGCGGCTGATCGTCGAGGAGTCGGTCAAGGACGAGCTGCTGGAGCGCTACGCCGCCACCACCGCCGGGCTGCGGATCGGCATGCCGGAGGACGCCGACACCGAGGTCGGCCCGCTGATCTCCGCCGGCCAGCGCGAGACCGTGGAGGGGTATGTGGCCCGTGGACGGGCCGACGGCGCACGCGTCGTGGTCGGCGGTGAGCGGCCCGACGGCCCGCCGGCGGACGGGTTCTTCTACCGGCCCACCGTGCTGGACGGCGTGACCAACGACATGGTGGTGGCGCGGGAGGAGATCTTCGGCCCGGTGGTCAGCGTGATCACCTTCCGTGACGAGGCCGAGGCGATCCGCATCGCCAACGACACGCCGTACGGGCTGGCCGGCTCTCTGTGGACCCGGGACGGCGCCCGCCAGATCCGGGTCGCGCGGGCCATCCGCACCGGCGTCCTGGGCGTGAACACGAACTCCAGCGTGTTCGTGCAGACGCCGTTCGGCGGCTACAAGCAGTCGGGCGTCGGCAAGGAGCTGGGCATGCACGCGCTCGAGCACAACACCGAGCTGAAGAGCGTCTTCATCTCGACGGAGTAGGCCGGCCCGAGCCGGCTGAGCACCCGCACGGCGCGCGGCGGCAGGCCTCAGGCCGAGAGCTCGGCGGCGATCCGCGCGTCCTGCAACCGTGCCATGTCGACGACCCGGGAGGCGCTGGCAGTGCGGCCGAACACGGCCACGGTGGCGATCACGTCTCCATGCACCCACTGGGCGATGTACAGCGGCACGGGCACGCCGCCGGCGGTCGTTCGCGTCTTCAGCACGAACATGTCCCGGCCCACCGGATCGACCGGCGCCGGCAGGAACCGGGCGTGCTGCAGTTCCTGCTCGCCCCGCTTCCAGGCCGCGGACACGCGCCTGGTGGCCTCCGGCGTACGGAACATCGACGCCTCGCTCAGCACACCCAGACCGCCGCCGGCCGCGAACATCGACTGGTAGCCGTTCACGAACGTCTGCCGCTCGAGCACCTTGACGCCGGCCGGGTCGCCGTGCGACGCGACCTCGAGCGAGATCGCGTGCGTCGCGCCCGCGACCACCGTGGCATCTGCGCCGAGGTCGGCCTGGGCCAGGGTCATTTTGGCGGTGGATGCGTGGGCCGGCGGGGACGGCTCGACGGGCAGCGGCGCGGCCACCCTGGCGCCGCCACAGGATGCGGCCAGCAGGCTGCCTGCAACCAGCACTCCCACATGACGCCGGTTCATGGCGCTGTGTATCGGCGGTCGCCCGCCGCAGGTTGAGCGTGCCGGTGCGGAATACTGCGGCCATGCCCGGCCCGCGCCTGATCGTCGTCCTCAGCGAGATGTGGACGATGACCTCGCCCCGCGACCTGCGGGCGCTGGTGCGGATGGCGGCGGAGGCCGAGGACGCCGGCGCCGATGCCGTCATGCTGTCGGAGCACCTGGTGCTGGGCCCGCAGGCCGCCGCCAATGGGCTGATGCCGAACCCGCGCGAGTACGCCCTGCCGGGCAATCAGGATCCGGCCATGCCGTGGCCCAGCTCGATCGTGCTGCTGGCCGCAATGGCGCAGGCCACCTCGGGCATCCGGCTGGCCGCCAGCGCGATCATCGCGCCGCTCCGCCATCCGCTGGTGCTGGCAAAGGAGCTGGCCACGCTGGATCTGCTCAGCGAGGGCCGGCTCGTCGTGCAGCCGACCGTCAGCTGGCACCGGGACGAGTACGCGGCGCTCGGCGTGCCGTTCGGCGCCCGCGGCGCGCTGCTCGACGAGCATCTTGGCGCGTGGCGCGAGCTTTGGGGCCGCTCTCCCGCCTCGTGGCACGGCGTGCACTACCGTTTCGACGACGTCTACCTGGAGCCGAAGCCCCACAGGGCGGAAGGTCCGCGGTTGTGGTTCGGCGGTGAGTCGCTGCATCCCCGCCTGCTGGCCCGCCTGGTGGAGTACGGGCACGGGTTCAACCCGCTGGGCAGGCCGAGCGACGAGGATCTGGCGCGGCTGGCCGGCGCGATGGCCGCCCGCGGCCGGTCGATGGCCGATCTGGAGATGGTCGGCGGCACGCGTGGCACGTTCGCCGGGCCCGGCTCGGTGGCCGACCTCGACCAGGCGCTCGACTCGGTGGGCGAGCAGGTGGAGCGGGGCTTCACCTCGATCTGCATGAAGCCGTCCCAGTTCTCGGACGACCCCCGCATGGTCGGCCCGCTGTGCCGGCGCGCGGTCGAGCGGCTGGCTGCCTTCTCGAGCTGAACGCGGGAAGTTGCGCGTTTCGATGTACTCAGCTATTGTTCGTGTACGAAATTTTTGTAGGCGAAAGAGAGTTACGCGAACAATGTCAACGAGAACGAAGACCAAGAGCGATCTGGCCGCCGAGCTCGGCGCTGCGCTGGGCCGGATCGCCAAGCACACCAAGCGCTCCGTGCGGCACGACCTGGAGCTGGTCGGGCTGACTGTGCCGCAGGCCATGGCCCTGCACACGCTGGCCGCGGCCGGGGGCAGGCTGTCTGGCCGCGATCTGGGCCGGGAGTGCGACATGCTCGCCTCCACGGCCACCGGCGTCGTCGACCGGCTGGAGCAGCACGGCTACGTGCGCCGCGTGCGAGACGAGGAAGACCGCCGCGTGGTGTGGGTGCAGATGACCGCGGCGGGCTCCGAGCTGCAGGAGCGGCTGCCCGCGTTCACGACCTACTGGGGCCGGACGTTCACCGTGCTGCCGACCCGCGAGCTCGAGCAGCTGGTGCAGCTCGTGCAGCGGGTCGAGGACGCAATCGAGACCGAGGGGAGCCGCTGATGCCCGCGATCACCGAGCAGAACCGCAAGTGGTGGACGCTGGCCGCCATGTGTTTCGCGCTGTTCATGGTCATGCTCGACAACACCGTCGTGAACATCGCGCTGCCGGCCATCCGCTCCCGCTTCGACGCGTCGATCTCGGAGCTCTCGTGGACCGTCAACGCCTACACGCTGGTGTTCGGCGTGCTGCTGGTGACCGGCGGCCGGCTCGGAGACGTGTTCGGCCGTAAGCGCATGTTCCTGGGCGGCATCGTCGTGTTCACGCTGGGCTCCATCGGCGCCGGGCTGTCGCAGTCGATCAACGAGCTGATCTTCTTCCGCGGGGTGCAGGGAGCCGGTGCGGCGTTCCTGATGCCGGGGTCGCTGTCCATCATCACCAACACCTTCCAGGGCCCCGAGCGCGGCCGCGCCCTCGGGCTGTGGGCCGGGATCTCGGGCATGGCCCTGGGCATGGGGCCGGTGCTGGGCGGCCTGCTGGTCGAGAAGGCGGGCTGGGAATGGATCTTCTTCCTCAATGTGCCGGTGGCCATGGTGGCGATTCCGGTCACGCTGTACGCCGTGCGGGAGTCGCGTGACGAGAGCGCCACGCGGCGGATCGACTTCCCGGGCATCGCCACGCTGTCCATCGGGCTGGGCTCGCTGGTGCTGGCGCTCGTGCAGGCCAACGACTACGGCTGGACGTCCACCCGCACGCTGACCGAGTTCGCGGTCGCGGCGGTCGGCCTGACAGCGTTCGGCCTGTTGCAGTGGAGGCAGCGAGAGCCGATGCTGGACCTCGGGTTCTTCCGCGACCGGACGTTCAATGCGGGCAACGTGACCGCCTTCCTGGTCAGCTTCTCGATGTTCGCAACGTTCTTCTTCATCACCATCTACATGCAGACGGTGATGGGGTTGTCGGCGCTGGAGACCGGCGTGCGGTTCCTGCCCATGACCCTGCTGATCATCGCCACGGCGCCCATCGCCGGCCGGTTGTCCGACCGTTACGGGTCGCGCTGGCTGCTCACCATCGGCATGACGCTGGTCGCGCTGTCACTGTTCCTGGAGTCGCTGATCACCGACACCTCGGGGTACGCGACGCTGCTGCCCGCCTTCCTGGTCGGCGGCATCGGCATGGGCATGACCATGTCGCCGATGACGGCGGCGGTGATGGGCTCGGTCGACCGCGCCAAGGCGGGTGCGGCGTCCGGCGTGCTGTCGATGACCCGGATGATCGGCGGCGTGTTCGGCGTGGCCGCGCTGACGGCCCTGTTCGATCACCTGTCGGCGACCCGGGGGGCCGGGCACAGCCCCGGCGACGTGTTCATCTACGCGCTGGGGCACTCGCTGCGCTACTCGGCCGCCATCGCGCTGGTGGGAGCGGTGGTCGCCGCGATCTTCATCCGCAGCCATCACGAGGACGAGGACGTGCCGGCCACCCAGCCGGTGACACCGTCCGACCCGCTGTTCGAGACAGGCGACTGACCAGCTATCCAGGGGTCGCGGCCGGCAGGCCGCGGCCCCTTCTCACCGCGCGCGGGCCTCCGCGGCCCGGATTGCGTCGATCAGCTCGTCCAGGCCGACGCCCTTCTTGAGGCAGTTGGACGCCCCGGCGGCCAGCGCCGCCTCGATCATCTGCGGCTCGTCATACGCGGAGAGCACCACCACCGGCATCGCCCATTCCGAGCTGGCGATCTGCTCGGTGGCCTCGATCCCGTCCACGTTGGGCATGCGCATGTCCATGACGACCACATCGGGACGGGTGCGCTCGGCCACGCTGACCGCCTCCTGGCCGTCCGAGGCCTCGCCCACCACCGTCATCCCGGCCTCCTCGAGCGCGTCGCGCAGGACGCCCCGCAGCAGTGAGTTGTCCTCGGCGATCAGGATCTTGATGCCGTCCTCCACGTCCCGCGAACATTACGTCGGATCGCCGGTGCTGTAAACCGCCGCATCGTCGCCGTACAGGGCCTCGACGACCGCCACCGCCCGGGTGGCCGCGGCCCCCGGGTCGCGGCCCCGTTCGCGCTCCAGGACATACACCGCCGTGAACGAGTCGCCGGCGCCGGTCGGATCGGCGAATGGGTGCGAGGAGCCCCGAGCGCGGACGCTGCCCTGGCCGGTGATCACGGTGGCGCCCTCCGGCCCGTCGGTGATCAGGAGCTCATCGACCGCTGCCAGCAGCGGCTCGAGGTCGCCCACCGCCTCCGCCTCCGCCCGGTTCAGCTTGAGCGCCGTGACGCCGGCCACCGCCGAGGCCGGAAACGGCCGCAGGACGACCGGGCCGGCGTCCGCACCGCGGGCCAGGCCCTGGGCGTCCAGGCACAACCGCAACCCTGAGTCGACGAGCGCGCGGATCGTCTCGGGAGGGAAGTCGCCGGCGGACTGGGCGCCCAGCAGCGCCCACCGGCAGCGCGCCAGCAGCGCGGCCATCGGGCCGCGCACCTCCTCCGCCGTGAAGGGCTCCCCCACCGCGTCCAGCCGCTGCTCCAGGCCATCCGCATGGTGCATCAGCACCGACCGCACCGGCACCGTGGACGGGAGCACCAGGTCGGCGTCCATCCCCTCGCCCTTGACGATCACGACCGGCTCGACGCCCACCGCCCGCAGCGCCCGCCGGGCATACAGCGGCGCCCCGCCCGGTCGTACGTCCACATCGCGCCCCGGGAGCCGCACCTCGTCGATGGTCACGGGCCCGATCAGGGCGATCACGGTGGCTGCGCCGGCACCCGCAACACCACGGACGTCAGCAGCCCGGGCTCGGTGCGGATGTCCAGCCGGCCGCCGAGGCGCGCCGCCCGGTCGCGCATCACCCGCATGCCGATCCCCTCTCCGTCGGTCAGCCGTCCGCCACTGTCGTCCACCTGCATGACGATACCGTGCGGCCCGGCGGAGAGCCGGATCTCCACCGGCGGCCTGCCGTGCCGCGCGGCGTTCACGGCGGCTTCGTGGGCGACCTGGTAGATCGCGGTGTCGCGCGTGTCCTCCCCGTCCCACCCACCTTCAGGTGGGTCGAACGTGACGGCGACGCCATACTCGTCGGACGTGCTCTGCGCCAGGGCTTGCAGCGCGGGAACGAGGCCGCCCTGGCGGGCGATCACCACCGGGTACAGCCTTGCCGTCAGCCGGCGGAGCTCCTGCGCTGCCTCCGAGGCCAGCACGTCCAGCTTGGCCAGCACCTGCTCGGTACGCTCGCGGTCGTTCGAGCGGATCGCGTTCTGTGCCGCGTTGACCATCAGCCGCACGGCCGTCAGCGTCTGCTGCGGCCCGTCGTGCAGCTGATGCGCGATCGCGGCGCGATCGGCGTCCATCGACGCCAGCATGCGGTCGAACAGCTCGGCCTGGTCGCGGTCGTCAGTCGATGAGGGCATACCGGAGGGCCAGGGCCACCGCCTGGGTGCGCGTGTCCGCCTCCAGCTTGGTCATCGCGTTGCGCACGTGAGTGCGAACCGTCTCGGGGCTGATGAAGAGCTTGGCCGCGATCTCGGGGTTCGACATGCCGTTGGCCAGCATGCTGAGGATCTCCCGTTCCCGCGCGGACAGCGCGGGCAGACGCTCGGTGGCCCGCGGCGTGACCAGCTCAGAGGCCAGCGTGGGATCGACGTACGCGCCCCCTTCGGCGACCCGCTTCACCGCCCGCACGATGTCGTCCGGGGGTGCATCCTTGAGCACGTATCCGCGTGCTCCGCAGTCCAGGCCCTCGGCCAGCAGGCCGCGCTCGCCGTGCGCGGTGTACAGGATGACTGCGACGTCGGGGAGCTCGGCGACGATCCGCCGGGTGGCTTCGAAGCCGTCCATGCCCTCCATGCGGACATCCATCACGACCACGTCCGGCCGCCGCCTGGCCGCCATCTCGATGGCCGACTCGCCGCTTCCGCTCTCGCCGATCACCGAGATCTCACGGTCTCGGGTCAGGATCATCTTCACGCCCTCGCGCACGGCGGCATGGTCGTCCACGACCATGCACCGCACAAGCCCGTTGCTCCGAGTCTTGCCGGTTCCTTCGGGAGTGCCCGTTGAGCCCATTGCGTCCCGCCTTTTCGCAGCGTGAGCCGTTCACACCACGGGCCATACAATACTCCTCATGTCAACGGCCCGCCGAACGGCGCTGGCGTCGCTCGCGGGGGCGCTCGTCCTGGCGGTGGCCAAGCTGTCGGTGGGCCTGGCGACGAACAGCCTCGGCATCCTGGCCGAGGCCGTGCACTCCGGGGTCGATGCGGCGGCCGCCGTGCTCACGCTGTACGCGGTGGGCGTGGCCGAGCGGCCGCCGGACAGGGAGCACCAGTACGGACACGCAAAAGCCCAGCACCTGGCGGCGCTGGCCGAGTCGGTCGTGCTGGCCGGGGTCGCGCTGTGGATCGCCGGGACGGCGCTCGCGCGCCTGCGCTCGGGAGGGTCGCCGGTCGAGGCGCCGTGGTACGCGTTCGTGCTGATGGGAGGCGTGCTGGCGGTCGATGCCAGCCGCGCGACGGCGTCCTATCGGGTGGGGCGGCGACTGCAGAGCCCCGCCCTGCTCGCCAACTCACTGCACTTCGCGTCGGACTTCGGTGGCACGCTGGCCGTGCTGATCGGGCTCGCCCTGGTCGCGCTGGGAGTCCAGGGCGGCGACTCGGTGGCCGCGATCGTGGTGGCGGTGATCGTGCTCGCGGCCGCCGGCCGGCTGGCCCGCGTGAACATCGACGTACTGATGGACAGCGCGCCCGCCGGCAGCGCAGGACGGGTGGAGCAGGCCGTGCGCTCGGTTCCGGGCGTCAGCGACGTGCGCGCGGTGCGCGTGCGGTCGGCCGGAGGCGAGAACTACGCCGAGGTGGTGATCGGGGTGCCCCGGCTGCAGGGCGTCGAGTCGAGCCACGAGGTGATGGACCAGGTGGAAGACGCCGTCGTGCATGAGCTGGGCCGGGCCCAGGTGGCCGTGCACGTGGAGCCCGCCGCCAGCGAGGCCGAATACCCGACCGACCGTGTGGCGGCGGCCGCCATGCGCGTGCCGGGGGTGATGGAGGCGCACAACATCACGGTGCTGCGCGAGCCGCAGGGCCAGGCTGTGACGCTGCACGTGCGGCTGCCGGCTCAGCTGAGGATGGGCGCTGCGGCGGCCATCGTGACCAGGCTGAAGCGGGAGATCCGCAACGAGGTTGGCGTGGCCCGCGTGTACGCGCACGTGGAACCCGCGGAGCCGGGCGCGCAGCCGGCCCGCGACGTCAGCGATGACGAGCCGATCCTGCGCGAGCGGGCGCAGCGGGCGGTGCGCGATGTGGCCGGCGAGGGCAGCGAGGTCGTCGTCTACCGGCAGGGCGAGCGCCTGCTGGTCGTGACCTCCGTACCCGGCGACCCGCACGCGTCTGTGCGCGACGCGCACGCGCTGGCCAGCGAGATCGAGGAGGCGGTGCGCGAGCGCCTGGACGGCGTCGACGACGTCATCGTGGAAGTCACATAAACCCGGTACCAGGTACCAGAGCCCGGTCTTTACAAATCTCCAGCGTCGGCTGCACCCACGAGGATCTTGATTTGTAAGGACCGGGCTCTGGTACCTGGTACCTGAATTGCTCCATCTCCAGAGTTTGACCGCCGGGGCCCCATTGGCAGGTGGGGTGGGACCCCGGCGGGCGCGCACGCGGCGCGCGGTCTCGAAATGGCTATCCGCCCGACTCGGCCGCCAGCGTGACGCTCACGTCCTGCTGTTTGCCGTCGCGGATGATGGTCAGGGTCACCTTCTGGCCGGGCTTCCTGGCGCTGATCGCGTCGGCCAGCTGGGTCGACTGGGAGATGGGCTTTCCGTCCAGCGCCACGATCACGTCTCCGCCCAGCTCATAGGTCGTGCCGGACATGGTGGCGGTTGTCGACCCGCCGCGCAGCCCAGCCGTCGCGGCGGGAGAGCCGGGTACCACGCGGGCGATCAGGACTCCGTGCGCAGACGGGATGTTGAGCGCCTTCAGCACCTGCGAGGTCAGGGTCTCGCCGAGGATGCCGAGATAGGTGTGCTGGGCGTGGCCCGAGCTGATCAACTGGCGCGCGACCTGCATGGCGGTGTCGATGGGAATGGCGAACCCGATGCCGATGTTCCCGCTCTGCGGCCCGCTGCCGTCCGACAGGATCTGGCTGGTGATACCGATCACCCTGCCGTTGCTGGCGATCAGCGGCCCACCGGAATTCCCATGGTTGATCGCAGCGTCGGTTTGCAGCGCCCCGCTGATGGGGCGGTTCGGCTCGAGCGAGTTGATGGTGCGGTTGACGGCCGAGATGATCCCGGAGGTGATCGTGCGCTCCTCGCCCAACGGGTTGCCGATGGCCACCACCGCATCGCCGACGTGGGCGTCCTTGGCCGTGCCGAGGGGGAGCGGATCGAGCGCCTGCGACGGCACGTCCCTGGGCTCCAGCACCGCCACGTCGGTGGCCTTGTCCAGGCCCAGCACCCGGGCGCTGTACGTCTTGTCCAGTCCCGTGCTGTTGGCGAACCCGACACGCACCGACCTGGCGCCCAGCACGACGTGCGCGTTCGTCAGGATGTGGCCCTTGCGGTCGATCACGAATCCGGATCCCAGCGCCTCCTCCTGCTGCGTCTGCGGCACCCCGAAGATGTTGGTGGTGCGGCTGATGGTGGTCGCCCGCACCACCACCACGCCGGGCGCGTCCTGTTGGTAGATCTGTGCCGGCGTGAGGCCCACCGACTCGTTGACCGACGACGCCGGAAGCGTCTTCGCCCCCACCGTGTGCACCGTGCGGATCACCTTGGTGGCCGGCTTCGGCGCGACCGCCGCCACGATCACCCCGCCCACCACTCCGGCTGCAATCAGCAGCCCGATCTGTCGAGCCCACCTCACGAGCGTTTTGTAGGGAACCGAGATTGAGGGCGGGTTGAGAATTGGAGACCGGTATGGTGGTCAGGGTGCGGGTGCTCCTGATCGCGAATCCGCAGGCCACCGGGGTGACTGATGTGGTGCTGGACGCCGTGGTTGCGCGGCTGACGGCGGTCTCCGACCTGGAGCTTCGGCGCACCGAGCGCCCGGGTCATGCGGTCGAGCTGGCCCGTTCTCCCGCAGACGTGGTGGTCGCGCTGGGCGGCGACGGCACGGCCAACGAGGTGGCCAACGGGCTCCCCGGCGGCGTTCGCCTGGGGGTGCTGCCGGCCGGGGCGTCCTCCGTGTTCGCGCGGCACCTGGGATACCCCACCGATCCGGCTGTGGCCGCCGCCGAGCTCGCTCGGGCGCTGGCGGCCGGAAACACCCGGCAGGTGGGGATGGGCCGCATGGACGGCCGGCGGTTCACCTTCGCCGCATCAGTGGGGTTCGACGCCGCCACCATGCGTGACATCGACCGGGCCCGGCGCGAGATGCCCGGACACCGCCGCCCCGGAGACTGGCACGTGGTGGCGGCCGCCGTCGGGCAGGTGCGGGCTGAGGGATTCGTGCTGCGCGAGCGGATGACCGTGCGCGCGCCCGGCCGCGAGCCGGTCCGCGCGTCATACCTGGTCATCGCCAACCAGCATCCCTATACCTACTTCGGCCCGGTTCCCGTGCAGGCCACGCCGCGGGCCGGGTTCGACACCGGCCTGGACGCCACCGCGGTGGGCGAGATCCGCGCCCGCCACATGTGGCGCCTGGCCGTGTATGCGCTGGTGTGGCCCCGGCATGCATCCGGCCGTTCGAGCAAGATCGCGTACCTGCACGACGTGCACGAGCTCGAGGTCGAGTGCGATCAGCCCACCGCGGTGCAGGTGGACGGCGAGTACGTCGACGACCTCGCGCGGGCGCGGTTCGAGTACGAGACCCCGGGGGTAGAGGTGTACGTGCCGCTGCCGGAGCCCGCTGCGCCCGGCCGCAGGCGCCGGGCATCGATATCATTCCGCGCGCCATGGACCTCGCGATAGCAATCGGACAGGGACTCGGCCTGGCGGCCGCTGCCGGACTGCTCGCGAGCGCCCCGCTGGCCTTCACCACCACCGCGGCCAGCCAGGGCTGGCTGGAGGATCCGCTGTCGTTCGCCGGCCGCACCGTACTGATCGTGGTGACCTGGGTCGCCGTCGCGCTGGAGCTGGCGGCGGACTTTCTGTGGCCCGGTGCGCAGGCCGGCTTCAGGCTGGGCCGGCGGGTTGTGGCGGGCGGGCTGGCCTTCGAGCTGGCGGCCGGCGGCAAGGTGCCGTACGTGGGACTGGCAGTGGGAGCGGCGACGGCCGCCGTGGCCGCCCTCGCGATGCGTCCGATCCGGGCCGGCGCGGTCAAGGCGGGGGGTGACCTGCGCGGCACCGCCCTGGTCGAGGACGGCGGCGGCCTGATCTGCTCGGCGGCGGCGATCGTGCCGTTCGTGGGGTACCTGATCTCGCTCGGTGCGGCCGGGCTGCTGCTCCGTGTTCGCCGCCGCGAGGGCCGCAAGTACGAGGGTTTGCGGGTGCTGCGGTAGCAGCCCCGGCCATGTCCAAGAAGCTGATCATGGCAGTGATCGACGGGCTCGGCCCCGACCTGCTGAACACCGCGGTGGCGGCCGGGGTGGCGCCCACACTGGACTGGCTGGCCGGCGAGGGCATGCGGACCGACGACTGCGTGTCCACGTTCCCCTCGCTGACCCCGGTATGCCTGTCGTCGCTGGTCACAGGACGCCACCCGTCCGGCACCCTGATCCCGGGCATGACGTGGTACCACCGCGGCCAGGGCCGGTTCGTCGAGTACGGCTCCTCGATTGCGGCCACGCTGGCGGAGGGGACGCGGCAGATGGTGGACGACGTGCTGGTCAACCTCAACCTGCTGCACCTGTCGCCGCGTGTGAAGACGGTGTTCGAAGCCCTGGACGACGCGGGGCTGGTCACCGCCGCCATCAACACCTACGTGATCCGCGGCCGCACCCGGCACCCCATCACTCGCCCGGCGGCCCGCCGGGTGGCGCGGTCGATCGGCATCGTGGACGCGGTGTACGGGCCCAGGCGCTACTTCCTGGGCGACCTGTTCTTCTCCGACCGCACCGGCGCGCCGCTCAACCTGGGCGGCGGCAGCATCGACCGCCATGGAGGCCACGTCGCCCGCTGGCTGGTGACCCGCGACGGGTTCGACTACCTGTTCTTCTATCTGTACGAGACGGACGCCGTGCAGCACCGCGGCGGCGACGCCGTGCACGCCCTGGCGGTGGCCGATCGCGGGATCGAGATGCTGGTCGACGCCGCCGGCGGCCGTGAGCGGTTCCTCGACCGCTACGCCATGATCGTGGTGGCCGACCACTCTCAGAGCCGGGTCACCGACCCCGCCGACGCCTCGGCGCCGTTCGAGGACCTGCGGCTCTTCCGTGGCAGCCGCCGGTCCGATCCCGCCGAGTGCGAGCTGGCCGTTGCGGCATCGAACCGGGCAGCCATGCTGTACCTGTTGCCGCAGTCCCGGCTGGTCGTCGAGCGGATCGCCGAACGCGCGCTGTCGTCGCCTGCAGCCGATGTCGTGTGCCACCGCGCGGGGGAATGGTGCGTGGCCCGCCGCGGCGGCGGCGCGATGCGGTTCCGGCGCGGCGCCGGGACGGCCGACCAGCGCGGGAACCGGTTCGATGTGGAGGGCGACGCGGATCTGCTCGATCCGGCCGTCTACCCCAACGCCCTAGAACGCATCGAGGGCATTCTCGACTGCCCCACGGCCGGCGACGTGGTGGTGTCGGCGGCGCCCGGCTACGAGTTCCAGGACTCCGGCGGCGTCCACCACGCCGGCGGCGGCAGCCACGGATCGCTGCGCGCCGAAGATTCGCTGGTGCCGCTGATCCTGGCCGGCTTCGAGGGGCACCGCGTGAGCCTGCCCGACCAGCCGTCGATCACCGACATGACGCCACTGGCATGCCGCCATTTCGGGCTCGGCTGACCCACTCCTGCGAGACTCGTGGACGGGAGTCGCCGTCCGATCGTCTACCCTTGACCCAATGGACGACGCCCGCGCCGAGTCCGCGCCGATCGGCGTGAAGGCCCACTACCAACGGGTGCACCTGGCCCTGCGCCGTCCGGACAACTGGTTCGAGCTGGTGCGCTACTGCGTGGTCGGCGCGTCCGGGTACGTCGTCAACCTGGCGGCGTTCTACGTGCTCGACCGGTGGATGGCGTACCCGGTCGCGTTCACGCTCGCGTTCGTGATCGCTGCCACGTCGAATTTCGTGTGGAACCGTGTGTGGACGTTCCGCGTCAGTCATGGTGTGCCTCACCACCAATACGCCCGGTTTCTCAGCGTCAGCGCCGTGGCGCTGGTGATCGACCTCGGTGTCCTGACCGCGCTCGTGGAGTGGGCCGGCGTGGGCCACGTGCCGGCGGCTGCGGTGGCCATCCTGCTCGCCACCCCCGTGAGCTTCATTGGCAACAAGTTCTGGAGCTTTCGCTAGGGGGGTTCCCCCTGGGCGGTGGCTGCGGCTTCTCGGAAGCGGTGCCGTGCTGCTTGCGGCCGCCGTTCTCCTGGCCGCGCCGGCGTCCGCGGCGACTGCCCCCCAGCCGAAGTTCACGCCCGCCCAGGCGATCGCAATCGCCGCCTCCGACCCTGCCATCGGACCGCTGCGGACGCGCTACCCCGAGTCCAGCTTCACCGCCAGATTCGTGCCGGCCGACCGCACCTGGCGGGTGCGGCTGGTGGGCCGCGGGGGGCATCCCGTGCTCGCCTCGTTCGCCATCGTGGATGGACTGGGCACCGTGCTCACGCGGTCCGTGTCGTCGGCTGGCCCGCCGCGGCTGACGGCATCCAGGGCGGCCACGATCGCGGTGCATCAGCCGGCCGTCGAGGCCTGGCTGTCCCAGTACCGCACCACCACGCATACGGCGACACTGGGTGACAACCGGGTGTGGACGGTGACCTGGTCGGCCGGAGGCGATCAGGTGGCCGAGGTGCAGCTGCCCGACTCCACCGGACGGCCGACCAGCGTGTGGACCGGGCCGCAGGTGGGGTGGATGATGACCCGCGGGCTGAAGGACGCGTACGGCCGCAAGGTGGTCGACCCCTGGGTGCTGATCCCGATGTGCCTGATCTTCCTGTGCGGCTTGATGGACTGGCGGAGGGTGATCTCGCTGCACACCCTCGACCTGCTGATGCTGCTCTCGTTCGTGGTCTCGCTGGGCTTCTTCGACCAGGGGGACATCTTCATCTCCACGCCCCTCCAGTACCCGCCGATGCTGTACCTGGCGGGCCGCATGATCTGGATCGCCCGCGACCGCGCGCCGCGGTCGCTCCACGTCGGTGAGCGCCACATGCTGGTCCTGATCGGCCTGATCTTCGCCCTCATGGGGTTCCGGCTCGGCCTCAACAACCAGAACTCGAACGTCATCGACGTCGGGTACGCCGGCGTGGTGGGGGCGTCGAGGCTGCTGCACGGCGAGGTGCCGTACGGCCACTTCCCGCAGCCGCAGGGGACGGCGTGCGGCGGCACCTACAACAACGGCGACCCGATCGGGTACGTGCAGCCCGACCACCGCTGTGAGTCGCCGATCGGAAACGGCGACACCTACGGCCCGACCGTGTACCTCGCGTACGTGCCCGCCGTGGCGGCCTTCGGCTGGAGCGGCCGCTGGGACTCGCTGCCCGCAGCGCACGTGGCGGCCTCCGCCTTCGACATCCTGGCGGTGGTGGGCCTGTTCGTGGCCGGCTGGCGGCTGCGCTCCCCGCGCGCCGGGGTGGTGATGGCGTTCGCGTGGGCGGCCAACCCGTTCACCGCATACACGCTCAACATGAACGCCAACGATGCCCTCGTCGGCGCCGCGGTGGCCTGGCTGATGGCGGCCCTGTCGCTGCCCGCGGTGCGCGGGGGGATGCTGGCGGTGGCGGGATTCACGAAGCTCGGCCCGCTTGTGATGGTGCCCGTCTTCGCTGGGTTGAGGCATCGCCGCGCCACGTTCATCGGTTTCGCAGTGGGGACTGCGCTGCTGCTCTCGATGCTGCTGTTCGAGCGGCACGGGCTGAGGGTGTTCTGGGACCGCACGCTGGCCTACCAGGCGGACCGCGTCACGCCGATGTCGATCTGGACGCTGCCCAACTATCACCCGGGTTGGCCGCATCTGGAGGGCGTGCAGAAGATGGCCCAGATCGCCGTCGCCATCGGCATCGGGCTGCTGGCGTTCCTGCCCCGCCGGCGAAACCGCGACGCGGTGGCGGTGGCCGCCCTGTGCGGCGCGGCCATGCTGGGCGCCCAGCTGGTGGCGTCGTACTGGTTCTACCCGTACGTGTGCTGGTGGCTGCCGGCCGTGCTGGTGGCGCTCTTCCTGCCGCGCGACCCGGCGCCCGAGGAGGTGCCCGTGCCGCTGGCGCGCGGCCTCACCACGGCCTTCCGGCGCCGACAGGTCCTTGCGGGGGGCCAGGTAACTACCGGGGGACAGGCTAACGGTTGAGCTTCCGTGACGGTCACCATCGTCACGGACCCTCAAGGGTACCTGTCCCCCGAACTGCTCCATATCTTGACTGTCGTCGTCGGTGCCAAGTGGCCGCTGGCTCCCGCGCCGCGATTTACTCGGCGATCCGAACTGCCTCGACGGCCGTGGCGCGGCCGTCGGCGTCGAAGTCGATCAGCACGCCCTCCAGCCGGACGTCACCCTCGGCCGGCTCGACCCGCACCGGCATGCCGGTGGTGAACCGCCGCAGCACGAGGTCGGAGCGCACGCCGATCACCGAGTCGTGGGGCCCGGTCATGCCGGCGTCGGTGATGTAGGCGGTGCCGCCGGGCAGAATCCGCGCGTCGCTTGTCTGCACGTGGGTATGGGTGCCCACGACCGCCGTCGCCGATCCCGCCAGCAACCGCCCCATGGCGACCTTCTCGCTGGTCGCCTCGGCGTGGAAGTCGAGCAGCACGTGCGGCGTCTGCGCGCGCGCCTCCTCGACAAGCTGCTGGGCGACCGCGAACGGGCTGCGCGCCGGCTCCAGAAACAGGCTCCCCATGAGGCTGATCACCGCCAGTCTCACCCCGCCCTCGCCGGTGCACACGGTCAGCCCGCGCCCGGGCGCGCGATCCGACAGATTGGCCGGGCGCACGAACCGCGCGTCGCTGTCCCGAAACGGGTACACCTCGGTGTGGCGGAGGGCGTGATTCCCCAGGGTGATCTCATCCACCCCGGCGGACAGCACGCGCCGGGCC
>JBQCGJ010000407.1:0-19649 GCA_051955775.1 Gaiellales bacterium | reverse complement strand
GCCGACATCGACTGGTACGTGAGCAGCGGCGAATGGCGCGAGCGGGCCGGCGGCTACGCCATCCAGGGCCGCGGCGCGGCCCTCGTGGAGCGCATCGACGGCGACTACACGAACGTGGTCGGCCTGCCCGTGCCGGCTCTGTTACGCGCCATGGGCAACGCGTTCCGCTGATACACTCCTGCGGCGGTTTCGGCCATTTGCAGCAACGAACGGACCCGGCTCTGAGCTTTCTGAACTCCATCACCGGCTTTGGTGGCCGGGACATGGCCGTCGATCTCGGCACGGCGAATACGCTGGTATACGTCCGCGGGCGGGGGATCGTGCTGTCCGAGCCGTCGGTGGTGGCGATCGACCAGCGCACCGGTGAGGTGCACGCGGTCGGCGTCGAGGCCAAGCGCATGCTGGGCCGCACGCCCGGCAACATCTCGGCCATCCGGCCGCTGAAGGACGGCGTGATCGCCGACTTCGACGTCACCGAGCAGATGCTCCGCCACTTCATCCAGAAGGTGCACCAGAACCGCTGGGCGCACCCGCGGGTGGTGGTGTGCGTGCCGTCCGGCGTGACCGGGGTCGAGAAGCGCGCCGTCGAGGAGGCGACCTACTCGGCCGGCGCCCGCCAGGCGTACCTGATCGAGGAGCCGATGGCGGCCGCCATCGGGGCCGGGCTGCCGGTGTCCGAGCCGACCGGCAACATGATCGTGGACATCGGCGGCGGCACCACCGAGGTGGCCGTCATCTCGCTGGGCGGGATCGTGGTCAGCCAGTCCATCCGAGTCGGCGGCGACGAGCTGGACGAGGCGATCATCGAGCACGTGAAGCGGGAGTACAAGCTGATGATCGGCAGCCAGACGGCGGAGGAGGTCAAGCTCGAGATCGGCTCCGCGTTCGATCTGCCGGAGGAGGTCGAGGCCGAGATCCGCGGCCGCGACCTGGTCACCGGGCTGCCCAAGACCGTCGTGCTGTCGTCGGCCGAGGTACGCCAGGCGCTCGACCTGCCCCTGACCCAGATCATCGACGCCGTCAAGCAGACGCTCGACAAGACGCCCCCCGAGCTTGCCTCCGACATCATGGACAGGGGCATCGTGCTGGCGGGCGGCGGCGCCCTCCTGCAGCGCCTCACCGACCGGCTGCGGGCCGAGACGCAGATGCCGGTGCATCTTGCCGAGTCGCCGCTGACCTGCGTCGCGGTCGGCTCGGGCCGCTCCCTCGAGGAGTTCGAGGCGATCCACCGCTCCAACCAGACCTACGCGTCGAACCGTCGCAAGAACGGTCGCAGGTCCTACAGCTACTGACGGCGAATCATCTGTCCATGGTGATCCTGTCCGGTCCGATTTCGTATGCCCAGGCGGTGATCCTGGGCCTGCTCCAGGGGTTTTCGGAGCTGTTCCCCATCTCGAGCCTCGGCCACAGCGTGATCCTGCCGCAGCTCCTGGGCTGGAACATCCACCAGAACGACCCGTGGTTCATCACCTTCCTGGTGGCCACCCACCTGGCCACGGCGATCGTGCTGCTGGGCTTCTTCTGGCGCGACTGGGTGGAGATCGTGAAGGGCATGTGGCGCTCGCTGACCGAGCGCGAGATCGCCGTCGACAACACCTACGGGCGGCTGGGCTGGCTGCTGGTGGTGGGCACGATCCCCGCCGGCGCGATCGGCCTCCTGTTCCAGGACTCGCTGCGCACGGTGTTCGCCTCCGGCAAGTCGGCGTCGTTCTTCCTGATCCTGAATGGGGTCATGCTGTACGGCGCGGAGCGGCTGCGCCGGCGCGCCCCCGAGGTGGCCAGCTCGGAGCCGGCCGAGAGCGACCAGCGGATCGCCAGGGGCACCGGCTTCCGGCATGCCGTGGGCATCGGCGCCGCCCAGGCCCTGGCGCTGATCCCGGGCTTCTCGCGCTCGGGCGCATCGATGGGCGGAGGCCTCCTGGTCGGCCTCAACAACGAGGACGCGGCGCGCTTCTCGTTCCTCCTCGCCACGCCGATCATCGGCGCGGCGGCCGTGCTCAAGCTGCCCGACCTGTTCGGCTCGTCCGGCAACGGCATCCGCGGGCCCGCGCTGGCCGCGTCGCTGTGCGCGGCAATCACCGCGTTCCTGTCGGTGCGGTTCCTGGTCAAGTACTTCGAGACCAAGACGCTGACCCCGTTCGCGATCTACTGCGTGATCGCCGGGGCCGCGTCGCTGGCGTACCTGACCACCAAGGGCTGACCGCCCGGCTCGCCCAAGGGGGGTTGGCGGCTAGACCTGGCTGCTGGTCGCGCTCTTGCGCGGGCCGGACTGGAACCAGGCGAACACGAAGCAGGCGATGCCGACCAGGAACGACGCGATGCCGTGCTTCACGTGCACCGCCGACACACCGCTCTCGTGGCCCAGGAAGTTCGGGCCGGGCAGCGACTTGGGCGGCACAGTCCAGTACATGATTGCGATGCAGATGAAGAACACGCCGAGGACGATCCCGCCCCACATGAGGAATTTCTGGTTGTTCATAGGTCTCCCGAATCTACGAGTGGATTCTTGGCGGCAGGTTGGACGACCTCACAGCCCGAACGGTTGCCGCAGGCTGACCGCGTGCGCGCCCTCGCCGGGCGCGGCCACGCCGAGCAGGCCGGCCGTCGTACGCAGCAGAGCGTAGTGGTCGGCGGGCGTGGCCACCCGCGTGCCCGGCTTGACGTAGCGGCTGATCACGATCAGCGGCACGTGGCAGCTCTGGTCGTACGGGTGCGCGGGGCAGCTTTCGCCCTTGCCGATGTGGCCGCCGCTGCCCTCGTCGGCGGTGATGAAGATCGCGGTCGACTGGTCACGGTAGGTCGGACTGTGCACGATCGCAGCGATCCACTGCGACAGCCAGCGGTCGCCCGCGCCGACAGACCCGGTGTGCATGTCATGGCCGAGGCTGGGCGCGATCAGCGAATAGCTGGGCAGCGTCTGCGTCCGCAGAGCGTCTGCCAGCCGGCCCGCTGAGGGCGTGCCGAGCGGCAGGTCGTGGGTCTGACAGTCGGCGGTCAGCCCCGCGTACGACACCACAGGGTTGTGGTGAGGTGTGTATCCGGTCGCGGAGGTGCGCTTCGTCCAGCACGGGCCCGGCATGTCCTCCGCGTACACCGCCCAGCTTCCATGCACCGCATCCAGGGCCGAGAAGATGCTCGGGCCGGGCACCTGCGTGTTGGTGTCGCGGGCCAGGCCGTGCGTCGAACCGCCGGTGATGGCGAGGTAGTTGGGCAGCGACGGGTGGGTCACCGAGTGGTACTGGGTGGCCATCCCGCAGTGCCGCGCTATCGAGTTCAGGAACGGCGCCTGGCCGGCGGCCGGCGACCCCGGCGGACCGATCAGCTGCGCGTAGCTGTGGTTCTCGAGCACGATCACGATCACGTGGGCGACGCGCGCCGGGGCGCCCCCGGCCGTTCCGCAGGGAGCCGAGGACGATGCTGCGGACGTGCCGCTCCAGCCGAGCGTCGAGTCCGGCGCGGGGTTGCTGACGGTGTGCGGGGCCGACGTGGCGGCCGTCGGCCGGTGCGTGGGGACGCCGGAGGAGGTCTGCGAGGGCTCGCCGTCGGCGACGAGATAGGCCCCCGCCACGCCTGCGGCCAGCAGCAGGCCCACCACCGCCAGCACGAGGGGCACGATCAGGTGGCGGCGTGAGTCACCGGGCATCCTCCCGCCCACGGTAGATCCGCATCATGGGCCGGCCGTGTGGAATAGCTGGGGATTCGCTGTGCCGCATGCCTCCGCCAGCCTCGTCACCCGGTAGCCTGCGCTGCGCGATGATCGTCGACGGGCATGAGGATGTGGCGCTCAACGCGCTCGCCCAGGGCCGCGACTACCTGACGTCGGCCGCGGCCATCCGGGAGGCCGAGCAGGGTACCGACGTCGAGGAGCACAACGGCCGCTGCATGCTCGGTCTGGCAGACTGGCTGCGCGGCGAGGTCGGGATCGTCGTGGCCACCGTATCGCCCATCCCGCGCTCCGACGCGTTCCTCGGCGAGCTGAGCTACCCCACCGCCCACGGCGCGCACATGCAGGGCCTGGCCATGCTCGACGTCTACGAGCGCTGGCACGCGGCCGACGTGCCGCTCGAGGTCGTCGCCAACGGGCCGGCGCTGGAGCGGGTCGTGGCGAGCTGGGATGCGGACGCGCCGCACACCGGCCGCCGCGTGGGCTTCGTGCTGCTGATCGAGAACGCCGACTGCATCCACGGCCCGTCCGAGACCGCGGACTGGCACGCGCGCGGGGTTCGCCTGATCGGCCCCGCCTGGCACGACAGCCGCTACAGCGGATCGTCGCGCAGCGGTCAGCCGCTGACCCCTCTGGGCCGCGAGTTGCTCAACGAGATGCAACGCCTTGGCATGGCGGCCGATGTCACGCACATGTCGGACGCCGCCGCCCTCGAGACGCTCGCGGGCTACGACGGCTGCGTGGTGGCGACGCACGCCACGGCGCGGCGGACGGTCGACGGGCCGCGCCTGCTCGCCGACGAGGTCGTGCGCGGGATCGCCGAGCACGACGGGGTGATCGGCGTGCTGCCGGTCAACTGGGCGCTCGTCCCGGGCTGGCAGATCGCCGACGGCAAGCAGGGTGTGAGCATCGAGCGCGTTGCCGACGCTGTCGACGTGCTGTGCGAGCTGACCGGGAGCGCCCGCCACGTCGGCATCGGCAGCGACTTCGACGGCGGCCTGGGCGCCGAGCAGGCGCCCGCCGAGATCGACACGGTGGCCGACCTGCGGCTGATCGGCGATGCCCTCTCGCGACGCGGCTACTCGTCATCCGACATCGATGGCATCATGAGCGGCAACTGGCTGAGAGTCCTGCGACGGGTCCTCGCGTAGCCGCTCTCGTCCAAGAATCCTCACAAACGATCGGCGGGAATAGCAGGGCATTCCGGTAGACTGCTGGCCCGCGCCGCTCCCAGCCAATGCTGCTCAGCAAGAATCGCGTCATCCGTCGGCGGGCCGTGGTCGGCCTGCTCTTACTGGCCGCCCTCTCACTTCTGTCGCTCTCCTACCGGCAGGGTTCATCGGGGGTGGTCGGCGACATCCAGCGCGGAACCTCGTCGGTGACGTCGCCGGTCACGACCGCCACCCATCGCGTCACGCAACCGTTCGTCGACGCCTGGAACTGGGCCACGGGGTTGGTCAACGCCCGGAACGAGGACGCCCGGCTGGCGCGCCTGCAGAGCGAGTACTCGCAGCTCCTGATCCAGAGCCGCACGCAGGCCCAGCAGTTCGCGCAGCTGAAGGGGGCGCTGAACTTCGTGGACAAGAACGCCGTCGCCAAGAAGTACCCGTACGTGACCACGTCGGTGATCCAGCAGCCGACCGACGTGTACAACGGCAGCATCGTGATCGACGCCGGGACGGGTGCGGGGCTGGCGCCGAACGACCCGGTGATCGCGCCGGCCGGCGACGGCGGTGGGCTGATCGGCATCGTCAGCTCGTGCGGCTCGTCGACCTGCAACGTGCGGCTGATCACCGACCAGGCCAACGGCAGCGCCGTCACCGCTCGCGTCCTGGGCACCAATGCCCAGGGCTCGCTCGAGCCGTCGTCGGGCGACCCCGGGCTGCTCAGCCTCCAGCTCGTGCCCAACTCCATTCCTCTGCGCGACGGGCAGACGGTTGTCACGGCCGGCATTGTGACCGGCGGCGCCCGCAAGGACACGCTGCAGTCCCTGCTGCCGCCGGGCATCCCGATCGGGCGCATCTCCAGCGTGGAGACGACCGACTATTCGAGCGGTGGCTTCCACTTCATCCAGGTCACCCCGTTCGCCGACTTCACCAACCTGTCCACGGTGACCGTGCTCAAGGTGCGGCATGCCTGAGACCACGTCCCTGTGGATGGACATCGTCAAGATCGTGCCGCTGGCGTTCGTGCTGGCCGTGCTCCAGGTGGCCGCCGCGCCGCAGTTCACCTCCTCACCCGGCGGGCCCGACCTGATGCTGGTGCTGGTGGTCGCGCTGGCCATGTGGCGGAGCGTCGAGCTGGCGGCCGTGACCGGGTTCCTCGGCGGCCTGCTGCTGGACGCCATGTCGTTCGCCCCGCTGGGCACCCTGTCGTTGCTGTACGTGCTGGCGGCAGTGGTGATCGCCCGCCGTGCCCGCCCGGATCCCAACCCGGTCATCCCCGGCCCGCCGCGAGTGCCCCGGCACCTCGTGGCGTGGACGGTGGCCGCGGCGATCTGCGTCCAGCTTGGGGACGCGGTGCTGCATCGTCTGCTGGGGTCCGGCCTGCCGCCCGGCTACCTGATGCGTGCCCAGATCATCCCGTCCGTCATCCAGACCGGCCTCTTGGCCCTCGTCCTGTCACCTCTGCTGAAGCGGATGTTCGCCCCCGCCCGGCGCACCGATGTATCTCGAATCGCCACCGCCTAAGCCCGAGCCCGAGCCCGACCGGCTGCCGCTCGCGCTTCGCGCGACGGCGCTGGGCATCGTTGCCGCGGCCCTGATGGGGGTGTTGCTGTTCCGGCTGTGGGCGCTCCAGGTGCTGCACTCCGACCAGTTCGCCCAGGCGGCGGCGCAGAACCAGGTGCGGCATTCCGTGATCCCGGCGGCGCGCGGCGAGATCCTGGACTCGCAGGGCATCCCGATGGTGATCAACCAGGCCGGGCTCCAGGTGCAGCTGAACCCGGCCACGCTGCCGCAGCCGGCTGACTGCCACTCGATCCGCCCGCGCCACCGCGAGGCGCTGAAGACCCAGCCGGGGTGCGCGGTCATGTACCGGCTGGCCAAGGTGCTGCAGGTCAAGTTCCTGTCGCTCGTGCGCCAGTATCAGCGGGGCCAGACGCTGAACCACGGGTACCCGGTGACGCTCAGCGCGCCGGTCACCAAGGCCGAGGTGGAGTACGTCAAGGAGCGGATGCCGAGCTTCCGCGGCGTGCAGTTCGAGCAGTCGTTCAACCGCCGGTATCCGCTGGGCGTGCTGGCGCCGAACATCCTCGGCAACGTCGGCCGCGTATCGCGGGACGACCTGCCCGGCGGCTCCCAGGCCAGGTTCTTCCGCGGTGAGAAGCTCGACCCCAACGGCACGGTCGGCAAGACCGGCGTGGAGATGATCCAGGACCGCTGGCTGCGCGGCACGGACGGCCAGGTGGCGCAGTCGTTCGACGCGGCCGGCAACCCGGTCGGGCAGCCATACCTGGTGCAGGCACCGCAATCCGGCGACAACGTGCAGCTGAACATCAACGCGCACCTGCAGCGGGTGGCCCAGCAGGCCATCTACTACGGGATCCAGGTGGCGCACTCCGACGGCCAGTACTACGCCAACCGCGGCGCCATCGTGGCCATGAACCCTGACACGGGCGCGGTCTACGCCCTGGCCTCGTGGCCGGCGTACGACCCCAGCGTATGGGTGCCGCCGTATACCGGCCAGAAGGCCGTCGAGCATCAGGCCAAGCTGGCGAACAAGGACAACCACGTCGCCTCACCGCTCATAGATCTGACCTCCAGCGCGTTCCCGGCCGGCTCCACGTTCAAGCCGTTCACGGCCATCTCCGCCTGGAAGAGCGGCATCATCGGCCCGGGCTCGACGCTCCCCTGTACGACCAGCTACACGTCCCCGTACGACAACAGCCACCACGTGTTCATGAACTGGGGGCCGGTCAACGCGACCATCAACCTGCCCACGGCCCTCGAGATCTCCTGCGACACGTTCTTCTACCGGCTGGGCAACGCCTTCTACGGCGACTACCTGCACAACCACTCCGAGCCGTTCCAGCAGTCGCTGCGCACGCTGGGGTTCGGCAGGCCGCCGGCTGGGTTCGACCTGCTGACGAGCGCCGGGCTCGTGCCCACCGCGCTGTGGAAGAAGCGGTACCCATGCTTCCAGCAGGGCACTCCAAACCTGTGCAAGGGCTACCCGTCGCTGTCCGCGGATCAGGCGCTGATCGACCAGCTCTGGGAGCCGGGCGATGACATCAACATGTCCATCGGGCAGGGGTATCTGACCGTCTCCCCGCTGCAGGAGGCGGTCGGCTACTCGGCTATCGCCAACGGCGGCCGGATCGTCGCCCCGCACGTGGTCAAGCAGGTAATCGATCCCGCCACCAATCAGGTCGTGCGCCGCTTCGAACCGCGGACGGTGCGCAACCTGCACCTGTCGTCCGAACTGGTGAGTGAGCTGACCCAGGGCCTGTACCTGGCCACGCACTCCAGCCAGGGCACATCCAGCCCGGTGTTCGCGAGCTACAACGGCAACCCGTTCACCGTCTATGGCAAGACCGGCACGGCGGAGGTGCCGCAGGATTGCCCGAACTGCTCGGACGCGTGGTGGTCGGGCTGGGCCACCAACGGCCGCAAGAAGCTCGTCGTGGTGGCCATGATCCAGGATGGCGGCCACGGCGGGGTGGCGGCCGCGCCGGCCGCCCTGCGGGTGTTCGAGGACTACTTCCACAGCAAGATCACCGCTGTCACCGGCACGGACGTGTCCCACTGATGAACGCCTACTTCCGACACCTCGACTACCTGATGCTGGCCACGGTGATGTCGATCACCGCGTTCGGGCTGTGGATCCTGCAGAACGCCACCCGCACCGACCCCGGCAGCCTGTACAAGCACCAGGTCGTGTACGTCGCCGTCGGCGTGGTGGGGATGATGATCGTGGCCGCCATCCCGCCGTCGTGGATGCGGCGGATGCTGATTCCGCTGTACGCGTTCGTGCTGGCCTCGCTGGCGGCGGTGCTGGTGATGGGCACGACGGTGCAGGGCGGCACGCGCTGGATCAACCTGGGCGCGTTCCAGTTCCAGCCGTCGGAGCTGTCGAAGCTGCTTTTGATCGTCGGGCTGGCGGCGCTCCTGGCCAACCGCCGCGGCGTGACGTCGCCCGCCAGGCTGACATGGATGGCGCTCGGGTTCGTGGGCCTGCCGGCGGTGCTGGTGTTCCTCGAGCCCGACTTCGGCACCACGCTGGTGATCGCCGTGATGCTGATGGGGATGCTGTTCGTGTACGGGATGCCGTGGCGGCACTTCGTGTGGTTCGGGCTGTTCCTGTCGGTGTCGATGGCGCTGATCTTCTCGATCCTGCCGGCGGCCGGCGTGCATGTGCTGAAGCCGTACCAGTACAGCCGCCTGACCTCGTTCTTGCACCCGGGTCAGAACGACCCGCAGGGCGACGGCTACCACCTCACCCAGTCCAAGATCGCGATCTCGCACGGCGGGCTGGCCGGCACCGGCGTGGCCGGCGCCACCCAGACCCGACTCGGCTACCTCCCCGAGCACGCCACGGACTTCATCTTCTCGGTGGTCGGCGAGGAGCGGGGGTTCGTCGGCTCTGCGTGGCTGATCGCCCTCTATGCTCTGTTCCTGTGGCGGGGGCTCAAGCTGATCACGCGATCGCGTTCGATCTTCGGGAGCCTGGTCGCGGCCGGGGTGGTCAGCGTGATCACCTTCCAGGTCTTCGTCAACATCGGGATGACGATCGGCCTGGCGCCGATCACCGGCATCCCGCTGCCGTTCATGAGCTTCGGCGGCACGCACACGATCACCAACCTGCTCGCGGTGGGCGTGCTGGAGTCGGTGCACGTGCACGCGATGGCAGCCGACGAGCCGATGCTGAGGTGAGATGGCGATCGGGCTGAGCCGCAAGCCGGCGATCTCGGCCGCGCAGACCGCCATGCAGGTGCTGCGCGACGTGGACGCCGAGGCCGGAGAGCCGCGTCCGCTGTACGTGTGTGGCCGGCCGGGCCCCGCCGAGCGGGTGCGCGATGCGCTGCTGGCCGACGGCGGTGCGCCCGGCGCGGCCCAGGCGTTCGCCCTGCGACGGCTGCGTCCGGACGATCGCGACCTGCTGAAGCGGGCCGCGGTGGTGGTGTACGCGGGCGAGATCACGGAGGCGCTGGACGCCGGTACGCGCTCCGACCTGGCGGTCGTGGGCTCGTCGGGGCGGCCGATCGTGGCGGTGCTGGAGGCGCTCGACCAGCCGGGGAACGCGCTGATCGAGGCGGCGCGCACGCCGGGGCTGCCGCCGTCGGCGGTGGTCGGCGCCAAGCCTGGCAGCTTCCCCGAGCGCCAGGTGCTGCAGGCGGTGGCGGAGCGGGCGGGCCCGGCGGGGCCTGCCCTGGCCGCTCGGCTGCCGGCGCTGCGGCCGGCGGTGATCGAGCAGGTGATCGCCCAGGCGGCGCGGCACAACGGCGCCACGGCGTCGCTGGTGCCGATGCCCCGCGAGGACATGGTGGCGCTGACCGCGGTCGAGCTGCGGATGGTGCTGCAGATCGCGGCCTGCCACGGCGAGCGGTTGTCGGCCGACCGGCTGCTGGAGGTGGCGAGCGTGGTCGGCGCGGGGCTCGGGATGCGCGCGCTGGCCCGGGAGCTGCTCGGCGTGGTGCCCGTGGCCGGCTGGATGGTGAAGAGCGCCGTGGCCTACTCGGGCACGCGCGGCATCGGCCGTGCGGCCGCCGAGTACTTCGAGCGCGGCGCCCCCGCGGACGTGGGCAAGCTCCGTCAGCGCGCCGAGCAGCTGCGCGGATAGACCGGGTGCCAGGCACCGGTGGGCGGCTGTGACGGTCACCATTGTCGCGGCCGGTCGACGGGTGCCTGGCACCTGAACTGCTCCATCTCCACCACCGCCAAGGAGGCAACGCGGAGCCCTCGGCTACCATTCATTGATGCCCGACACCGTCCTGGAGCGCAGGATCGAGTCCGTCCTGGAGACGGTCAGGAAGCCCTCGCGCTACATCGGCGGTGAGGCGAACCAGGTGCACAAGCCGAACGCCACGAGTGTCGTGGGCCTGTGCTATCCGGACGCGTACGAGGTCGGGATCTCCAACCAGGCCCTGCAGATCCTGTACGCGCAGGTCAACCGGCGGCCTGACATGGCGGCCGAGCGCGTGTACTGCCCGTGGCCCGACATGGCCGATGCGATGCGCCGGGAAGGCGTCCCGCTGTTCACGCTGGAGTCGTGGCGCCCGGTGCGCGAGCTCGACCTGCTGGGGATCACCCTGCAGTCCGAGCTGACGTACTCCAACGTGCTGGAGGTGCTCGACCTGGCCGGCATTCCGCTGCACGCGGCCGACCGCACCGACGCCGACCCGATCGTGCTCGCCGGCGGCCCCAGCGCGTCCAACCCGGCCCCGCTGTCGCCGTTCTTCGACGGCTTCTTCATGGGCGAGTCGGAGGAGGCGTTCGAGCAGGTGCTGGACGCCGTCGACGCTCAGCCGACCCGGTCGCTGCGCATGGCGGAGCTGGAGCGGAACCCGTATGTGTACATGCCGGCCCGCGGCCGGCATGCGGTCGACCGGGAGATCTACACGGAGTTCGGCATCGAGACCCAGCCGACCCGGGTGGTCGTGCCGTACTCCTCGGCCATCTTCTCGCGGGCGTCGGTCGAGGTGATGCGCGGATGCACGCGCGGGTGCCGGTTCTGCCACGCCGGCACGTGGTACCGCCCGGTGCGCGAGCGCCCGGCCGAGCAGGTCGTGGAGGCGGGGCTGGAGCAGCTCGCCTGCACCGGCTACGACGAGCTGTCGCTGACGTCGCTCGCGACCAGCGATTACACCGATGTGGTGCCCGCCATCCGCGAGATCAAGCGGCGGCTGCCCACGCTCCACCTGTCGCTGCCGTCCAACCGGGTCGACACCGGCCCGGTGGCCATGGCGGCGGCCGCCAACGCCCGCCAGAGCTCGATCACGTTCGCGCCCGAGGCGGCGACCCAGCGGATGCGCGACATCATCTGCAAGACGATCACCGACGAGATGATCGACGGAGCGATCGAGTCCGCCTTCCGGGCGGGCTACACCAGCATCAAGATGTACTTCATGATCGGGCTGCCGCGGGAGACGCACGCCGAGGTGCAGGGCATCGTCGACATCGGCATACGCGCGCGGGAGATCGGCCGCCGGGTGGGGGCGGGCCGGTTCTCGGTGCACGTCAGCGCGTCCAACTTCGTGCCCAAGCCCCACACGCCATTTCAGTGGGAAGGCATGGAGGCCCGGGAGCAGTTGGCGGCGAAGCAGTCATACATGCGCCGCGCAATGCCGACAAAGCAGATCAGATTGTCGTTGCATGATCTGCGAACATCCATGCTGGAGGGCGCACTTGCCCGCGGCGACGAGAGCCTGGCTGGGGTGATCGAGGCCGCCTGGCGGGACGGTGCGCGCTTTGACGCGTGGACGGAGATGTACCGCGAGCAGGCCTGGGAGCAGGCCTTCGCGGCCGCGGGGACGAGCATCGATGCCGTGGCCACGCGGGAGTACGGAGAGTGGGACGAGCTGCCGTGGGATCACGTCAACTCGGGAGTCTCCAAGGAGTTCCTGCTGGACGAGTGGTGGCAGAGCCGGGCCGAGGTGGCCACCGGCGATTGCCGCTGGGACGGCTGCGCCGACTGCGGCGCATGCTTCGGCCCCGTCCGCAACAAATTGGTGAATTGAGTGCCACGGTGAATTGTCTGTACCTGGCACCGTCACAGAAGTGAAACGAAACCCCTTTGACATATCGAATTACCTTCGCGGTGTCCGGCAGGGCGCGCTTCCTGTCGCACCTCGAGACCGTTGACATGCTGCTCGGCGCGCTGCGGCGCGCCGGCTTCGAGATCGCGCTATCCCGGGGCCCCAAGCCGCGCCCGGTGATCGCGCTGGCCGTACCACGGGCCGTCGGCGTGGAATCGCTCGGCGAGCTGGTGGACGTCGACCTGCTGGGCGAGCACGACCCGGTGGAGGTGGCCGAGCGGCTGGCCAACCAGCTTCCGCTGGGCATCACGGTGCTGGGCGCCGACCTGGCCGATGGCAAGTCCGCCGCGTCCCGCGTGCAGCGCGTGTGCTATGCGGCCGAGGTGGCGGACGACATCGACTGGAACGAGGCGCTGGCGCTGTTCGGGGGCCTGGCGGAGGCCATGGTCGTCCGCACTGCGCCCGACAAGCCCGACAAGCCGGTCGACGTGAAGCGTTTCTGCACCACGGTGCACCACGAGCCGGGCCGGCTCGTATTCGACATCGAGCTTTCCCCGGAGGGCGCAGCCCGCCCGGAGGAGGTAGTCCAAGCGGTCGCCGCCGCCATCGGCGCGACCCCGACCATCAACCGGCTGGTGCGCACGCAGATCGTGCTGCGCGAACAGCCGGTGGGAGTGACCCAGTGACACTGATTTCCAATACCACCAAGACCATTCTGATCTCCGTCGACCTCTCCGAGCTGCGCGTTGCGGTGCTCGAGGAGGGACGCACCGTGGAGGCGCTGATCGAGCGCCGCGGCAAGGGATCGCTGGTCGGCAACATCTACAAGGGCAAGGTCGACAACGTGCTGCCCGGCATGGAGGCAGCGTTCGTCGACATCGGCTTGCCCAAGAACTGCTTTCTGCACCAGGACGACGTGGTGCTTCCCGGCGTCGACCCCAAGGAGCGCCGTAAGCGCCGCATCCACGACCTGCTGAAGCCCGGGCAGGAGGTGCTGGTGCAGGTCATCAAGGACCCCATGGGCACCAAGGGCGCGCGGGTCACCATGGAGCTGTCCGTGGCCGGCCGGTTCCTGGTGCTGTCGCCGCAGGGCGAGGGCTCAGGCGTGTCCCGCCGGCTGCCCGACGGCGAGCGCGACCGGCTGCGCGACGTGGCCCGCAAGCTGGAGGCCAAGGACGTCGGCATCATCGTGCGCACGGCCGCGGCCGGCGCCACCGAGGAGGATCTGGAGCGCGACCTGCGATTCCTGCGCCGGCTGTGGGCGCAGGTCGAGGCCCGCGTGCCCGGCGCCAAGGCGCCCAGCCTGGTGCACGCCGAGGCCGATCTGTCGCTACGGGTGATCCGCGACCTTCTGGCCCGAAACGTCGACCGTGTGCTGGTCGACTCGGAGCGCCAGTACCGGCGCATCCTGGGCTGGGTGCGCACCACACAGCCGGAGTTCGTCGACCGCATCCAGCTGTACACCGAGTCGACGCCGCTGTTCGAGACCCACGGCGTGGACGCCGCCATCCGCTCCACCCTGAACCGGCGGGTCGACCTGCCGTCGGGCGGCTATCTGCTGTTCGACTTCGCCGAAGCCTTCACCGTGATCGACGTCAACACCGGCCGGTTCGTCGGCGGGGGCGGCGGGCGGCTGGAGGACACCATCACCCGCAACAACATCGAGTCGGCCCGCGAGGTGGTGCGCCAGCTGCGGCTGCGCGACATCGGCGGCATCATCGTCATCGACTTCATCGACATGGCGGCCCAGAAGAACCGCACCGAGGTACTGAAGGTGCTGCAGTCCGAGCTGGAGCGCGACCGCACGAAGACGTACGTGGTCGAGATCTCGCCGCTGGGCCTGGTCGAGATGACGCGCCAGAACGTCACCGAGGGCGTGCGCGAGGTGCTCACCCGCACCTGCCCGACCTGCGGCGGCGAGGGCGTCGTGCTGAGCGAGGACACGATGGCCGTGGAGGCCGAGCGGCGGCTGCGCAAGCTGGCCCGGGCCACCGGCTCCGATGCGTTCCTGGTCAAGCTGAACGCCAAGGTGGCCTCGCTTCTGGTCGGCCCCGGCGGCGCCAAGCTGCTGGAGCTGGAGCGCGACACCGGCAAGTTCTTCTCCATCGAGACGTCCGAGCGGTTGCCGCTGGAGGAGGTCGACGTGCTGTCCGAGGGCAGCCGCGAGGACGTGCTGGGCGGGAAGCCTACTGTGACCGAGGGCACGGAGATAAAGCTGCGCATCGACGAGCCGCACATGTACAACACGACCGACGGTGTCGGGCACGTCAACGCCTACCCGGTGGTTGTCGGGGGCGCCATCACCTATGTCGGCCAGGACCACAAGGTGCGGATCGAGCGGGTGACCCGGGCCGGGGCGTTCGCGTCGCTGCTGGACGCGGAACCGCGCGGCATTGAGTTGCCGCCCGAGCCGGGCGGCATGGAGCTGCCCGAGTTCGACCGCGAGGTGGGCGAGCGGCTGGAGATCGACCAGCGCTCGAAGCCGCGCACCCGGCGCAAGGCGCCGGCCAAGAAGAAGGCGGAGCCGAAGCCGGTCGAGGCCGCCGCCGACGGCGCCGCAGCCGATGCCGATGCGGAGGCGCCGACCAAGCCGAAGCGCACACGCACCCGGCGCAAGCCGGCGGCCGAGCCGGAGCCCGCGACTGCTGAGGCGGCCGCCGAGCCGGCTGAGGCTGACGCAGACGGCGACGCCGAGGCGGGGGAGAACGGGGCCGAGGACGGGGCCAAGCGCCGCCGGCGCGGCCGCCGGGGAGGCCGGGGACGCGGCGGATCGCGCACCGCTGCGGCGGATGCCGGTGCGGACGGCGAGCCCTCCGCCGACGGTGCCGCCGTTGACGCGGAACCGGCGGCGGAACCGGAGCCCCCCGCCGAGGAGAAGCCGAAGCGCGCGCCGCGGCGGCGCAGGACGCCCGCCAAGGCTGCTGTCGCCGCAGATGCGCCCCCGACGGATGCAGCCGCCGCGGCATCTGCCGCGCCGGATGCCCAACCCGAGCCGGCTGCCGTGGCCGAGGCATCGGCCGCGAAGCCCGAGCCGGCCCCGCAGCCCGAGCCGGCGGCGGCGGCCCCGGCGCCCGAACCCGAGTCCGGAGGCGAGCGGCGACGGCCCAGCTTGTTGGGAAAACTGCTCGGATAGGGATGCCCATCCGCTATCATCCCGCGCGCTCATGTACGCCGTAATCAGGGTCGGAGGCAAGCAGTACCGAGTCGAGCAGGGGCAGTGGCTCCTGGTCGACCGGCAGCCGCATGAGCCGGGCGAGAGCTTCACGCCCGAGGTGCTGATGACGGGCGGCGACGACGTGGTCACCGACCGCTCGAAGCTGGGCGGCACGGTTCAGGCGACGGTGGTCGAGCATCTGCGCGGCGAGAAGCTGAAGGTGTTCACCTTCAAGCCCAAACGCGGGTTCAAGAAGACCCGCGGCCACCGCTCGGAGCTGTCCAAGATCACGATCGAGTCGATCGGCGGCGCGGCGGCCAAGCCCAAGCGGGCGCCCCGCAAGCGCGCTCCCGCCAAACCCAAGACCGAGGAGGCCACCGATGGCGCATAAGAAGGGGCTCGGCTCCTCGAAGAACGGCCGCGACTCCAACGCTCAGCGGCTCGGTGTCAAGGTGTTTGCCGGGCAGACGGTGACCGCCGGCGCGATCATCGTGCGCCAGCGCGGCACGAAATTCCATCCCGGCCTGGGCGCAAGCCTGGGCGGCGACGACACCCTGTTTGCGACCGTCGACGGCGTGGTCGATTTCACCCGCCGCAAGGGCCGGCGGTACATCAGCGTGCTCGCGCCCACCGCCTGAGAGTTTTCAGTCCGCCGGCGTGTTCGCCGACCGCGCAACCATCTTCGTGCAGGGCGGCCGCGGCGGCGACGGGTCGATCAGCTTCCGCCGCGAGCGGTACGTCCCCAAGGGAGGCCCGGACGGCGGCGACGGGGGTGACGGCGGCGACCTGCTGATGGTCGCCAGCTCCGATCTGCGCGACCTGTCCCAGTTCCGGTTCGCTGCGCATTTCAAGGCGGAGCGAGGCCGGCACGGTCAGGGCTCCGCCAAGAACGGACGGCGGGGGGCGTCGCGGGAGCTCCGGGTGCCGGTGGGGACGCAGGTCACCGAGCGCGAGACGGGCGCCGTGGTGGCCGACCTGGTGGCGCCCGGTGAGCGCGCGGTGGTGGCCCGCGGGGGCGCCGGCGGCAAGGGCAACCGCCACTATGCGACCGCCGCACGGCGCGCGCCCGAGGTGGCGCAGATCGGTGAGCCGGGAGATGAGCGGTGGCTCGAGCTGCACCTGAAGCTGGTTGCCGACGCCGCGTTGCTGGGCCTGCCCAACGCCGGCAAGTCGTCGCTGCTGCGGCGGATATCGAACGCCCGGCCGAAGGTCGCCGACTATCCATTCACCACCATCGCCCCCGTTCTGGGCACGGTGGACGGTGAGGATGGCCGCCAGCTCACCGTGGCCGACGTGCCGGGTCTGCTGGAGGGGGCGAGCGAGGGGGTCGGCCTGGGGCATGAGTTCCTGGCCCACCTGGAGCGGGCGCGGCTCCTGATCCACCTGCTGGATGCCTCGGCGGGGGAGGCCGAGATCGCCCGCCGGCGGCGCGCCATCGACCGTGAGCTGGAGCTTCACGGCGGCGGCCTGGCGGAACGCCCGCAGCTTGTATGCCTGTCCAAGATCGATCTGGTGGAGCCGGGCGACCGGGCCGGGCTGCTCGCTCGCACCGGCGCCGAGCTGGCGTGCTCGTCGACCAGCGGAGAGGGTCTGGAGGAGCTGCGTGAGCGGCTGTTCGAGCTGCTGCCGGCGGAGGCCGAGCCGGTGCAGGCGGAGGCCGACGGCGAGCTGGCGGAATTCCTCGAATACCGGCCCGCGGCCGCCGGCCGGCGGCGGTTTCGGATCCTCCGCGACGCAGGCGAGCTGCGGGTGGCAAGCCGCGATCTGGAGCGGCAGGCGGCAGGCCTCGACCCGGATGACGATGCTGCTGTGGCCCGGCTGGCCGCCGAGCTGGAGCGGCTGGGCGTCGAGCCGGCGCTGCGCGCCGCGGGGGCGCGGCCGGGGGACGACGTCCTGGTTGGGCCGCACCGCTTCACGTTCAGCCCGCGGAGCCCGGCATGACCAGGGTGGGGGTCTTCGGGGGGCAGTTCGACCCGCCTCACAACGGTCATCTGGATGTCGTGCGGGCGGCCCGCGACCAGCTCGATCTCGACCGGGTGCTGGTGATCCCCGACGACAACCCGCCGCACCGCCCGGCGTCGGTGCAGCCGACCGAGGTGCGACTGCGGCTGGCCGAGGCCGCGTTCGCAGGTGAGCCGCGGGTCGAGGTGCGCGCGCCCGCCACCGGCGAGCATCCCGAGTACACGGTGCATGTGCTGGAGCGGCTGGCCGGTGAGGGCGATCTGTACCTGATCATCGGGGCCGACCAGTTCGCCCGCTTCTTCACATGGCGCGACCCGGATCGGATCCGCGAGCTGGCCACGATCGTGGTCGCCCCGCGCAGCGAGCATGCGGTCGCCGATCCCGGCGTGGTCGTGCTCGACATGCCGCCGGTCGACCTGTCCTCGACGGAGCTGCGCGCGTGTCTGGCCGAGGATGGCGAGTGCGGCTCGGACATCCCGGACCGTGCCTGGCGACTGATCGAAAACGGACACTTGTACGGGGGGCCGGCTCCGGGGTGACTTCTGCTGCGGCTGGTCTGTGGGCGCGGTGGCTGCGTCCCACGCGGCGTGCGGTGCTCGACGTGGGAACCCACCACGCCTGCGCTCCGCTCACCGCTCGATCCTTGCCACCGAGCCCGCATCCGGCGCCTCGCGACGAAGACACCCCGGAGCTGGCCCCTCTGACTCCTCTGCTACCCTGGGATCAGGTCGCATGGAGATGCCCATCTGAACAGCACGGTTCAGCTCGCTCATCGGATTGCGGCGCTCGCGGCCGAGAAGTCTGCCACCGACATCGTGATTCTCGACATGCGCGATGTCGTGAGCTACACCGACTACTTCGTGATCTGCACCGGTCGCAATCCGCGCCAGACGCAGGCCATCTCCGACGAGATCCACGAACGGTTGAAGCAGGATGACCGCCGGCGTCCGCAACGGGTCGAGGGCCAGCGCCAGGGGGATTGGGTGCTGCTCGACTACCTGGACGCGGTGGCGCACGTGTTCACGCCCGAGGCCCGCGCGTATTACCGGCTCGAGTCCCTGTGGGGCCAGGTGCCGAGTGAGACGTACGCGGCGGGGTGAGCTCGCGCACATTCACGCTCGACGAGGCACAGGCCCTGCTGGACGCGCGCGTGCGCGAGATGGCCGAGCGCCTGGTCGAGGACCGCGCCGCCAGCCGCATCCTGGAGAGCCGCTGGAACGCAGTCGTGATCGCCATCGGGTCGAACGGCGGCAACCTGCGCAAGGCCGAGGTGCAGGAGCTCCGCGGGCAGCTCGAACAGTCGCATCGCGAGCTGCGGGCGCTGCTGGCCGAGCTGAACGAGCTCGGCGTGGAGGTCAAGGACGCCGACCGCGGGTTGATCGACTTCCCGGCCGTGATGGACGGCCAGGACGTGCTTCTGTGCTGGCAGGTGGGCGAGCCGAGGATCGGCTTCTGGCATACGTCCGACGGCGGATTCGCGGGACGGCGCCCGCTGTGAACGGGTGAGCGCTGGCGCGCATCTCGACTCGGCGCTGGAAGCCGAGGCGGCCGCCTACCGGGCGCTGCTGGACGGCGCCGACGCCCGGCCCCGGCTGATCCGCGCCCGCGACGCGTACCTGGCCTCGCACGCCGAGACCGGGGCGGCGAGCTGGGGCAGGCTGCTGGGCGCGCTGAAGATGGCAATCCTGGCCGGCGACGGGGTGGAGGAGGTGGCCCGCAGCGGTGTGCGCGAGACGGCGGGCGCGGACTCGCCCGCTTCCGCATATGTGCGTGCGCTCGCGCAGACCGCGCTCGGCCAGACTCCCGACGTCGGGCTGATGCTGGGCGCCGGCGGTGCATTCGAGCGCACGGGCCGCGCGCTGGAGGCGCTGGCAGCCGCCGACCGGGCCGCCTACGCCGCCGCCCTGGGTGAGATCCTGGCCGACTTCGAGGGCCGCGACCAGCACCTGACCGGAGTCGCGTTCGCCGATACGGCGGCCGTCCTGGAGCGGCTGGCGGACGACCGTGGAATGGCCGTGCATCCGGCCAGCCGCCTGCTCCCGGCGGGCTGATCCGGGCTGTTCCCCCCGCGGGACCTGCCGATATACTCCGTGACCTCGGGGCTATAGCTCAGTTGGGAGAGCGCCACGCTGGCAGCGTGGAGGTCACCGGTTCGAGCCCGGTTAGCTCCACTT
>JBQCGJ010000406.1:0-2777 GCA_051955775.1 Gaiellales bacterium | reverse complement strand
GTATTCCGGGGGGTTTGGCCTGACATCCTGCATGCCGCCCCAGGCGAAGCCTGGGTCAAGGCGTCTGATACCCAACCAGACGCCGCCACGAGGCAGTCAAGGCAGCGCAGCGACCTTGACTGCCGAGTCCAGGAGGTCAGGGGTTCACCCCGGCAGCCGACCGGATCCGTCAGCGGCGGAGCAGACGGAGATCGTGCTCGATCATCCTTGCCTCCCGTGCCGGCGGGGCCGCCTCGGTGCGGGCGATCACCAGGATCGTTGCGTCGCCGCGGTCGAGGCGGTTGAGCACGGTGTACATGCAGGGCGAGCCGCACGGCAGCCGTTCGGGAGCGCCGCCTCGCTTGTAGCTGAGGACGACGAGGTCGCGGTTGGCCGGAACGCTCGTCGGATCCTGTGCGCCTTCCCGCCAGGCATAGACGATCGCCGCGCCCGCGCCGGTCGCCCAGGCGATATCGGCGTCGGCGGCAGCCAGCGCGCTGGTCACCGGCCGCGGCCCTGCCCACCACACCGGACCCCCGGCTTTCGCGACCGCCTGCCGAGCCCGTCGCGTCGCCATCTGCCCGTACTCCTGCAGCAGCCGCCGCCGCTGGCCGGCGGGGACGTGGATCGGTGAGCAGCTGGTGCCGAGCGAGAGCCGGCCGTCGGGTGCCTGACAGGCGTTCGCGGGCGGTTGCCAGAGATCCGAGTTGAGAAAGGACAGTCCGTACCAGCGCCCTGGGCGAGTCCGCCGGAACACGGCGTGGACGTCCCCGAGCTGGAAGTCCACGCTGCATCCGAGCTGTGGCACCGTCGCGACCCAGGCACTCCGCCCGATGAACCCGCTCGAGGCAGGACGAGCGGAGCCCCCGGGAACGACGACGTCATGGAACGGGTCGTAGCCGATCGGCGCACGCCCGGGGTCGTGCGCGTTCCAGGTATCGACACACTCCTGGAGGGTCGGTGCGGGAGTCGGTGTCGACGCCTCGGCCTCTCCCGTCCCGGGCGGCGCGTCGGCCAGCTGATGGGTGTCGCCCTGGATGACGTCGCTGCCGGTGAGCGGATGGCGGATCAGCGGCTCCTGGCTCTGGAGGCTGTCGAGCCGAGCCGACAGATGCAGCGGCGCACGCGGATCGAGACGTGATGGGTGTTCCGGGATGGAAACCCTGAGAACGGCCCCGTCCCAGCCCGCCCGAGCGCCGCGCATCAGGTCGTCGGGGCCAATGAGGAGCGCACCGGCATGGCCCACCCGTACGTTCGCTTGCAACACGTGCGTCGCATCGAGACCGGCCGGCTGCTCGAGGCTGAACGCGTACACCGTTCCGGGAGGCGGCACAGCGGTCGACGCAAGCCGGATGCAGATGGCCCCGGGGGCCGACACTGCCGTCACGCTCGTCAGGTCGACGGCGGCGGGGGCGTCGCCCGCCGGGTCGCTCCATCGTGCGAGGGTCGGGCCGTTACAGGGAGGCGCGGGGGCACGTCGCGGTGCCGGTGCCCCTGCCTCCGACTGGGTGACCGGCGGATCGAGAACGGTAGGAGGCACCTGGTAGGCGCTCTGTGACCCGTAGTAGATCGCGCCCGGCTTGGCCACGTGCCAGCGGCCCTCCTGCCAGACCAGGTAGATCGCGTCCGAGATCGCAACATGTCGCCGGGTCGGGTCCGAGCTGTCGAAGGTCAGCTTCTCGCGTACGCGCACGGCTGCGTCGTTGCCGTGCACTGTCGCGCTGAGCGAGCCGATCGAGACGTGGCGGAAGACCGGCGTGTCCGACTCCTCGCCGTATCCGATGTAGCCGGCGACGAGCCGAGGGCAGCTGATGTGGAGGCCGCCGGCCGTGTCATCCATGCGGTGTCGCAGCTGCGACACGAACGCGTCGCAGATGGCATGACCGTCCCGGGCGTTGTACGCGTCGACATAGCTGCGCGCCGCCGCCTCCGCAGCCGCCGCCGTCCCGCTCGCCCCGCTGCCGCCGCCTCCGCAGCCCGCGAGCACGAGGATCAGCAGCAGGATCGAGGTCGGCTTCCACACACGGTCAGTGTGCGGGAGGCCGTGCGGGACGGCAATGGCCTCGCTCCGTGCCGCGGCGGGCCGAACCGCTCAGCCGCCCGACTCGTCGACCGCGGCGAGGAACGCCAGCACCCGTTCGGTGAGCAGCCCGGCGGCCTCGGGGTCGTACGCCGGCAGCGACCGGTCGGCGAACAGGTGCTGCTCGCCCGGGTAGAGGTAGAGGTCGGCGTCAGCGGTCGAGTCGGCCAGCTCCCGCGCGGCCTCCATGTCCTCGGCGAAGAACGGATCCGCCTCCTTGGCGTGCACCTGCACGGGCACGCCCTGGGGCCACCCGTCGCCGAACTCCGAGGCGGGCAGGCACGAGCACATGAGCAGCGCCCCGCGCGCGCCCGCACGCGTCTGGGCAAGCTGCTGGGCGGGCATGACGCCGAACGAGAACCCGGCGTAGACGACGTCGGGCCGGATCGCGTCGGCGGCGGCGACCCCGCGGCCGACGAGCGTCTCGAATCCCGCCTCCTCTGCGAACGCCAGGCCGTCGTCGATCGAGTCGAACACCCGCCCGTCGAAGACGTCGGGCGTATGGACGGTGTGCCCGGCCGTCCGCAGCGTGTCCGCGAACGCCTGCACCCCATCGGTCAGCCCCTGTACGTGGTGGTAGAGCACGACTTCGGCCATCCCAGCCCTCCTGATCATTGATCCATATATCCGGTACGTTCGAGAATGATAGTCTGATCGGCCGTGGCGAGCAACTCGCAACCCCCTGACTACGAGCTCGCCGACCGGATCGCGCTGACCA
>JBQCGJ010000405.1:0-3195 GCA_051955775.1 Gaiellales bacterium | reverse complement strand
CGCGGGCTCGTGATCGTGCCGCCCGGCGACATCTCGCGGCGCGGCTCGCTGCGCATGAAGTTCATGTGGTGGCGCGGGCGAGGCGCGCGTGGGCTGCTGCATATCAGCGGCTCCGAGATCGCCTCCGGCCGGGCGATCCACGCGCGCACGTTCGGATACGGGTACTCCGGGTTCAACGCGTCCTCGATCTTCTTCCCCGGTCAGGGCTGCTACCGGGTGACCGGGACGGCCGGGAGGTCCGAGCTGACGTTCGTCACCCTCGTCCGCACCTGCTCCGTGCTGCCGTCGCTGCCGCCCGCGCGGCGCAGGTCACTCGCCGGCTGGTGCGCCGGCTGATGCTCGGCGCCGCACCCACCCCGCCGCCAGCGCGAGACCCGCCACCAGCGCACACCAGCAACCGCCCAGCGCGTAGCCGCCGAGCACGTCGCTGAACCAGTGCGCGCCGAGGTAGATGCGGGTCGCCCCGACCACCAGGATGACAACCGCAGAGACCACCCACGGCGTGGCCCGGCGCCCATGCCGGAACGCGATCAGGAAGGCCAGCATCCCGTAGAACGCCATCGCCTGGGTGGCGTGGCCGGACGGGAACGACCAGTGGGAATACGTCTGCACGGCGTCCGCCGCCGGCGGGCGGGGCCGCTCGAAGATCGGCTTGAAGATGTTGTACAGGGCGGTGCCGCCGCCCAGCGCCGCGGCCAGCACGAGCCCTGGCCGCCAGTCCCGCCCGTCGCGCCACCACGCGAGCGTGGCGACCGCGACCGCCGGGTACAGCACGGCGCCTGACCCGAGCCACGTGACGGCCTGAACCACCGACGTCAGCCAGGACGTCCGGTGATCCACTACCCAGTTCAGCACGGAGCGGTCGACGGAGGGCGTGCCGCCCGCATTCGCCCAGTACGCGATGAGCCCGAAGGCCACACCCAGGGCGGCGGCCAGCGCCAGCGCGGTGCGCGCCTCCGCGGATTCATGGAGGCGCCGGCGTGGTGCTCGCATGCCGCCCATCGTAGAGCCCGCGCGACCCTCCTCCGGCCCCGCCATACGTAGAATCGCCCTCTCGGATCGGCGCCGACACCTGTGGGCCCATGACCACCCGCCTCTTCCCGAACGCCCCACGGCATACGTTCTGGCTGTCGTCAGCGATGGTGACGGCCGTCGCCGGCCTGGTCGCCAAGCTGCCCGACCACCCGCTGGCGGTCGATCGCGCGTGGGCGCAGGCAGTCGGGACGCACCGCTCGCGGCGCCAGGAACAGACCGCCATGGTGTTCAACGAGGCCGGCCGAGGAGTCGTCCGCGGAGCCACCCTGGCCGCCGCGAGTCTTGCCCTGGCGCGCCGGCGGGGGCTGGCCGTGGCGGGGGCCTTCGCGCTGTCCGAGGTGCTGGCGCCGGCGAGCGTGAATGCGGCCAAGCTGGTCGTGCGGCGGCGCCGGCCTGCCGGGTCGACGGTGGACGCCTTCGGCACCTCCTTCCCGTCTGGCCACGCGGCGTATGCCGCCGCCACCACGGTCGGCCTTGTCATGGCCGGCGACGACATCGGCCCCACCGGCCGGCGGCTGGCCTGGGCCGGGGCCGTGGCCGGGACGGCGGGCATGGCCTGGAGCCGCACCTATCTCCGGCTGCACTGGCTGAGCGACGTGACGGCGGGGGCGCTGCTGGGCGCCGGCGTCACCCTGTGGGCGTTCGAGTTCGTCGAGGGTGCGGCGCGGGTGGGAGACCGGCTGCGATGAGCACGTCTGTAGGCGACCGAACCGCGGCCGCGGTCGCGTTGGTGGCTCTCCCGCTGGCCGTGGTGGCGGCGGCGATCGGCGCGGTCCGGAACTTCCGTGAGCTGGTGGTCGCCGTGGTCGGAGCGGTGCTTCTGGTCGCCGCCGGGTGGTACGCCGTGTCGCGGCGCGGCCCAGTGCGCACCGTCGCCCTGCTTCTGATGCTGCTCGGAGTCGTGCTGCTGGTCGGGGGCGTCGTGATCTCCGACCTGAGCTGGCTCGGTCTGGCCGTGACCGTCGTGCTGGGGGCGCTGTCCGCCTGGGCAGCCCGCGTGGCATTGCACCGACGGGTCGGCGACCTCAAGCTTGCCGCGACTCCGGGGACTCCCGCTGCGAAGGCCGAGCGGCCGGTGCTGATCATGAACCCGAAGTCGGGTGGCGGCAAGGCCGAGAAACACCGGCTGGTCGAGGAGTGTGAGAAGCGCGGGATCCGGCCGATCGTGCTGTCGCCCGGCGACGACCTACTGGAACTGGCGGAGGCCGCGGTGGCAGGTGGCGCCGATGTGATCGGGATGGCGGGCGGCGACGGGTCACAGGCGCTGGTGGCCACAGTGGCCGGCCGCCACGGGATTCCGCACGTCGTCGTGCCAGCCGGCACGCGAAACCACTTCGCGCTGGACCTGGGGCTCGACCGCGAGGACGTGGTGGGGGCGCTGGACGCGTACGGCGACTGCGTGGAGCGCGAGATCGACCTGGCGACCGTCAACGGGCGCGTGTTCGTGAACAACGCGTCGCTCGGCCTGTACGCCAGGATCGTGCAGTCGGCCGAGTACCGCGACGCAAAGATCCGCACCGCGGCCGCGATGCTGCCCGATCTGATCGGGGCCGGCGCAGACCGGCTCGACCTGCGGTACGCCGATCCCAGCGACACCACGCACCAGAGCGCCGAGGTGATCCTGGTGTCCAACGACCCGTATCAGCTGAACGAGCTGGGCGGACGCGGGACGCGCGAGCGGATCGACCTCGGGGTGCTCGGCGTCGTGGCCATCCACGTCGGAGGGGCGGCGGACATGGAGCGATTCCTGGCCCTGAACGCGATCGGCCAGATCCGCCGTTTCCACGGCTGGCGCGAGTGGTCCGCTCCCCGTTTCCAGGTCGACTCCGACGGCCCGGTCGAGATCGGGATCGACGGCGAGGCGATGGTGCTGGACCCGCCGCTGGTGTTCGAGTCGAGCGCCCGCGCCGTGCGCGTGCGCCTGCCGGCTCGCGCGCCGGGGGTCTCTCCCGCCGCCCGCCGCCTGTCGTCCTCCACGCCGGCCGAGCTTTGGCGGGTGATGTTGGGTCAGCGTCCCGCTGCCTAACGCAGCCGCTGAACCCGCAGCAGGTACGCCTTCCGGTTGAGGGGGTTGTCGTCGGTGCGCGGCCGTGAGGGCGCCGGTTCGTCGTTGACCGGCTCGTAGCGATCAAACCACGATTCGAGCACGCCGTCTCCGCG
>JBQCGJ010000404.1:0-12559 GCA_051955775.1 Gaiellales bacterium | reverse complement strand
CCCACCAACGGCACCGTGGTTCACGCGCTTCCGTCTCCAGCCGCAGGCGCCGCCGCTTCCGCTGGCGCGCCGAAGTCGTCGCACGCGGAAGGGCACGGCCCGGGAGCGGGTGGGACGCACGGCGCGTCGCACGCCGGCGGGAACGGCGGCGGCGAAGGGAATGCGACCGGCCATGCCCCGCCCACTCACACGGACAAGAGCCCGCCCGCGTCGCCGCCGGGTCAGGCCAGGGCCAAGACCCACGCACCGCCGAGCCACGGCGGCAGGGGCCGGCCCACGTCGCCGCCGGGGCAGGGCAAGGCTTCGCCTGCTCCTGCGGGTGGGTCCGGGAGCACGCACACGGGTCCGGGTCAGGGCAAGAAGGATCCGGCCGCGCCGCCACCCGGCCAGGCCAAGAAGGACAAGGCGGTCACGCCGCCCGGCCAGGCCAAGAAAGCCCCGCTGGTACCACCCACGAGCTAGACCGCAGGATCCCGGGCTCCACAGTGTCTATCCCCTGGCATGGCCAATTGGCAGGACGGCGCATAGGTGCGCCCTCGGGACCCGTTCCGGCGGCCCGGGCGGCTGACTGATTCCGTGTATGCCTACGTGGCATACCGGATCGGCGCGGGCAGCGCGGCCCAGGACGTGACCGGAGAGGCGCTGCTGCGGGCATGGCGCGGACGGTCGACCTACGACCCGGACCGCGGCGCGCCCGAGTCGTGGGTGATCGGCATCGCCCGCCGGGTGCTGGCCGAACGGTCGCAGTCGCCCGAGGTGCTGGTGGAGCAGGTTCCAGACCGTCCAGACGTCCGCGACGAGCAGCGGCAGTCTCTCGACCGGGTCTCCATCGCCCACGCTATGCAGCAGCTCGGCGACCGCGATCGCGAGCTGCTGGCGCTTCGCTACGGCGCCGATCTGAGCGCCCAGCAGATCGCCGATCTGCTGCACATCGAGGTGAACGCCGCGGAGGTGGCGTTGTCTCGTGCACGCGGGCGCCTTCGCAAGATCCTCGACCCACCCGACCGGCGCGAGGAGAGGCCGAATGCAGTCCTCGAGCACGGCGTCTAGCGCGCTCGCCGGCAGGCGCAGCGAGCGCTGGAGCGAGCGTGTCCAACAGGTGGGAGCCGGGATCGCGACGTTCGCCGTCCTGGCCGCCGTCGCGGCCGCCAACGGCGGCTACGACCCGCCGTCCTGGGGCCTTGCGACCGTGCTCCTGCTGACCGTGGCCGGAGTCGCCCTGGCGGTTCGGCCGGAGCTCGCGCTGTCGCGACCCGAGCTGGTGATGCTCGCATCCTTCTTTGCACTCACCGCATGGATGCTCGCGTCGGCGCTGTGGTCCGACGACGCGGGCGCGAGCTTCCTGGCAGCTGAGCGCGGACTGGTCTACGTCGCAGCCCTGACGGCGGTGTTCGTGCTGGCCCGCCCGAGGATGGTTGTGGGGCTTTTGGCCGGATGTCTGGCGGCCGCTGTGGCGACGGTCATGAACGGGCTGGTCGGATTGATCGTGCCCAGCACGGTGGCCGTCCACGGTGTGGCCCAGACGGGGCGAATGGCCGCGCCCGTGGGCTACTGGAACGGGCTCGCGGTGGTCGCGGCGATCGGCCTGATCATCGGGTGCGGCCTGGCCGCACGCTCATCCACCGCAGCCGGCCGGCTCGCCGCGCTGGCGCCGCTGCCTGTGCTGGCGGTCGGCCTGTATCTCACGTTCAGCCGGGGCGGATGGCTGGCGCTGGCGTTCGGTCTGGTGGCCATGCTGCTCCTGGAGACGCGCCGCTGGCAGCTGGCATGCGTCTTGACGGCCTGCGCGCCCGCGCTGGCGCTCGACGTGCTGGTGACCGCCGGATCGCCTGCGCTGACGCACGTGGGATCGCCGCTCGGTGCGGCGACGAGCCAGGGGCATCGGCTGGGACTGACGATCGCGGCCACGCTGCCGCTGATGGCGGCGGCAGCCGTGGCCACGCTGTGGATCGAACGGCGCTGGTCGCCCTCCCCCCGGGTCACGCGGATTGCGCGGGTGCTCGCGCTTGTCACGGTGCTCGCAGTGGCGGCATCGCCGGTGGTCGTGTACGGCTCGCCGGCGGCCGTCGCCCAGCACCTGTACGACGACTTCAACGCCCGCGCACCGGGCGGCTTCCGCGCCGGGCGGAGCCTCAACGCGCGCCTGTTCAGCCTGTCGGGAAATGGGCGCATCGCGCTGTGGCGAGCGGCGTTTAGCGACTATCACCGGCACCCGCTGGTGGGATCCGGCGGCGGCACGTATGAGCGGTGGTGGCTCGGGCACCGGCCGAGCACGCTCAAGGTGCGAAACGCGCACAGCCTGTACCTGGAGACGCTGGCCGAGCTCGGCCCAGCCGGGCTGGTCGTGCTGATCCTCGCCATGGGCACCCCTCTGGTGGTGGCGGTGCGCCGCCGCAGCTCGCCGCTGATCGCGGTGGCCGCAGCCGCCTATCTGGCATATGTTCTGCATGCCGGAGTGGACTGGGACTTCCAGCTTCCAGGCGTCACCCTGTTCGGCCTGGCCTGCGGCGCCGCGGTTCTGGTGGGCACACGGATGGGGTCCGTGTGGTGGGTGCGTCCGGCGTGGCGGTGGGCAGCCATGGCGGCGGCGGCGCTGCTGGTCGTCGTGTCTCTGGGCGCTCTGCGTGGGAACCTGGCTCTCGATCGGAGCACCCAGGCGGCGACGGCGCAGAACTGGAACGCAGCCATCGCCGATGCCAGGACGGCCCACACGTGGCAGCCGTGGAGCGACGCGCCGCTGGTGGCACTCGGGGAAGCCGAGCTCGGTGCCGGTCGCTTCGGCGCGGCGACGGCCGCGTTCCATCAGGCCACCGGCCTTGCACCGGACGACTGGCAGGCGTGGTTCGGGCTGGCCCGGTCGACCACCGGAGCCGAGCGCCGGCAAGCCGTCCAGCGGGCTCTCGAGCTGAACCCCCGCGAGCCGGTGGTGGTCGTGCTCGCGCAGGCCTCGGGCTCTCCGTGAGACGGAGTGTCAGGAATTTCTGACAACCGGCGTATGTACAGATGAGGGCACGTACTGGGCACGTTCGGAAGTCGGAGGAGGCAGATGGGTATTCGAGGAAGTGATCTATCGATGGGGAGGCTGGAGCGCCGCCTGCGCCGCGAGCGGCCGCAGCTCGACGACCACGAGCGAGAGCAGCTCGTGCGGATGGTGCGCACCGAGTCTCGGCGGCGCACTATGCGGCCCGTGCTGGCGCTGGTCAGCGTGGGAGTCGTCGGTGCCACGCTCGCGGCGTTTGGCGGCGTCAGCTACGCCGTGCAGACGGTGAATCAAGCCGTCGGGAACAACTCGGCGAGTCAGGGATCCAAGGTGACCGGAGGAACGTCCAACTCGTCCTCCTCCGTTCAGTACGGATCTGGCGCATGCATCGAGAACGTGAACCCGCACGGGAACACGATCCCGCCCGCGGGCCAGACCTCACCGGGCACAAACCCGCACAGCGGCCAGAACCCGGACGGGTTCTATCAGGTCGGCTCGAGCGATTCGAGCGAGGTGTTCGTAATCGATATGGCCACTGGGCACACGTTCGGCCCATACCCCAGCGGCACGGTCATCAAGTACACCCAGGCCGGCGGGAACCACATCGACACCGAGAAGAAGATCGGCAGCACCAGCGGACAGGCCGGTGCCGTGCTGGTTCATCTGACCGGCGCAGGCGATGCCGAGGTGCAGTCGGTGAACGGCGGCCCGATCAGCATCTGTCTGGTACCTAAACCTCCCAAGTAGCAGCACCTGCTGACCTTCAGCGGCAAGGGCCGTCAACCAGCGGGGGGCGTCGACACGACGGCCCCCGCTGCATGCCGGCCGCTGCGCAGGCTGACTCGTCCCTCTTCCGGGTGATCACCGGCGCCGCGAGGCGGCCGACACACTTGGGTGATGACCCCCGACGCCTTCGCGTTCCAGGAATGGGACGCACAACGACTCCAGACGCTGGTCCAGAACGTCCCCGGCGCGATCTACCGATTGTGCCCGGGCGACTGGTCGATGCAGTTCATGAGCGACGCCATCGAGTCGATCTCGGGGTACGCCGCCGCGGAGTTCGTCGGGCCTGACGCCCGCTCCTACGCCAGCATCATCCATCCCGAGGACCTGGAGATGGTCACGCAGCGGGTGTTCGAGGCGCTCGACCGCCGCGAGCCGTACGTCGTCGCCTACCGGATCATTCATCGCGACGGCTCCGTGCGCTGGGTGCAGGGCCACGGGCGGGGCGCATTTTCGAACGGGAACGTCGACTACCTCGACGGCGTGACGTTCGACATCACGATGCTCAAGGAGACCGAGGCCGGCCTGGCCCACCGCGCGATGCACGACAACCTGACCGACCTGCCCAACCGGGCGCTGTTCCAGGAGCACCTGACGGTCGGCATCGCGCACGCCGACCGCACCGAGACGGGTATCGCGGTGCTGTTCATCGATCTCGACGACTTCAAGCTGATCAACGACAGCCTTGGCCACGCCGTCGGGGACGAGCTGCTGGTGGAGGTGGCGGCCAGGCTGCGCAGCGCGATCCGGGCCGACGATGTGGTCGCCCGCCAGGGTGGAGACGAGTTCCTGGTGCTGATGCACGGGCCGTCCGAGGACGGATCGGTGGAGGCGCTCGAAGACGCCGCGCGGGCTGTGGCGACGACGCTGCGGCTCGCCCTCGCACAGCCGTTCACGGTCGACGGCGCGGAGTTGTACGTGACGGCCAGCGTCGGCGCCAGTCTGTACCCCGCCGATGCCGACACCCACGAGGGACTGCTGAAACACGCGGACAGCGCGCTGTACGCGGCCAAGGACGCAGGGCGCGACGGCTACCGCCTGTATCGCCGGCCGGAACGAGATTCGAGCAGGGCGCTCGCCCTCGCATCACGTCTGAGGCAGGCCGAGCGGCGCGACGAGTTCGTTCTGCACTACCAGCCCCTGGTCGACCTGCAGGCGTCGTGCGTGGTCGGCGCCGAGGCGCTTATCCGCTGGCGCACGCAGGACGGCAGCCTGGTGGCGCCGTCGGAGTTCATCCCCATCGCCGAGCGCACCGGCCTCATCCGCACGATCACCGCCTGGGTGCTGGAGACGGCGTGTGTGCAGACCCGCCGCTGGTGTGACCGCGACCTGGATCTGTTCGTGTCCATCAACCTGCCGGCGGCGTTCTGGCACCCGGCCGGACTGCGCCGGGCGCTGGCCACCATCGAGTCGTTCGGGCTCACCGCCGACCGGATCATGTTCGAGATCACCGAGCAGTCTGCGATGACGAATCCAGCCGACCTGGACGCAACGCTGGTGGAGCTGCGAGACCGCGGGATGCGGCTGGCCATCGACGACTTCGGGGCCGGATATTCCTCGTTGGGACGGCTCACCCAGCTTCACGTCGACACGCTCAAGATCGACCGCTCGTTCATCCGCGACGTGCCGCACAGTAAGGACGCGGCCATCCTCGTCGAGTCGATCATCACCCTCGCCGACAAGCTGGGGCTGCAGTGTCTGGCGGAGGGGATCGAGACCGAGGCCCAGCTGCAGTTCCTGGTCGACCACGGCTGCCCGCTCGGGCAGGGCTTCCTGTTCAGCCGGGCCCTGCCGGCGGCGGAGTTCGACCAGCTGATCACCGGGCGCCGGGCCGCCTGAGGCTCGCCGGCGCCTCGCGGCGCTGCCTCCAGCACGCCGGCGCCCGCCCCGGGTGGGACGGCCGCCGGTGGGTTGGGGATGGGGTCGCTCAGTCGGTTGCCGGGATCGGATCGGTCGGGTTGATGGGCGGGCGGGCGGGCGGCCGCTCGGTCGGGGGCTCGATGGTGATGTTGGGAAGCACCCGGTCGAGCCACGCGGGCATCGTCCACGAGCGGTCGCCGAGCACCGCCAGCAGCGCCGGCACCAGCGTCATGCGGATGATCAGCGCATCCGTCAGGATCGCCACGCCGAGCAGCAGGCCGAACTCCTTCGACACCCGGTCGGGGCTGAGCATGAACGAGAAGAACACGGCGGACATGATCAGCGCAGCGGCCACGATCACGCGGCCGACTCCGGCCATGCCGTCACGCACCGCATTGAACGTCGTCGAGCCATGCACGTGCTCCTCGCGGATGCGGCTCATGAGGAACACCTCGTAGTCCATTGACAACCCGAACAGGATGGCGAACGCGATCGGGGGCACGAAGCTCTCGATCGGGCCGGTGCGATCCAGGCCGATCACTCCCATGCCGTGACCGAGCTGCACCACCACGGTGAGCACGGAGAACCCGACCACCGCCGAGGCGAGCGTGGTCACCGCGGCCTTGATGGCCACCACGAGCGACCGGAAGGCGATCGCCAGCAGCAGGAACGTGACGCCGATGATGTACAGCAGGAACCACGGCGCCCGCGAGAAGATGCGGTTGCCGATGTCGGTGAACGCCGCGTTCGAGCCTGACACGTACACGTGCGCCGGCGAGTTCCCGAGCACGTTGGGGATCACCGTGTGCCGTAGCGTCGACACGACGTCGTCGGTCTGCGAGTCCTGCGGCTTGTACCGCGAGTAGGTGTTGATGATCGCCACAGACGCGGTGCTGGGCGACTTCGAGTTGTAGATCGGAGCCACGACCTGCTTGATGCCGGGCACGCGGCGCAGCGCCGTCTCCAGCCGCCCGGGCAGCGAGTGGTCGCCCTGGATGTCGACGACGATCGGGATCGGCTCCGTGAAGCCGGGCCCGAATCCCCGCGACAGCAGGTCGTACGCCTGCCGCGTGGTCTGCGACTTGGGCGCGGTGCCCGCGTCGGCCAGACCCAGCCGCGACTGCAGGACCGGCGTGGCGGCGACCACCAGGGCCACCACGGCGACGGGCAGCACGAACTTGGCCTTGCCGGTCACGAACCGGCCCCACGCGGCGACCAGCGTGCGGTTGCGGCCTTCGCGCGAGTCGTCGACCGGGCGCAGGCCCAGCCGGCCGCTGTCGATGCGATGGCCGAGCAGCGACAGCACCGCCGGCAGCAGCGAGTTCGCCAGAAGCACCGCAGTCAACACGCCGAGGGCGCTGCCGATGCCGAGCTTGGTGATGAAGTCGATGCCGATGAACGCCAGCCCGGTGATCGAGATGGCGACGGTCGTCCCGGCGAACAGCACGGCGCGGCCGGCGGTGGCGCCGGCGGCCGCGGCGGCCTGCTGCGGATCGAGCCCGTCATGCAGGAACTGCCTGAACCGCGTGACGATGAACAGGGTGTAGTCGATGCCCACACCCAGCCCGATCATCGGCACCAGGATCTCGGTCACGGTGTTGAAATGGCTGAACCGGGCCGCCAGGTACAGCAGCAGGAACGCCCCGGCCACGGCGGTGATCGCAAACAGCAGCGGGATCGCCGTCGGCACCAGCGCCCGGACCAGGACCATCAGGATGATGAACGCGGCGACCAGCCCGATGATGTCGGACAGGCCCTGCGTGGGAGGCGCGTTCTCGGCGTCCCCGGTGAACTGCACCTGCAGTCCGGCCGGCCGGCCGATCGTCTGCAGCTGGTTCTCCAGCTTGACGATGCCGGACCGCGGCAGCTGGAATCCGGTCTTGTCGAACTGCACGTCGAAGAACGCGATCTGGCCGCTCGTGGAGAGCTGGTGCGATCCCTTCGCCAGCGGATCGGTGATCGCGCGCACGTCCCTGCGAGGGTTCTCGTCGAGCGAGTGCTGCGAGGCGGCGCCGGCTGCGAGCATCCTGCTCACGGCGGCCTGCCGCTGCGGGGTGTCCAGGCTCTGGCCGTTGGGCGCCGCCACGACCACCCGAAGCGCGGCCCCCTTCTCGCCGCCGAACTTGGCGTTGATCAGGTCGGTCGCCTTCTGGACGTCCGACCCGGGGATGTTGAAGTCGTTGATGAGTGTGCCGTGGAACGCGGCGTTGAGCCCGATCAGGGTGGCGAAGATCGCGATCCAGCCCGCGATCACACGCCAGGGATGGCGGGCGAAGCCGCCTGCCAGCCGGGCCAGACCCCCGGTGGGAACGGCGGGCCGGTCACCCATCCCGGGGCTCGAAAGTGTGTGGGTTTCGGAAGTCACTACGCCTCCTTGGCGATTGCGATCAGGTCACCCGGCGCGGATTGGGACGGATGCCGGACGGCTGCACTTCAGACCCCGCGTCCCGCGCGGAGTCATCGCGAGATACACGCAGGGTGCCCGCAACGGGCGGCCGCGACGGTGGGGCAACCCCGTGGCTGAGGTACGGTTTTCCGTACCATGGCCGAGCGCTCTCCGATTGGGCCGATCACGCCGATCGGCGTCGTGCGGTCAACACTCCACGAGCTCGCGGATGCACCCCGCCAGCCGACCGAGGGAGCGCCCGCGGCGGTGCTCGAGATTGACCCCGCGTTTGCCGGCGCGCTGCACAGGGTCGAGCCGGGGACGCAACTGCTGGTGCTGACCTGGCTGCACCGCGCGGACCGGGATGTGCGCCAGGTTCATCCGATGGGCGACCGGCGGATCCCGCTGACCGGCGTGTTCGCCACCCGCAGCCCTGACCGCCCGAACCCCATCGGCCTGCACCGAGTGACGGTCACGGCCTTCGACCCGCCGGGCCGCCTGGAGGTGGGCGCGCTGGAGGCGATCGACGGCACGCCGATCCTCGACCTCAAGGTCGCCATCGAGCCGGCGCCGTCCGACGCCTGATCAATCCGCTGTCGCCGAGCCTAGGCGGACTCGAGGTGGCGGGTGCGACCCGCCAGGTGGCGGGCGCACATGTCGCAGAACCCCCGCCATCGGCTGTCGGGCGCCGAGACCACGATCGGCTGGTGACAGTGCGCGCAACGAGCAGGCTCGGCGCCCGGCTCGGTGGTGGAGCGTTGGTGTTCCATTCCCGTATCTTCGGGCCTGGCGGATCACGGCAGCGTGACGATTCTCACCCGGGATATCACGCCGGCATAACTTTGGTCTTGCGGCGCTGTTACGACGCGGTGTGCTGCGGCTTTGGGGAGCCCGCGTCGCGGCGGCGGGTGCGGCGGCGCCACACCATGTGTCCGATCAGCCCGATCACGACGCCGATCAGCCCAACGAATCCGAGGGCGGTGATGGCGCTCTTGGCCGCCTGTCCGATCACATACGCCGCCAGCCCGACGGTCAGCACCCAGCTCACACCGCCGATCGCGTTGCAGACCACGAACCGCCTCCACCGCATGCGGTTGATCCCCGCCAGCCATGCAATCGTGAACCGCGCCACCGGCAGCCACCGCGCGGCCACCACCGCAGCACTGCCGTGCTCCGCGAAGAACTCGTCCGTCTCGTCGAGCCATCGCACGCGGCGCTCGCGCATCACCCGGCCCGCCGTCCACACGCGGCGTCCGAATACACGACCCCCGAGGTATCCGAGGTTGTCGCCGATGATCGCCGCGGCCATTGCGATCAGCAGCACCGCCACGATTGACAGCGAGCCCTGCGAGGAGGCGATGGCTGCCAGCATGATGCTGGACTCACCGGGAATCGGCTGCCCGGCGGATTCGCCCAACACCAGCCCGAACAGCAGGGGGTAGCCGACAGAACCGCTGACGGATGAGATCGAGAAGCCCAACATGCCTGAGCCCTGCGATACCCGGCCCCTGTCCTGCGCAAAACCGGTTTCGCTTTTCCACGATTTGGGCATGCACCGCCAGATGGGTACCAGGACGAACGACATCCGAACCTCCGATCTGCCCGCCGAGCCCAGCCGGGCAGGCGCGATCGCGGCCCGCGTCGGGTTTGTCGCGCGTGGGGTCGTGTACGTGATGATCGGCGTGTTGGCGATCGAGCTGGCGCTGGGCCACGGCGGCACCAATGCCAGCCAGGCGGGTGCGCTGAGCACGATCGCCCACCAGCCGTTCGGGCAGGCGCTGCTGATCGCGATCGCGATCGGGCTTGCCGGGTACGCCGGTTGGCGGCTGCTGCAGGCCGCCCGCGGCACGGGGTTCGAGGACGGGCACGCACACGGCGGGGACCGGCTAATCGCCCTCGGCAGCGGCCTCGTATACCTGGCCCTGTTCGGGCTGGCGGTGCGCGTGCTCACCAGTCCCAGCCACCATGCCAGCAGCCCCAAGGCCGGCAAGACAACGGCCGACGTGTTCAACCTCCCGGCCGGCCGCGAGATCGTGGGCGTGGTCGGGGTGGCGCTGGTGATCGGCGGACTGGCGAACGCGTGGCGCGGTCTGAGCCGCAGCTTCGTGAAGGACGCCAGGACGGGTGAGATGGGCCCGACCACCCGCCGGTGGTACACGCGGCTGGGCGTGGCCGGGTATCTGGGCCGGGCGGCCGTGTTCGTCCTGGTCGGCGCGCTCGTGACGCGGGCCGCGATCGACTACAAGGCCTCGCAGGCGAAGGGCCTGGACGGCGCCCTGCAGACGCTCGTCAACCGCCCGTACGGCCCACCGCTGCTGATCGCGGTGGCGGCCTGCCTGATCGCCTTCGGGCTCTACTCGGCGGTCGACGCGAGGTACCGGCGGGTGTGAGGGCCCGCCACCCCGGCGGGCGCTGGTTTGCGCCGCCGGCCCGGTGGTATCGTCGCGATGTGGACATGACCGTCGTGGTGGTCAACCTGCTGATGGCCGCGATCGCCGTCATCCTGCTCGACGGCGCGAACGAGTTCGCCTCGCGCATGCGCCGGGACGACTCGGACGACGAGGGCGGTGGGGGTGGCAGCGGAGGCTGGTGGTGGCGACGCCGGCCGCGCGGCCCGCGCTCGGGCGACAGCCGCCGCCAGGCGCGGCGGCCGCAGTCGCCGAATCGACGGCCGTCGCCACGCGTTCACCGCTGACCCCGGATCACATCTCGATGTATCCGCCGACCTCGAACACGCGGTCGGGCGGCACATTGACCGAGCGGGCGAATGGAATCGAGTTCTGGTGCAGGATCGTGAACAGGCGCTTGCGCCATCCAGCCATCCGGGCGTTGCCGGTCGGCAGGATGGTGGCGTGATCGACGTAGTACGACGTGTGGTCGAGGTCGATCTCGAGCCCCTCGCGCCTGGCCTGCTGAAGCGCCGCGACGATATCGGGCTGGTCCTGGTAGCCGTAGTTCACGGTGATGGCGACGAAGCCGAGTCGCAGCGCCTCGATCGACACCCGCCGCGAGCCGTCGATGTGCGGGACGGCCTCGGTGTGCAGCTTGACCAGCACCACGTGCTCGTGAACGACGCCATTGTGCTCGGCGTTGTTGAGCAGGGCAGTGGGCACGGTATCCAGCGACGGCGTGAGGAAGACGGCCGTTCCCTTGGCCCGGTTTGGCGGCTCGTCGATCATCCTGTTGATGTACCGGCGCAGCGACACGCGGCCCTCGCGGCGCTGACGGGCCAGCAGCATCCGCCCGCGGCGCCAGGTGGTGAGCACCGTGAAGAAGATCGCACCAACCACGAGCGGGAACCAGCCGCCGTGGAAGAGCTTGGTCAGGTTGGCGGCGAAGAACGTGAGCTCGACCGACATGAAGAAGGCCGCGCCGGGAATGACCAGCCACAGCGGCTTCTTGCGGAGCCGCCGGAACACCACGAACGCCAGGAACGTGTTCGTGGCGAAGATGGCGCTGAGCGCGATGCCGTACGCGTTGGCCAGCCCGGTCGGCGAACGAAATGTGAGCACGAGCACGACCACGGCGGTCATCAGCACCCAGTTCACCACCGGGATGTAGATCTGCCCGATGATCTTCTTCGACGTGTGTCGAATGGACATGCGCGGAAGGAAGCCGAGCTGGATCACCTGCTGGGTGACCGAGAACGCGCCCGAGATCACGGCCTGCGACGCAATCACGGTCGCGATCGTGGCCAGCACGACCATCATCTTCTGCCCCGTGTGGCCGCCGGGAACCAGCAGGAAGAACGGATTCACCGTCGTGCTGGGGTGGGCCAGGATCAGCGCACCCTGGCCGAGGTAGTTCAGAAGAAGCGCCGGGAAGCACAGCAGCAGCCAGGCCCGGGTGATTGCGGAGCGGCCGAAGTGGCCCATGTCGGCGTAGATGGCCTCGGCGCCCGTGACCGCCAGGAACACGGAGCCGAGAGCGAAGAACCCCATCTTGGGATCGCCGGCCACGAACTGCACGCCGTAGGTCGGCGAGACGGCCCGGAAGACGCCCGGATTCTGCGCGATCTCCTTCGCCCCGAGCGCGCCGATGACGAGGAACCACAGGATCATGACCGGCCCGAACAGGCCGCCCACCGCCCCGGTGCCGAACCGCTGCAGCGCGAACAGGAGGACCAGGACGACCAGCGAAAACGGCACGATCTGGGACGCAAGCGGCGGTGACGCGACCTGCAGGCCGGACACCGCCGACACCACTGATATGGCGGGTGTCAGCATGCCGTCCCCGTAGAACAGCGACGCACCCAGCACGCCGACGATCACCAGCCCGGCTTTGCGGCGGGATTTGACCACTCGCTCGATCAGGGCGACCAGGGCCATGATCCCACCCTCGCCGTGGTTGTCGACACGCAGGATCAGCAGCACGTATTTCAGCGTCACCACGAGGAGCAGCGCCCAGATGATGAGGGACAGTGCGCCGTACACGCGCACGGGAGACGGGCTCATCGGGTGGTCGCCCGTGAAGATCAGCTGCATCGTGTACAGCGGGCTGGTGCCGATGTCGCCGTACACCACGCCCAGCGCGCCCACCGACAGCGCCAA
>JBQCGJ010000403.1:0-3432 GCA_051955775.1 Gaiellales bacterium | reverse complement strand
TTACATCTCGTTCATCCAGCCGACGCGCATGCTGTTCGCATATGCCTTCGACGGTATCCTGCCCAGCGGCGTCACCCGGCTGTCACGCAACGGCTCGCCGTACGTGGCCGTGCTGATCACGCTGATCGGGTCGTTCCTGACTCTGATCTGGGCGGTCAAGGGGGCCAGCAACTTCTTCCAGGTGCTGGTGTACGCCACGCTTGTGCAGTTGATAGCGATGGGGCTGGTGGGCCTGGCCGCAGTGCTCGTGCCGTACATCAAGCCCGACCTGTACCGGGCGGCGGCAACGCACCGCAAGGTGCTGGGAATCCCGGTGGTCGCGATCGCGGGAGTCGGCGCGATCCTGACCGCCGTGTTCATCTGGATCCTGTACTTCCACTACCCAGCGCAATTCGGCCTCACCGACAAGACGAAGATGTTCTCCATCTTCGGTGTGACGATCGGGCTGGCCATCGTCTACTACTTCGCCGCCAAGGCGTTTCGTCGCAGCAAGGGCGTCAACATCGATCTCGCGTACGCCGAGATCCCGCCCGAATGACGGACACGCCGCGTCGGGGGGCCGGCTCCGGCCGGCCCCCCGCAGCGGTCGTCACCGGTGCGGCCATGGGTATCGGCCGAGCGGTGGCGGAGCGACTGGTGGCTCAGGACCTGATCGTGATCGGCGTCGACCGCGACGCGTCGGCGCTGGTGTCGGCCGCCGCAGAGCTCGGCGACGGGTTCCGGCCGATCGCCGGCGACATCGCGGACTGGGCGACGCACGAGCTGGCGGCCGACGCCGCCGAGGCGGTGGGGAGGCTTCGGGGCTGGGTGAACAACGCCGGTATCGACTGGGTCGGCGGGGCGCACGAGGTCGACGAAGGACATATCCGACAGGGCATGGACGTGCTGCTGCTGGGGCCGATGTTCGGGGCCGCCGTGGCCGTCCGCCGGATGCTGGCGAGCGGCGGCGGGTCGATCGTCAATATCTCGTCCATCCAGGGCACCGCGGCCTTCCCCCGCTACCTCGTGTACGGCTCGGCCAAGGCCGGGCTGATCCAGACCACGCGCAGCATCGCTGTCGATTACGGGCCGTACGGGATCCGCTGCAACGCGGTCCTGCCCGGCACCGTGGAGACACCGATGACGTACACCACGCTGCCGCCCGGGATGGACCGGGACGAGGCGCTGCGCAGAGAGGGGGAGCTGGCGCCGATGGGCCGGGTCGCCCAGCCGTCCGAGATCGCCGAGGTGGTGGCGTTCCTGCTGTCCGACCGGGCGTCGTTCGTGACCGGGGCGCAGATCATCGCCGACGGCGGGGCAATGGCCCGCTGTTACGCGTATCCATCGATCGACATCGAAGGAGCACCGTGAGTGACCGACTGAAGGGCAAGCGGGCGCTGGTCACCGGCGCCTCCAGCGGCATCGGACGCGAGGTGGCCAGGAGGTTCGGCGCGGAAGGCGCCGCCGTGGCGTGTGGCGGACGCGATCGCGAGCGCACTGACGAGACCGTGGCCGCGATCACCGGGGCCGGCGGCACAGCCATCGCCGTGATCGGCGACGTGTCCACGGTGGACGGGGCGCAGAGCGTCGCCAACGAGGCTGCCTCCGCGCTGGGCGGGCTCGACTCGGTGATCAACAACGCCGGGATCGACGCCACCGACTGGCGCGACGTGGCCGACTGGCCGGTGGAGGAGTTCGACCGCATCATCGCCACCAACCTGCGCGGCCCGTTCCTGGTCTCCAAGTTCGCCATCCCGCACCTGGTCGAGGCTGGCGGCGGCTCGATCGTGCACATCAGCTCGGTATGCGCGATCACGGTGTGGGCCGGCGACTGCGCCTACGACGTCAGCAAGGCCGGTCTGAACATGCTGTCAGACCACATCGCGGTCGAGTACGGGCCACGCGGCATCCGCTCCAACACCCTGATGCCGGGCGTGATCCGAACCGAGATGCACGAGTCGGTGATGGAGGCGATGAACGACGACCGGGCCTTCGAGCGGGAGCTCCTGGGTCGCCATCCGATCGGCCGCTTCGGCTCGGTCGGCGAGGTGGCGGACGCGTGCGTCTTCCTGTGTGACGACGCGGCCGGCTTCATGACCGGCGCCAACATCTCGATCGACGGTGGCTACAGCCGGGTCTGACGGCGATGCGCGTCTCTGAGGTGCGCACGCACGTGCTGCTGGACCCCGGCTTCGACGTCGGCTCCACCAGCTCTGCGCAGGACACGATCGTGGTCGAGGTCGTGACCGACGAGGGCATCACCGGCATCGGGGAGTGCGACCTCAACGCCTGGGTGGCGCGGGCCTGCATCGAGGCGCCGGGCACGCACACCATGGACCGCGGGCTGCGGCAGATGCTGCTGGGCGCCGATCCGCTCGATGAGTCGCTGTGGGAGACGCTGTACGTGGGGAGCGCGATGACGGGGCGGCGGGGAGCGGTGGTGAACGCCATCGGTGCCCTGGACATGGCGCTGTGGGACATCCGCGGGCAGGCCGCCGGCGTGCCGTGCTGGCGGCTGTGGGGCGAGCAGGCGCGCAACCACCTCACCCCCTACGCGTCGCTGCAACCCGAGGTGGGCGACTTCGACGCCTACCTGAGGTCGATGACGGAGTGGGCGGTGCGGGCCCGCGAGCTGGGGTTCACGGCGGCCAAGCTGGAGGCGACGTTCTCGGGGCCGTACGCCCACAAGGGGCTGGCGGGGCCGGACGCGTGGATCCACGAGGTGGTGCGCGCGGTGCGGGCGGCGGCCGGGCCCGACATGACCCTGATGGTGGACGTGCAGTACGCCTTCGACTCGGTCGAGCGGGCGCTGCGCACGGCGGAAGCGATCGCCGAGCACGAGGTGTTCTTCCTCGAGACGCCGCTCTGGGTGGACGATCAGGACGGCCACCGGGCGCTGGCCGAGCGCTCGCCGGTGGCCATCGCCTCGGGGGAGTGGCTGACCACGCGGCACGAGTTCGCGGGGCTGATCGAGCGCGGCGGCGTGCACGTGGCGCAGCCGGACATCGGGCGGGTGGGCGGCTTCACCGAGGCGCTTCGGGTGTGCACGATGGCGCAGGAGGCGGGCCGCCAGGTGGTGCCGCACGCGTGGAAGACCGGCATCTCGGTGGCCGCGGCCGCGCACCTGGCCATGGTCACGCCGCACATGCCCTACTTCGAGTTCCTGCCGGCGGAGCTGTGCGAGGCACGCCTGCGCAAGGAGCTGACCACAGACGACGAGCTGGTCTACCGCGACGGCGTGCTCAGCGTGCCCCAGCGGCCCGGGCTTGGCGTGCGGCTGGATCGTGATGCCATGGCCGAGTTCGAGGAGGCTGCGAGGCGGGTGGCCTAGAGCTGCGGGTAGTGCACCGGCGCCCCGGCGATGCCGAGGTCGATCGCCTTCACGACCAGCCCGCCCAGCGAGGCGATTGCCACCTGCCAGAGCCCCTCGCCGAAGAAGCAGACGTTGGTGGG
>JBQCGJ010000402.1:0-2741 GCA_051955775.1 Gaiellales bacterium | reverse complement strand
ACCGGGTCCAACTTCGAGGCGCTGTACAACCAGGCACTGGCCGAAACCGACTCGGCCAAGCGCATCGCAATCATGCACGAGATGCAGCAGGCCGAGTACAACGTCGGCGGGTACATCATTCCGTTCTTCGGCGACCTCATCGACGGCTACTCGTCCAAGGTCAAGGGCCTCAAGCCCAGCAAGGGCACCCTCAACCTGGACAGCTTCGGGCACGGTTTCCGCTCGATCTACTTCGGATAGCACGGCGGGACACGCCACCGTGAACAGGCTCAGGCTCGGCGGGGTCGGCGGCTTCATCGTGCGCCGGCTCCTGCTGGGCGTCCTCGTACTGATCCTGGTCTCCGTGCTGGTGTTCCTGGCGACCCAGGCGCTGCCCGGCGATCCCGCCCGGGCCATCCTCGGCCGGAACGCGACCCCGGCCAGCCTGGCCGCCCTGCGCCGCCAGCTGCACCTCGACCAGCCCGTGCTCGAGCAGTACCTGACCTGGGTGACCGGCCTGCTGCACGGCGACCTCGGGCGGTCGCTGGCGGCCCAGGAGCCGGTCAGCACGCTGCTGTCACCCAAGCTGGTGAACTCCGCGGTGCTGGTGGCGCTCGCCGCGGTGCTGTCGATACCGCTGGCGATCGCGATCGGCGCGTGGGCGGCGTTCAGGCGGGAAAAGGTCTTCGACACGACGAGTTCCAACCTGCTGCTGCTCCTGGCGGCGCTGCCGGAGTTCGTCGTCGCCTTGGTGCTGGTCATCCTGTTCGCGACGACGGTGTCCCACGTCCTGCCCGCCATCAGCACGGTCCCGCCCGGGTCCCGGCCGTGGAACAACTGGGAGGCGCTGGTCCTGCCCACCCTCACCCTGGTGATCGCCGTCGCGCCGTACGTCGCCCGGATCATGCGGGCCTCGATGATCGAGGTCCTGGAGAGCGACTACGTCGAGATGGCACGGCTCAAGGGCCTGTCCGAGCGCACCGTCCTGGTCCGGCACGCCCTGCCGAACGCGCTCGGGCCGGTGTTCCAGGTGATCGCGCTGAACCTGGCCTACCTGGCCGGCGGCATCATCGTCGTCGAGTTCGTCTTCAACTACTCCGGCATCGGCGGCGCGACAGTAGAGGCCGTGGTCAACCATGACCTGCCCGTGGTCCAGGCGCTCGCCATGCTGATCGCGGCGGTGTACGTGGTGCTCAACCTGCTAGCCGACGTGGCCACCATCCTGGTCACGCCGAGACTGAGGACCCGGCTATGAGCCAGATGAGCAGCCCGGTGATCATGGGCTCGGAGCTGACGCCGCCGGTCGGAATCCGGGGCACGTCCCTGCTGCGCCGGTCACTGAAGCTGTGGCGGACGCGCATCGGCGTCGCGCTGGTCGGCCTGATCGTCCTGCTGGCGATCGTGGGACCGTACGTCGCCCCCTACGGCCCGAGCACCCCGGTCGGGGCACCCAACTCCGGTCCCGGTGGCAAGGCCGTGCTCGGCACGGACTACCTAGGACAGGACGTGCTCAGCCGGGTCCTGTACGGCGGCGGCAGCATCCTGGTGATAGCCGTCATCGCGACCGCGCTCGGGCTGATCGTCGGCACGGCGATCGGCCTGGTGGCGGCGTATTCCCGCAACGCGCTCGACGATGTCCTGATGCGCGGCATGGACGTGATCCTGGCCCTCCCGTCGATCCTGCTGGGGCTGGTCGCCGTGGCCATCGTCGGCCCGCACGCCTGGGTCATCGTGACCGCCATCGCCCTCACCACCGTGCCGCGGATAGCGCGGGTGGCGCGCGGCGCCGCCCAGCCCGTCGTCGAGCGCGACTTCATCGCGGCCTCGGAGGCGATGGGGGTGCCGCGCTGGCGTATCGTCTCCGGCGAGCTGCTGCCGAACACCCTCGGGCCGCTCATGGTGGAGGCCAGCCTGCGGGTGACCTACAACATCGCCATCATCGCCGCGCTGGCCTTCCTCGGGCTCTCGACCAATCCCAACGGCGCGAACTGGGGCACCATGATCCAGCAGAACGAGATCGTGCTGGCCGTCCAGCCCTGGGGCGCGGCCGCCCCGATCATCGCCATCGCCCTGCTCACCATGGGCACCGGCCTGATCGGCGACGGCATCGCGCGGACCGCGGCCGGCATCGACCGGGCCCGGGGCGAGGAATGAGCACGGCCGAGCTGGCCGGGCAGACGGCCGAGCCGGCGGTGACCGCGGTCGCCGTCCGCGACCTGCAGGTCGTGATCGAGAACACCGGCACGCCGGTGGTCAGCGAGGTGTCGTTCGGCATCGCGCGCGGCGAGATCTTCGGGGTGGTGGGGGAGTCCGGATCCGGCAAGACCACGGTCGGGCTGGCGCTGCTCGGCCACGCCCGGCGCGGCCTGCGGATCGCCGGCGGCTCGGTGCTCCTCGGCGGCCATGACATCCTCGCGCTCGGCGAGGAGCAGCTCCGGCGGCTGCGCGGCTCGCTCGTCTCCTACGTCCCGCAGGACCCGGCCTCGTCGCTGAACCCGGCGCTGCGGATCGGCATCCAGCTCCGGGAGGTCATCGAGGCGCACGGGAACCAGCCCGACAGCGCCGTCGCCGGGCGCGTCGCGGAGATGATGCGGGAGGTCGCCCTGCCCGACGACCGGGCCTTCCTCAGGCGCTACCCGCACGAGCTCTCCGGCGGCCAGCAGCAGCGGGTCGGGCTCGCCATGGCGTTCGCGAACCGGCCCCGCCTCATCGTCCTCGACGAGCCGACCACCGGCCTGGACGTCACGACGCAGGCGCACGTG
>JBQCGJ010000401.1:0-6156 GCA_051955775.1 Gaiellales bacterium | reverse complement strand
TCCCGTCCTTGGCGGTGCCCCAGCCGTAGGTCATCTTGCGCAGCGACAGGTACATGAACGTCTCGGTCGAGCGCACGCCGTCGACCGCCCGCAGCCGCTCGACCACCCGCAGCAGGTCGCGGTTGTCCTCGCACACCACCTCGACCAGCAGGTCGTAGGCGCCGGCCGCGATCACCACGTAGCTGGTCTCCGTCCACTCCGACACCTCGTCGGCCACCCGCGACAGATCGGTGGCCTGGACGCCGATCAGCGCCATCACCTCGAAGCCCAGCCGCAGCGGGTCCGTGACCGCCACCACCGACAGCACTCCCTCTTCGGTCAGCCGCTGAACGCGGGCCCGCACCGCGGCCTCCGACATGCCCAGGTCGCGGCCGATCGACGTAAAGCTGCGCCGGCCGTCCCGCTGGAGGATTTCAATGATCTGACGATTGGCTCGATCGAGCATTGCTACGATTCACCCAGCTCGCAACCGTACCAGATTCGAAGTTCGTGGTTGACAAGACTAATGGATGCGAGATACGTTGATACGACGTTGATTTTCCGCAGCCGTCACCACCTGGTCATCAGCCTCCCAGCATGCGGCTCACTGGTCGAGTAGCCTTGTCGTCCCAGGCCACCGAATCCCCCGCACCCATGAGCTCTGCCGGCGAATCCCCCATCGACGTCGAGTTCCGTGCCGTCACCAAGCGCTTCGGCTCCCTGACGGCAGTGAACGCGGTCAACCTGCGCGTGTACCAGGGCGAGTTCCTGTCGCTGCTCGGCCCGTCCGGGTGCGGCAAGACCACGTCGCTGCGGATGATCGCCGGATTCGAGCAGCCAGACGAGGGCGAGATCATGATCGGTGGGATCGACGCGGTCGGCACGCCGCCGTACAAGCGGAACGTGAACACGGTGTTCCAGCAGTACGCGCTGTTCCCGCACATGAGCGTTCTCGACAATGTCGCGTACGGCCTGAAGCAACGCCGCGAGGGCAAGGCCGAGCGCTACAAGAAAGCCGGCGACGCGCTCGAGCTTGTGCAGCTCACCGGCCGCGACAAGCACCGGCCGGCCATGCTGTCCGGCGGCCAGCAGCAGCGCGTGGCGCTGGCCCGGGCGCTGGTCATGCGGCCCAAGGTGCTGCTGCTCGACGAGCCGCTGGGCGCACTCGACCTGAAGCTCCGCAAGGAGATGCAGATCGAGCTCAAGCGGATCCAGGAGCAGGTGGGCATCACCTTCATCTACGTCACCCATGACCAGGAGGAAGCGCTCTCCATGTCCGACCGGGTGGCGGTGATGTCCAACGGCGTGATCGAACAGCTCGATGAGCCGCGCTCCATCTACGACCGGCCGCTGACGCCGTTCGTGGCGGACTTCATCGGAGACATGAACTTCCTCGACGGCGAGGTCGTCGAGGCGGCGGACGGCGGTTTCGCCGTGGATGCCGGGTCCAACGTCGTCGTTCGAGGACGCGGCAGCGCCGCGCGAGGCAGCCGGATGCGGGTGGGTATCCGGCCGGAGCGGATGACGGCCCATCCCGGCGACGCTCCGGGCACCGCCAACTCGGCCTCCGCCGAGGTGATCACGAAGATGTATCTGGGTGATCAGGTGCAGGTGGTGGCCACGCTGTCCAACGGCGCCAACGTGGTCGTCCGCGAGCAGCGCGCCAGCGCAGACCCCGCGCTGGACACGATCAACCCTGGCGACCGCGTCGCCATCAGCTGGGACGAGGCAGCGCCGCTGTTGCTCGGTGACGCCTCGCAGCCCACCCCCCAGGAGGCACAGGAGGAGCAGTGAACGACCCCCGGCACGACGTTCTGAACATCATCGCGCCCATCGAGCGGCGCCAGAAGATCGAGCATTTGACCCGCGAGGTGTACCGCGACGCCTCGTTCCGCCTGTCCCGGCGGGAGCTGATCGGCGCGGGCGCGGTCGCGCTGCTGGCAGCGGCCTGCGGCGGCAGCACCAGCGCGGGCGGCGGAGGCGGAAACACCTCGGCGCCGTCGGGCAACGCCAACACACTGGCCGGCAAGCCGATGGAGAACTCGCTGGTCATCTACAACTGGTCGGAGTACGACGCCAGCAGCACGTTCACCAACTTCAACAAGAAGTACCCGGGCGTGAAGTTCACGAAGACGTACTACTCGTCCAACGACGAGCTGCTGGCCAAGCTGCACGCCGGCGGCACCGGGTACGACATCATCGTGCCCAGCCAGAACGCGGTGGCGGAGCTGATCCAGGAGAAGCTCCTGATGTCGCTCGACTGGGCCGCCATCCCCAACATCAAGAACCTCGACCCGTCGTTCCGAAAGCCGGAATACGACCCCACCGGGAACTTCCACGTGATCAAGGACTACGGGATCACGATGTTCTTCTACAACAACAAGATCATCAAGGAGCAGCCGAAGTCGATGCACGACTTCTACGAGCTGCTCCCGAAGTACGTCAAGCAGGGGCGCACCAACCTGCTGGACGGCGCCGAGGAGGTCGTGCCCCTGGCCCTGATGGCCCTCGGCAAGGATCCCAACACCGACAACGCCGACGACTTCAAAGCGGTCAAGAACTTCCTGATGTCGATCCGCAGCGGCGTCACCACCATCGACTCGTCGGGCTACATCAACGACGCCATCGCCGGCAAGATCATCCTCAGCCAGGGCTGGAACGGCGACGTGCGGCGAATCGTGCAGGCGCGCAAGAAGCAGGGCGACATCACCCCGGTGATCCCCACCGGCATGTCCGAGATCTGGGCCGACAACTGGTGCATCCCGTCCAGCGCCCCGCATCCGGTGGCGGCTCACGCGTGGATCAACTGGCTGCTCGAGCCTGCCACCGCCGTGGGCGAGATGAATTACCACAACTACCCGATCCCGATCCCGGCGGCGCTGGCGCAGATGCCCGCCGCGCTCAAGAACGATCCGCTGTTCAACGTGCCCAAGAAGTACACGGACAACTACCGCTACATCCTCAACGTGAGCCCGGCGGTCGTGAATACGCGCACGCAGATCTACACGGAGTTCAAGGCGGCGTAGCGTGGCGGTGACCGAGGACGCGCCGGTCGTCGCCCGAGCGAAGCCGCGCCGCAGGCGCTCGTTTGCGCCTCGCTACCCGGCGTGGCTTACGGCGCCGTCGCTGCTCTACTACGCGTTCTTCTTCCTCGGCCCGATGGCCATCCTGGCCGTGTTCTCGGTGTCCCTGCAGAGCGGGTTCTCGGGTGTCCAGTACACCTTCTCGACCACGCAGTTCGCGGCGGTCAACAACTCGCTCTACATCACCATCTTCGAGCGCACGCTGGTGATGGCCGCCGGCGGGTCGCTGCTGACCATCCTGATCGGATATCCGCTGGCCTACTGGATGGCCCGCTACCTCACCACGTACCGGATGCTGGCGCTCCTCATCGTGGTGGTGCCCTTCTGGACGTCGTTCCTGATCCGCACCTACGCGCTCAAGATCATCCTCGACCCGCACGGCTACCTGGCCCGCGACCTCGGCTTCAACGCGCTGTACACGTGGAAGGCGGTGGCCATCGGGCTGGTCTACAACTACCTGCCGCTGTTCATCCTGCCCGTGTTCGCATCGCTGGAGCGGATGGACTGGACGCTTGTGGAGGCCGCCACCGACCTCGGCGCAACCCCGTTCCGGGCGTTCCGCCAGGTCACGCTTCGGCTGACCCTGCCGGGGGTCATCACGGGCGCGCTGCTCGTGTTCATCCCCATGACCGGCGAGTACGTGATCCCCAACATCCTGGGCGGCGGCACGTTCGAGTTCGTGGGCAACGTGATCGGCGACAACTTCCTGGGCGCCCAGAACTGGCCGTTCGGCTCGGCGCTGGCGATGGCGCTGATGGCGGCGCTGTCGGTGTTCGTGGTGCTGTACATCCTGGTCGCCACCAAGGAGGAGCAGTTCGGTGCCTGAGGCTCCCCGAAAGCGCCGCGGGAAGCTGCTGACGGCCAAGCGCGGCTTCACCGCGTGGGCGGCGCTGGTCTACGCCTTCCTGTACCTACCGATCCTCATCGTCGTCATCTTCGCCTTCAACAAGCCGGCGGCAACGTCGCTTGCGAACTTCCATGGCTCGGACATCTGCAACATTCCACCCGCCAACATCGGCAACATCACCGTGTGGAACGGGTTCACCCCCTGCTGGTTCCGCGAGGGGCTGAACGACCCGGTGTACGTCCCGGCCATCAAGACCAGCCTCACGATTGCCGCCGAGGCGGCGATCATCGCCACCATCCTGGGGCTGGGCGCGGCGCTGGCCCTGGCCCGCATGAAGCGGTTCCTGCGGGTGCCCTTCGACATCCTGGTCTACCTGACGCTGGTGGTGCCCGAGATCGTGATCGCCGTCGGCTCGCTGATCTTCTTCGTGCAGGTGCGAAACCAGACCGCCCTGTTCCCGCAACTGGGGACGACCACCATCCTGCTCGGCCAGATCGTGTTCAACGCGTCCCTGGCCATGCTGATCATCCGCGCCCGCTTCGTCGGGATGGGCGACAAGCTGGAAGAGGCCGCCTACGACCTGGGGTCGGGCCCCATCTCCACCTTCCGGCAGGTCACCCTGCCGCGCCTGATGCCGGCCATCGTGGCCGCGTTCCTGCTCTCCTTCACCTTCTCGTTCGACGATTACGTGCTGCCGCAGTTCACGTCGGGCACGACCACCACCTGGCCGATCGCCCTGTATTCGGCGGTCAGGTTCGGGATCACCCCCGCCGCCAACGCGCTGGCCACGATCATGCTCAGCGTGACCGTGATCCTGATCATCGTGGTGGCGATCATGCTGCGGCGAAGCCGCGTCGAGGGCCCCGGCCAGGAAGCCGGCGGCGGCCTCGGTTCGGCTCTCGGGCTGGGCTGAGGAGGCTCCGGCAGGCGGCCGGAGGGAGCGGGGCACGCCGGTATACTCGCCGCCCGTGCGCTTGTTCTCCGAGCACGAGCAGGTGGTGATCTGCCACGAGCCGGACGCCGGGCTGCGGGCCATCATCGCCGTCCACGACACCACGCTGGGGCCGGGCCTGGGCGGGATCCGCATGTGGACGTACGCGTCCGACGAGGCCGCCCTGACCGACGTGCTGCGGCTGTCCCGCGGCATGACCTACAAGAACGCGGTGGCGGGTCTGCCGCTGGGCGGCGGAAAGACCGTCGTGGTCGGCGATCCGCATACGCAGAAGAGCGAGCTCCTGTTCCGCACCCTGGGCCGGTTCGTCGACTCTCTGGGCGGCCGCTACCTGGCGGCCGAGGACGTCGGCACGTCCACCGACGACGCGGTCGTGGTGTCGAAGGAGACGCGGTTCATCACCGGGCTTCCGGTCGAGATGGGCGGCTCTGGCGACCCGTCCCCGATGACGGCCTGGGGCGTCGTGTGCGGCATGCGGGCCGCCCTTCGTGAGGCCGGCATGGACGGCGGGCTCGAGGGCGTGCGGGTGGCCGTGCAGGGAGCGGGGCACGTGGGCGCCGGCGTCGTCCGACACCTGCTGGAGGCGAACGCGCGGGTGACCGTCTCGGACATCTACCCGGAGCGGGTAGAGCCGCTGAAGGCAGACGGCGCGCAGGCGGCCGATCCGGACCTGATCCACACGCTGGAGTGCGACGTGTTCGCGCCGTGCGCGCTGGGCGGCTGCATCAACATCGACACCGTGGACGCGCTGCGCTGCCGGGTGATCGCCGGCGCGGCCAACAACCAGTTGCTGGATGACGCGGTCGGCGACCGCCTGGTGGAGCGCGGGATCGTGTACGCGCCGGACTACGTGATCAACGCCGGCGGCGTGATCAACATCGGCGAGGAGCTGGGGCGCGCATACGACGCGAAACGCGCACGGGACAGCGTGGAGCGGATCGAGCACACGCTGGAGGCGGTGTTCGACCGTGCCCGTGAGGCCGGGGTCCCGCCGCACCGCGCCGCCGACCTGCTGGCCGAGGAGCGGATCGCGGCGGCTCGCCGCGACGGCCCTCTGGCCGCCCTCTACCGGCCCTCGTGATCCCCCTTCACGACAACGTCCCCACCCGTACCAGGGCGGTGGTGACGATCGCGCTGATCCTGATCAACACGCTGGTGTTCGTGGGCCTCGAGCTGCGGGCGCCGACGCGCGTGCTGCCATCGAACGTCGGTCCGGCGCGCGTGCAGGGCGAGACCGCGGTCACCGCCGAGTGGGGATTCGTACCCTGCGAGCTGTCGAACCGCTGCCCGCACGG
>JBQCGJ010000400.1:0-5845 GCA_051955775.1 Gaiellales bacterium | reverse complement strand
CTGGCGATCGTGACCGCCGACGGCTGCGAGCGCCTGACCATGTATCCCAAGGACCTGAAGATCCTCTGAATGCGGCGATGTGGCCGCCCTTATCTAGACTGACCGACGCATGATCTCCACCAACGAATTCAAGAACGGCATGCACATCGCGCTGGACGGCATCGTCTACCGCATCGTGGAGTTCCAGCACGTCAAGCCCGGAAAGGGCGGGGCGTTCGTGCGCACCAAGCTGAAGGGCCTGGAGTCGGGCTCGGTGATCGACCGCACGTTCCGGGCCGGCGAGAAGATGCAGCGGGTGCACACCGAGGTGACCAACGTCAGCTACCTGTACAACGACGGCTCGGACGTGGTGCTGATGGACGCCGAGACGTTCGAGCAGATCCAGCTTCCGATCTCCAGCCTGTCCGACGAGCTGCGGTTCATGAAGGAGAACGACACCGTGCAGCTGCTGATGGTGGACGGCAAGCCGACGTCCCTGCAGCTGCCGGCGGCGGTCGAGCTGGAGGTGACGGAGACCGAGCCCGGGGTCAAGGGCGACACGGTGTCCAACGTGACCAAGCCGGCCACCCTGGAGACCGGCGCCGTCGTCCAGGTGCCGCTGTTCGTGGAGCCGGGCGAGCGGATCAGGGTGGACACCCGCGAGGCGCGCTACATCTCGCGGGCGTGACCGCCCAATGACGCGACTGATCGACACCACGGTGCGACTGCTCTCCCAGCAGCCGCTGGCCGGCGGCGTGTCCACCGCCCGCGTGCTGGAGATCGCGGAGCTGCTCGACGGGGCCGGCTTCGCGGCGCTCGAGGTGACGGGCGGCGGGTGTTTCGACGCGGCCGTCAAGCGCGGCATCGAGAGCCCGTGGGAGCGGATCCGCGCGCTGCGCGCCCGGTGCACCCGGACGCCGCTGCAGATGGCCCTGCGGGGGCGGTTCCTGGTCGGTACCAAGCCGGTGTCGGACGACCTCACCCGGCGCTTCATCCTGTGCGCGGCCGAGAGCGGGATCGACGTGTTCCGCCTGCACGACCCGCTGAACGACGTGGAGAACCTGGCCGCTGCAGCCACCGCCGTGCAGGAGGCCGGCGGCCGGCTGTATGCGGGGCTTGCCTTCTCGGGGCACATGGCGAACCTGGAGCGGGTGGTCGAGAAGGCCAAGCGGCTGGCCGATCTGGGTGCCGACCATGTGTTCCTGCATGACCCCGCCGGCGCGCTCGACCCGGGCACGTGCGGCCGGGTGGTGGCGCGGCTGGCCGAGGCCTCCGGCGTGCCGGTCGCCCTGTACTGCCAGGGCACCGGCGGCCTCGCGCTGGCGATGGCGGTGGAGGCGGCCCGCAACGGCGCCGAGCCGATCGCCACCGCCGCGCACCCGGTGGCCAGCCTGGTGAACCGGGTGGCGGGCGAGGTGCTGTGCGAGGCCATGGACGGGCTGGACGTGCCCCACGGCGTCGATCTCGACCAGGCGTGGCGGGTGTCGAAGGCGATCGACGACCACGTCACCTCGCACATGCCTGCGCTGCCGGTGCCGCCGCGGATCGCGCTTCGCACCGCGCTCAACCGGGTGCCGGTGGGCGTGGTCACAGAGCTCGACGCGCGGCTCCGCCACATGGGCTCGGGCGACCGGCTGGACGAGGTGCTGGCCGAGCTGGCGCGCGTCCGCGAGGACTGCGGGATGCCTCCCCTGGCCCAGCCGATCGGGGGCATCCTGACCGGCCAGGCGGTGCGTCACGTGCTGTCGGCGCAGCGCTGGGTGGACGCCTCGGACGAGATGCGGACGCTGCTGGCCGGCGGCTATGGGACGCCGCCGCTGCCGATCGCAGAGCCCGCCCGGGCCCTCGTGACCGACCAGCCCGATCCGCCGCCGCCGGCGGCGCCGGAGCTGAGCGAGGTGCGCGAGCAGACGGACGCCACCAGTGAGGAGGACCTGCTGCTGGTGGCGCTGTTCGGCGAGGAGGCGGCGCGGCTCCTTGACACCGTGCGCAGCCGCGGTGAGCGCACCTCCGAGCGCTCCGAGGCGATGGATGCCGACCAATCGGAGCGGATCCAGGACCTGGTGCGCCTGGTGGAGAGCTCCGACGTGGCCGAGCTGACCCTGGAGGACGGGTCGATGCGGATCACGGTGCGCAAGCAGGACGAGCGCCCCGCGCCGATGGCACCGCCTGCCCCGGTCGAGCCCGCCGGGGCCGGGAACGGCCAGACCGGCGAGGCCGCCACCGTGTCCACCGCCTTCAAGATCGAGTCGCCGATGGTCGGCACCTTCTACCGCTCCCCGGCGCCCAACGTCGACCCGTTCGTCGAGGAGGGCGACCGCGTCGAGGAGGGGCAGACGCTGTGCATCCTGGAGGCGATGAAGCTGTTCAACGAGCTGAAGTCCGACCACAGCGGGGTGATCCGGCGCATCCTGGTCGGCAACGCCGAGCCGGTGGAGTTCGGCCAGCCGCTGTTCGAGCTCGAGCCGGCCTGATGCTCCGGCGGGTGCTGATCGCCAATCGCGGCGAGGCGGCGGTGCGGCTGATCCGCGCCTGCCACGACCTCGGCATCGAGGCGGTCGCCGTGTACTCCACGGGCGACAGGGAGGGGCTGTGGCTGACCCAGGCAGACCGCGCGATCTGCATCGGCTCGCACCTGCCGGCCGACAGCTACCTCGACGTGCGCAACCTGATCGGCGCGGCCGAGATCTCGGGCTGCGATGCGGTGCATCCCGGCTGGGGGTTCCTGGCCGAGAACGCGGCCTTCGCCCGGGCGTGCGCCGAGAACGACCTGGTGTTCGTGGGCCCGGGGCCCGAGGCGATGGAGACGATGGGCGACAAGAGCCGCGCCAAGCAGGCCATGCGGGAGGCCGGCGTGCCCCTGGTGCCGGGATCGGCGGAGCGGCTGTCCGGCGCCGGCGAGGCCGCCCGGCTGGCCTCCGAGATCGGCTACCCCGTGCTGCTCAAGGCGTCGGCCGGCGGCGGCGGCAAGGGCATGCGGCTGGTCGGCGGCCCCGACGAGCTGGAGGATGCGTATCGGCTGGCCGCGGCCGAGGCGGAGGCATCGTTCGGCGATCCGGGCATGTACCTGGAGCGGGCGGTGCAGGCGCCCCGGCATGTCGAGATGCAGGTGCTGGCGGACGGGCAGGGCGGCGTCCTCGTGCTGGGCGAGCGTGACTGCTCCGTGCAGCGGCGGCACCAGAAGCTGATCGAGGAGGCGCCCTCGCCCGCGCTGGAGCCGGAGGTGCGCGAGCGGATGGCGGAGGCGGCGCGTCTGGCCTGCGTGGGCTGCGGATACCGGAACGCCGGCACGGTCGAGTTCCTGCTCGACCAGCAGGGGAACTTCTACTTCATCGAGATGAACACGCGCCTGCAGGTGGAGCATCCGGTCACGGAGCTGGTGACCGGCATCGACATCGCCGTCCAGCAGCTGCGGTTGGCGGCCGGCGAGCCGCTGCCGGCCACGGGCCTGGCGGAGCTGCGCGGCCACGCCATCGAGTTCCGCATCAACTGCGAGGATCCGTCGCTCGGCTTCCATCCGGCGGCCGGCACGATCACGCGGTTCCGGCCGCCGCTGGGGCCGGGGGTGCGGTTCGACACGCACGGCTACGAGGGATACCGGGTGCCGCCGTTCTACGACTCGCTGCTGGCCAAGCTGATCGTGTGGGGCGCGGACCGCGACGAGGCGCTGGCCCGCGGCCGGCGGGCGCTGCTCGAGCTGGAGCTGGAGGGCATCGCGACCACGGCGGGGCTGTTCGCCGACGTGCTGCGCGAGCCGCGGTTCGTGACCGGCTCGTACACCACCGCCTATCTGGACGACGCGCGCGCACAGCTGCCGTCGCTGGCGGAGGCGGCGTGATCCGGCTGGGCCCGGCACAGGTGTCCGATCAGGCTCTGGAGTCGATCGTGCGACTGGCGGTGGAGGGGGTGGCCGGCGCTCGCCTGGAGAGTCCAGGCCGGGTGTCGCGGGTCCTGCCGGGGCGGCGCGGTCCGGTGGAGTGGACGGTGACCGGCCGCGTGGCCACCTTCGACGTGGACGTGGTCGCCGAGCACGGCCGGGTGCTGCCCGAGCTGGGCTCCCAGGTGCGCTCCGCGGTGGCCAATCACGTGGCTGGGATGACCGGGTTGGAGGTGCGGGCCGTCGACGTGACGGTGACCGGCCTCGACCGCGAGCGGGAGCCGCGGCGATGACCCGCAGCCGGCGCGAGGAGCGGCGCAGTGCCGCCTTCCTGCTGTATCAGCACGACCTCACCGGAGCCGGCCTGGAGGAGCTGTATGACGCCTATCGCAATGATCACGGCGAGGCGGTGAGCGAGTTCATGCGCGTCCGGGTGCAGGGCGCCTGGGACGATCGCGAGTCGCTGGACGCCGCCATCGACGCTGCCGCCGAGGGCTGGAGCGCCGATCGGATGGCGGTGCTCGAGCGAAGCATCCTGCGGCTGGCCGTGTGGGAGCTGCGGTCGGCGGACGTCCCGCCGGCTGTGGCCATCGACGAGGCCGTGGAGCTGGCCAAGCGGTACGCCTCGCCGGAGGCCGGCGCCCTGGTCAATGGGGTGCTGGGACGGATCGCCAGGGAGCAGGGGGTGGGCACGTGACCGACGCCGATCAGCTGCGCGAGATCGTCGATGAGCTGGATGCGCTGAACAAGCGCCTGGAGGCGGGGGAGCTGGCCTCTGCCGAGGCCACGGAGCTGCTGGAGCGCATCTCCCACCTGGCTCACGAGGCCGCGGCGGCGCTGGAGCGCCAGGCCGAGGCGCTGGAGGAATGATCGAGGAGTATCTGCGCGGGCTCGTCCTGTCCGAGATCCCGGAGCTGGACGCCGCGATGCGCTACGCGCTGGAGGGCGGCAAGCGGATCCGCGCCAGGTTGTGCCTGGCGGCCGCCTCCGCCGCGGGCGGCGACCCCGCATCTGCTCTGCCTGCGGCAGCCGCACTCGAACTGGTGCAGGCGTTCTCGCTGGTGCACGACGATCTGCCGGCGCTGGACGACGACACCTGGCGGCGTGGACGCCACACGGCCCACGTCGAGTTCGGCGAGGCGGTCGCGATCCTCACCGGGGACGGCCTGCTCAACGCCGCCTTCCTGCTCGTGTCGCGCGCGCCCGAGCTGCCGCCGGAGGCCCGCACTGCCGTGATCGCCGAGCTGGCCCAGGGGGTGGCCGGGATGGTTGACGGCCAGTACCTGGACGTGACCGGCGGCGACGACCTCGACCTGGACGAGCTGCGCCGCCTGCACCGGCTGAAGACGGGGGCCCTGATATCCGCGTCGATCGGATGCGGCCTGCACGTGGCCGGGCTGGGCGAGGCCGAGCAGCGGCCGTACCGCGGGTACGCGCGCGAGCTGGGCCTGCTGTTCCAGATCGTGGACGACATCCTGGACGGAGACGCCGACGGCGAGCCGAGCTACGTGGCGACGCTGGGCATGGACAGGGCCCGCGAGCTGGCTGCGGCCTCGCGCGCGCGGGCGCTCGAGCTGCTGGGCCAGGCGGGCGGCAGCACCGGCGAGCTGGAGCAGCTGACCGTGCTGATCGCCGACCGCACGGCATGAGCGGGCGGGCCCGCCGCACGCGGCTTGACGCGGCGCTGGTCGAACGGGGACTGGTCGACACGCGCAGCCGGGCGCAGGCCCTGATCATGGCCGGGCGCGTGCGGGTCGACGGCGGCGTCGTCACCAAGGCGGGCACCGCCACCCGACCCGACGCGGCGCTGGAGCTGGTCGAGCCGCCTCGCTACGTCTCCCGCGGCGGCGACAAGCTGGAGACGGCGTTGCGCGTGTTCCGGGTGGACCCGGCCGGGGAGCTGTGCCTGGACGTGGGGGCGTCCACCGGCGGGTTCACGGACTGCCTGCTGCAGCACGGGGCGGCCCGTGTGGCGGCGCTCGATGTCGG
>JBQCGJ010000399.1:0-3838 GCA_051955775.1 Gaiellales bacterium | reverse complement strand
ACGATGCGGTTGCGGGTGGCGACATAGACCAGGTCGAGGTCGATGCCGGCCCTGGCGATCCGGCGGGTGAGATCGGCGAGCACGCCGGGTTGGTCCTCGACCTCGACCACCACCACCTCGCGCTCGCGGCTCACGGCAAGGTTCGAGATCCCCAGCGCGTGCCTGACCGCCTCGGCGTGAGGAACGAGGATGTGGAGCTCGGCCCGATCGCCCGGCCCGATGCAGGTCGCAGCGGCGATGTTCACGCCCGCGTCGCTGATCGCCTTGGCGACCTCGGCCAGCGCGCCGGGCCGGTTCTCGATGTCGATAACGAGGTCGAATGGCACGTGACGATCTCCTTGAACTGGGAGCAGCAGGTGCGTCGGACTCCAACTCTCGCAGACCGCGGCGACGGGATGCACGATGCGTCGCGAAACCGGCTAGGATCGACGGCACGGCCGGATGCGCGGTGTCCGGTCACGCAGAGGGGCTACCGGAGGGTTGATTGGCAGGTCGACCGGCACGGCAGCAGATCACGCGACGCCCGCCGCGGCGCCGTGCGCCGGCGCGAGCGGCCCGTGGTCACCTGACCCGATAGTCGCGGGGTCGCTTGACCCACCCACACACGCGAAGGGGGTCACCAATGTCTCGTCCACGCCGATTCGTGCCGTCTCCGGCGATGGCTGTTGCGATGCTCGCCCTGGTCGCAGCGCTGGGCGGCCAGACAGCCTACGGGGCTGCCGCCAACTTCCTGTTGAACGTCACGAACACGAGCACCGCTCAGACCACCCTCAACGGATCCGCCATCGCGGGCAAGGCGCTCCAGATCACCAACACGAACACGACTACCGGCGCTACCGCACTCGGCCTCAATGTGGCCGCCGGTCACGCACCGTTTACGGTCACCTCCAACACCAAGGTGGCGAAGCTGAACGCCGACCTGCTTGACGGGAAGGACTCGACCGCGTTCCTGCCCGTAGCCGGCCAGGCCGCCGATTCGAACCTGCTTGACGGGCTCGACTCGACCGCGTTCCTGCCTGCCGCCGGGAAGGCTGCAGACGCGGACAAGCTGGACGGGCTGGACTCGACAGCGTTCCTGCCGGTGGGCGGGACGGCCGCCAACTCGAACCTGCTCGACGGGCTCGACTCGTCACAGTTCGCGCGAGGGAACGTCACGATGGCCGCCGCGGCATGGTCGGTCGGTGCGGGGACGAGCTTGACCGAGCCGAACCTATCCGGCCTGGACATCACCGCCACGTGCCCCGCGAATCCGCTCACCCAGGATCTCGCGATCACCTTCAAGAACACAAGCGGCACGGTGCAGAACACCTTCGTCGAGTCGGCGTCCTCCTTCATCGACTACGCCGCGTTGAACAACAACAACTCGATCGGCCCGATCGTGAGCCCTCACATCGGCCAGACCTACACGGTGCAGATGTACGGGCAGCCGAGCCTCGTATCCACGAGCGTCGTCATGCATGTCGCGCTGGTAGGGCGCAGCACCGACTGTCACCTCCAGTACGAGATCACCCGGTTCCAGTGATTCCCGCATCCGCCGGCCGGACGCGCGCACCAGCAGGCCCGGCCGGCGGGTCCCGTGGTGGCGGCGAGCGGATCACGCGTCACGCCGATGTCCGCCCTCGCAGCGCGACGCGTGCGGCCTCGGAGAACGGCGTCTGCTCGATCGGGACGAGTTCGCGTAGGCGGTGGTCGCGCGCCACGGTTTCGTTGCGGAGGCCCTCGACCAGTGGTCGCGCGACCGACGCGCGCACAGGGGTCACCAGGTGCAGCCACAGCGCGGACAGGGCGGGTGTGAGCACGGGTACCTCGATGATCAGTGGCCTACGGCCGAGCAGGACGGCCACCCGCTCGATCATTCCGCGATACGACATCACCTCGGGGCCGGCGGCGTCGTACGTCTGGCCGAAGGCGTCCCGGCGGCCGGCCACGCCGGCGAGGTAGCGGACGATGTCGGCGGCCGCGATCGGCTGGGTCAGGGTGTTCACCCAGCGCGGGCAGATCATCGCGGGCAGCCGGTCGACCAGCGAGACGACCGTCTCGAAGGCCGCGCTCCCGGGTGCAATCACGATCGCGCTTCGGATCGTGGTCACGGGCACCGAGCCCGACGCAAGGATCCGGGATGTCTCGGCGCGGCTGCGCAGGTGCGGTGAGAGCTCGGGCCGTTCCTCGCCGAGGCCGCCGAGGAAGACGATCTGCCGCACGCCCGCCCGTTCGCAGGCCGAGGCCACGGCGGCTGCGGTGACCCTGTCGCGCTCCTCGAAGCCGGGCGCGCCGAGTGAGTGCACGAGGTGGAAAACGACGCTCACTCCCTCGAGCGCGAGCGTCAGCCGATCGCTGTCGGCCGCGTCTGCGACGTACCACTCTGCGCCCTGGGTCCGGCGCGGCTCGCGCCGCGAGATGCCAACGACGTCGTGGCTTGGCACCAGCTCCGGGATCAGCAGCCGGCCGACCGCCCCGCTTGCGCCGACCACAGCGACCTTCACCTGCGCAGCGCCTTGCCGAGTGAGGCGGCGTGCCGGCGGCCGATCCACCGGTGCAGTGGAGCCTGCATCAGCACGTAGAGCAGTCCCGTCCAAGCGGGACGGCCGGGTCCAGCTGCGAGCCGCGGGGCAAATCCGGCGACCTGCACACGAAGCACCCAGCCCCTCTCGGCCTCGCGCTGTTCGAACGAGATCGTGCCGCCCGCACGGCGCGCGAGAACGCCTCCCAGGATCGGGTAGGCACAGCCCACGACGCCCGGCGTCAAGCGAACGATCGGCGGGCCGAACCGAAGCAGCGCCGGTCCTCGCCCGAGCACTCGCAGTGCAGTCCCCTCCCTCGAGGGGACTGCACGTACGAGCCTCCGCGTCGAACGGCCCACCTGCTGCCAGTACGCCGCGCCGAGGGCCAGCGCACCCTCATTCGTTGAGCTGGTCACGGGACGGTGCAGCGCAAAGCTCTGGTGCGATCCGGTGGTCAGGCGTGCGCCAGCCGGTGCTCGCGGCTCCAGCGCCGCCGGATGGCGTGCTGCTGGGCGATCTGGTAGACCGCCGCGAGCCCCACCAGTCCGTACACGACGCGGCTTGCAGCGTTGGTCTGGCCGAAGTCCAGGCCGAAGATCCACGCCACCAGGTCGAACTTCGCGACGGCGACCAGGCCCCAGTTCAGACCGCCGATCACGACAAGCGCGGCGGCAAGGATGTCGAGCTTCTTCATGAGTGCCCCCTCGTAGAAGTTGTGTATAGGATTTGTATCACTTGGCCGGTATCATGTCAAGGGTATGTACAGTGTGTGTTCAGCAGAGTAGGGTAGGCGGCATGTCCGAACCCGGAGTGGTGCGCATCGGCGAGCTGAGCCGCCGCGTGGGGGTCAGCCCGGAGCTGTTGAGGGCCTGGGAGCGCCGGTACGGCGTGCTTCGCCCAACCCGCACCGCAGGGGGCTTCCGCCTGTACTCCACGGCGGATGAGCAGCGGGTGCGGCGGATGCTGGCTCTCCAGCAACAGGGGCTCTCGCCCGCTGTGGCCGCGCGCACGGCAGCCGCCGAGGGCGCCGGCGCTGAGGCCGGTGCTCCGGCCGAGGCCATCCAGCGGGCGCTCGCCGACGCGCTCGACCGCTTCGACGAGCCCGCGGCGAACCGCGCCTTCGACCGCGCCCTGGCAACGCTCACCCTCGACACGGTGCTGGGAGAGATCGTGCTCGCCTACCTCGCCGACATCGGTGACCGCTGGAGCGCCGGACTGCTGACCGTCGCCCAGGAGCACTTCTCCACGAACGTCATCCGCGGCCGTCTGCTCGGCCTGGCCCGGGACTGGGGTCAGGGCGGCGGGCCACTGGCCCTGCTCGCCTGCCCGCCCGGCGA
>JBQCGJ010000398.1:0-17422 GCA_051955775.1 Gaiellales bacterium | reverse complement strand
CGGCCGCCGATGTCGGTCGAGGGGCAGCACAGGAAGATGTAGACCGACTCGCGGCTGGCCGGCGCCACGCCCAGCCGGCGGCCGCCGTTCCACACCTCGATGGTGCGGTTGACCGGGTCGTCTCCCGTGCGGCTGATCAGGTGCCTGCCGCAGCCGTCCTGGAGGTCGGTGATCGAGCGGGCGAGGCCCAGCGAGTCGCGCACGCGCGAGTGGACGCCGTCGGCGCCGATCACCAGGTCGGCCTGGTCGCCGAATCCGGACGCGAACTCGAGCCGGCCCTCGGGCGCGGCCGCGAGGGCGGGCGAGCTGGTGACGATCTCCGCGCCGGCGGCGACGGCTGCCCTGGCCAGCGCAGCGTGTAGATCGCCGCGCACGGCGACGTACAGCCGCTGCACGGACTGCCGCTCGTTGCGGCGGATGACCAGCCGGTCGGCGTGGTCGCGCAGGTCGCCGTCGGTGATCTGCTCGGCCCGGGCGGCGACGTCCCCGAACGCCCCGATCTCCTCCAGCACGCGCAGCGCGTTCTCGAACAGGTAGATCCCGGCGCCGATCTCCCGCAGTTCCGGCGCCTGCTCGTGCACGCGCACCCTCCACCCGCGCTGCGCGAGCACGGCCGCGGCGGTCAGGCCGGCCAGGCCGGCGCCGGCGATTTCGGCGGTCAGAACAGAGCTCCCTCGCCCAGCCATCGTCCAATCGTATGTGCCACTACGCCTGGCGCATCGCACCGGGCTGGGCCCCGGCGCCGTGCGCCGCCACCGGCTACCATCGCCAACATGGCATACGACGAGGAGCTGGCGGGCCGGATCAGGGAGCTGGTCGGGCTTGAATCGGGGCTGACCGAGCAGAAGATGTTCGGCGGGCTGGCGTTCATGATCGGCGGCAACATGGCCATCTCCGCCAGCGGGCAGGGCGGTCTTCTGGTGCGGGTCGACCCGGCCGATTCGGAGGCGCTGGTGGCGAGCACCACGGCGGAGGAGATGGTGATGCGGGGCAGGGCCATGGCTGGCTGGTTGCGCGTGCCATCCGAGGACGTGGCGACGCACGACGAGCTGTCCGTGTGGGTCGACCGCGGCGTCGCCTACGCCCGGTCGCTGCCGGCCAAGCGTGCGGGCGAGCCCCCGGCCTCCTAGGGGCTGACCGCCGCTCCTACCAGCTCCTCGCTCAGCTCGCGCAGCCGCCGCCGGGCCTCCGGGTCGTATGCCTGAGGATCGACCCGGGCCTCCTGCTGCCGGTCGAAGAACCGCCCGGTCACTCCGTTCAGCTCCGGGTCGGCGATCAACCGCATCGTCGACTCGACCCCCGTCTCCAGCGAATCCTGTGGCGTGCGGCCGGCCTCCAGCACCATCTTGGTCGGCATGAACGTGCCTGGATGCAGGCAGTTCGCGGTCACACCCTGCTCGGCGAGCCGCTCGGCCTGGTCGAAGGTGAACATGATCAGCGCCAGCTTGCTCTGCCCGTAGGCGCGGATTCCGTCGTAGTCGTGCTCGAGCATGACGTCGTCGAAGTCGATCGCGTCCTGACCGAGCGAGGCCACGTTGACGATCCGCGAGGGTGCAGAGCGCGACAGCAGCGGCTCCAGCATCCGGGTCAGCAGAAACGGCGCCAGGTAGTTGACCGCGAATCGCCGCTCGTAGCCGTCCGTGCTGATCATCCGCTCGCCGTGGGTGCCGAGGCCGGCGTTGTTCACCAGCACATCCAGGCGCGTCTCCTGGTTCTCGACCAGCTCCGCCAGCCCATGCACCTGAGACAGCGAGACGAAGTCGGCCACGTACTCGCGCAGCCGGTCGCTGCCGGACGCCCGGCTGACCTCGTCCATCGCGCCCTCCGCGCGGTCCCGGTGTCGCGCGTGCACGAGCACCGTCCATCCCGACCGCGCGAGCTCGATCGCGACGGCCTTGCCCAGCCCGTCGGCCGCACCGGTCACGAGCACGGTCTTTCCCTCGCTGCTCATGCGGGCCTAATACCCCAAATTGGGGAGTTGCGCACATCGAGTTACGGGTAGTACGAAGGGGGTGCAGAACGTCCACCAACTCCACCGCGACGAACCGGGCTGGTACCGGCGGTTGTTCGATCGCATCGGCATGCCGCTGGCGGTGGTCTCCGCCGATCGTGGCGACGGGCTGGTGGTCGTGGCGGCCAATCCCGCACTCGGCCATCGTCTCGGCGCCCGGCGATCGGAGCTGGTCGGCCGGCCGCTATGGGAGTGGATCGCTGCCGACCAGCGATCCGTCGTGCGGGCCGGGCTGGAGGCTCTGTACCGCGGCGAGCTGTCGGCTCTGCGCGAGGAATGCACGCTGGCCTCGCGGCGGGGCGACATCGCCGTGATCCTCGAGGCATCGCCGGTCGGCGACCGGGAGCTGGCGCTGGACTTCGTCGACATCAGCGACCGTGCCCAGGCCGAGCGCACGCTTCACGAACTGGCATTCCACGATCCCCTGACCGGGGTGGCCAACCGCATGTTGCTGCACGACCGGCTGGAGCACGCCCTGGCCAGCCGGCAGCCGAACGCCGCGCTGCTGGTGCTCGACCTCGATCGCTTCAAGGAGGTCAACGACTCGCTGGGACATCTGGCCGGCGACGAGGTGCTGGTGGCGGTCGCCGGCCGGCTTCAGGACTGCGTGCGCAGCCACGACACCGTGGCCCGGCTGGGCGGCGACGAGTTCGCGATCCTGCTGGAGGGCGGATTCGGCCGTACCGAGGGCGCGGCGGACGTGGCCGCCCGAGCCGAGCAGATCGCGTCTCGTGCCGCCGCTCGGCTGGCCGACCCGGTGCGGCTCTCGGATGGGCGCTCCGTGACCGTGGGCGCGAGCATCGGCGTGGCTGTGACGGGGGATGTGAACACGGCAGACGGGCTGTTCTCCGCGGCGGACGCGGAGATGTACGACTCCAAGCATGGGCGTCGCCACCGCAGGTCGGCCTGAACGACCAGCGAATCCGCTTTCGCGAATCACGGTTCGGTGAAGCGATGCTTCCAGCTTCTCGGCGCTCAGCGCTGATCCGACAGCCTCGGTATGCCTGATTTGCATACGTGGGCAACGCGCCGCCAGTGTGTGCTCGTCCACGAGGGAAGGATTGCGAAATGACCGCTGAGGCGCTCGTCAACGAGGCTCAGGACCTGATGGATCGCGGCAAGGACTCCCGCGCCGCCGACGTCCTCCTCACCGCCGCCATCGAGTGCAAGGATGCCTCGCTCGCCGGCAGGATCCACGACATGGGCACGGCCGGCCTGGAGCGGGCCAAGTGGTATCGCAAGGGCACCTGGAAGGAGGTCGTGCGGGTTTCCTCGACGCGGGCCGAGGCCACCGCGTAGGCAGCCGTCCGAACATCTCAGGGCCGGGCTCCATGAACGCGAAGTGGCCCGGACGCTCCTGGTGAGCGCCCGGGCCCTGGTTTTACAAGCCGGTTGAGACCGGTGAGAGGGCCGACGACCGCCTCAGGCGGCCGCCGGCCCGATCAGGTTCGCGAGCTGTCCCCGCACCCGCTCCGCTTCCTCGGCGTGGGCGTGGATCTCGGCGGCCGACGCGCCCCGGTCGGCCAGCAGATCCCGCACCAGCACCAGTCCGCGCAGCCGCAGCAGGAGGTCGTCGATCTCGTGCCCCAGCAGGAGCTCGCGGTCGTCGGCGTGGCTGGGCATCTGCATGACCGTCATCAGGCAGCCTCCTCGATTCGGTGGTGATTGTCGGAATGGAGTGCCTCCACCCCGGCCGGCGCCGACTGCGGGCCGAGCAGGGTGGCGGCGATGGCGGCGGCGACGATGGACAGTCCCAGCAGGACCACGAAGGCCACCTGGAAGCCGTCGGTCAGATTGGCGTCCACCGCGGCCAGTGTCGCGCCGCCGGAGGTGGTGGAGGATGCGGCGACGGTGGTCGCCGCGGCCAGCCCGATCGCGCCGCCGACCTGGCGGCTGGTGTTGATCAGGCCCGACGCGACGCCGGCGTCCGTGCGCTGCACGCCGGCCAGGCCGGCGATGAATGCGGGCACGAACGAGAACGCCAGCCCGGTGCCGCCCACCACGTAGGCCGGGAACAGATCCCAGAAGTAGTGACCATGCACGGGCAGCTGGGTCAGCTGCACCAGTGATACCGCCACCAGCAGCTGCCCGGCGACCATCACGGCGCGCACGCCGAGAGTCGTGACCAGCCGCTGCGCGACGTTCGAGAACACGACCACCGAGAACGCGAAGGCGGCGAAGCCGACGCCCGTCTGGATGGCCGAGTAGCCGAGCACCTGCTGCATGTACAGGGTGAGCAGGAAGAACTCGCCGAAGGTGATGCCTCCCACCAGCGCGATCACGGCGTTGGCGGCGGACAGCGATCGGTTGCGGAAGATCCGCAGCGGCAGCAGCGGCGCCGGCGAGCGCAGCTCGATGCCGACGAAGGCGACCAGCAGGGCCGTCGACGCACCCAGCAGCATCAGCGTCTCGGCGCTGCCCCAGCCCACCTGGACGGCGCGTGTCATGGCGTACACCAGGAGCATCACGCCGGCTGTGACCGAGGTGGCGCCGGCCACGTCGAAGTGCCGGTGGTCCTGCTGCCCGCGGCTCTCGCTCAGCACGAACGGGGCCGAGGCGATGGCTGCGATCCCGACCGGGATATTGATGAAGAAGACCCACGACCAGCTCAGGTACGAGGTCAGCACGCCGCCCAGCAGCACGCCGGCCGCGGCGCCGCTGCCCGAGGCTGCGCCCCAGATGCCCAGCGCGCGGTTGCGCTCCGGGCCCTCCGCGAAGGTGGTCATGAGGATCGACAGGGCGGCCGGCGCGAGCAGTGCCCCGCCCAGGCCCTGGAGCGCCCGGAAGCCGATCAGCGAGCCCTCAGACCACGACAGGCCGCACAGCAGCGAGCTGATCGAGAACAGAGCGAGCCCCGCCATGAACACGCGGCGGCGGCCGAAGATGTCTGCCAGCCGGCCACCCAGCAGGAGCGCTCCGCCGAACAGGATGGCGTACGCGCTGATCACCCACTGGAGGTTCTCCTGCGCAAAGTGCAGGTCGGTCTTGATCGACGGCAGGGCCACGTTGACGATGGCGATGTCGAGCACGACCATGAACTGCGCCGCAACCGTCACCGCCAGAGCCAGCCACTTCCGCCTATCGTTCCTGACTCCGATTGAAGAATCCAACATTTATAGCCCCCACAGATCGTTGATGAGTGCTACGATAGCACACAGAGACGCTTGAATCCTCTACACTTTGTAAAGATGAACGTCACCGACCCACATCTCGTCAGATCGAAGACCGCTTCTGGAGCGCCCAAGGAGCTCCTGAAGACGACCACGTTCCTCATCAAGCGGCTCGGGTTCGCGGCCAAGGACCGCAGCCAGGAGGCCTTCGAGGGCACCGGGCTGGCGCCGTATCACTTCGCGGTGCTGGCGCTGCTGGAGGAGGATCCGCGGGAGACGCAGGCCGCCATCGCCGACGCGCTGGGGTACGACCGAAGCCATGTCGTGCGCCTGCTCGACGAGCTGGAGGAGCGGGAGCTGGTGGTGCGCAAGCGCGACCCGGAGGACCGCCGCCGGCACGTGGTCAAGATGACCCCGAAGGGCCGGAAGATGCTGGCCCAGCTGCGGACTCTGGTGCGCGAGCTCGAGGAGGGCTTCCTGGCGCCGCTCGACGCAGAGCAGCGGGCGACGCTGCGTGAGCTGCTGCAGACGCTCGCGGGGTACCACGATCCGCGCTGCGCCATGCAGGGCCCGGTCGCCGACCCGACGCAGAATTAGCGGCGTCCGATCACAGCGAGCCCGACCGGCGATCCTGCGTTCGTTCGCAGGCGTTGGCGTCTGCACGTTCGTCATAACCGACAGCATCCCGTCGCGCGGCTGCCCGCGCGGTCGGGCAGGCTGGCGTGCGCGGTGTGGAGAACCGAACCGCCGATCGTGACCTCGAACGATTTCGCAGGGTTCCCTAATCTCGCGTGGGTATGCTCGAAACGATGACCCCGCGCGATCTGTGGCTTCCCGGCTGACTCGTCGCCAGCTCCTGGCGGCCGGCGCCGCCCTTGGCGCGGCGACCCTGGTGGATGCATGCGGGGGCTCGTCCACATCGAGCACCACGTCGACGGAGCCTCCGCCGTTCACGTCGACCCAGAAGGTGCCCGGCGCCATGTTCTGGAACGTCTCGTCGACGGCCAATCTCGACCCGGGCTACTACGCGTACACGCGAAACCTGGAAGCCCAGCTGGGCCGGCGGTTTGCCGGCATCCGCAAGAACTACTGGCCGGGCAGCGGGGAGCCCGAGATCAGCTCGGAGATCGTGGTGGCCTACGCCGCCGGCCGGCGGTGGACGTACATGAACGGCAAGCCCGACCCGCAGTTTCCGGACACCGACGCGCTGCGCTGGGCGAGCGTCACGGCAGGGGTCTACGACGATCAGTTCACGCGGCTGTTCGAGGCGGTCAAGGCCGATTCGCGGTGGTCGGCGGCGAACCCGTTCCACTACTCGTTCCACCATGAGCAGAACGTCCCGTCGGAGCAGGGCGGGAGGATCGCCGGCGCGCCGCAGGACTACCCGACGGCATTCCGGCACGTGCGCTCGCTGATGGACAGCACCGGCGCGCACGTCTCGAAGGGCGGCAACATGCTCATGTGCTGGACCCCGAGCTGGCTTCAGGTGTTCCACGACGGCGACGTGGGGTGGCAGGGGTACCCGTATGACGCCTCGCACTGCGACCCCTGGAGCCCGGGCGACTCGACGCCGCCCTACGACCTGATGGGGGCCGATGTGTACCGCCGGGAGGGATTCTCGTTCACCGCCGACGACATGTGGACGCCCGTGCACGAGTGGGCCGCAAAGCGCGGCGTGGCGTTCTTCGGCGGCGAGGTCGGGATCGCGCATATGCCGGGAGCCGAGGGCGACATCGTGCGGTACCTCGATCAGATGCAGCGCTTGGTCGACGGGTGGTCGACCGGCGGCGCCGGCCGCTGCGCGGCGCTGTGCTGGACGAGCCGGCAGGCCAAGGGCGGCGACTATCGGCTGGACGCCGATCCGACGGTGCTGGCGCGCTACCGGCAGATGGCCAACGCCCGGCTGTTCGAGGCCTCCGTGCCCCCGGCGTAGGCCGCTCCCCGACTCCGCAACAAGCGCCCCGATAGGAGAGGTGTGAGTTCTCCCGTCGGGGCGCTTCGGTTCGGACGGACGGTACCGACGCCTTTCAATCCATAATGGGAGCCGCTCAGCCCGGCATGACCGGACGGTGTTGGCGGCGTACACGTAGGCGTCGAGGGGCGTGCTGCCCCGCCGCCCTGAAATTGCGCGGGCTTGGTTAGCCCGCGTCCGGCTCGTCGGGTGGACTTTCCACCTGTGACCCCTTTCAGCCGGGTTTCTCTTGTAGGTCACCCACTCTAGCATCGCCGGACGCCGAATTCGGGCCCGGACGGGAACCGATCTCAGCGTTCCGGGCCGCGCGCCCGGCTCTCGGCGAGCCTGCCCAGGAGCAGCGTCGCGTCGGCCAGCATGCGCCGCTCGCGCGGGCTGAGGTCGCGCGCGATCGCCTCGGCCAGCCAGCCTTCGCGCTGCGCGCGATCGGCGGCCAGCACCTCGCGTCCGGCCGGCGTCATCCCGATCACCACCCTGCGGCGATCGCTGGGATCGGCGCCGCGCTCGACCAGGCCGTCCGCCTCCAGGGCGGCCACGGTGGCGGCCATCGATTGTGGGCGCACCCGGTCGGCGGCAGCCAGCGCACTGATGCTGGTGGGGCCGTTCCGGTCGAGGTGAGCCAGCACGAACACGCGCGCCAGAGGGAATCCGCGGCGTTCGGCTCGCAGCCGCCGAACCAGGCGGCCGATGACCACCCGGAGGTCGCTGGCGAGCGCTGGTGGCTCGATCACTTCCACAGTTTACCTGAACAGTTTTCCTGTAGAGTTCGGCTGGTGGCAGACGACCGGTACAAGTGGATCGCGCTCTCGAATGTCACCCTGGGGGTGCTCCTGGCGACGCTCGACGCGTCGATCACGCTGATCGCCATGCCGGACATCTTCCGCGGCATCAAGCTCGACCCGCTGATCCCGTCCAACAGCACGTACCTCCTGTGGATGATCCTCGGCTACCTGGTCGTGTCCAGCGTGCTGATCGTGAGCCTCGGCCGGCTGGGCGACATGTACGGACGGGTGCGAATCTACAACCTGGGCTTCGTGATCTACACGGTGGCGTCGCTTTTCCTGACCGTGAACTGGATGACGGGCACGGACGGCGCCACCTACCTGATCGTGCTGCGGCTGTTCCAGGGCCTGGGCGGCGCGTGTCTGCTGGCCAACGCGGCTGCCATCATCACCGACGCCGTCCCCTCCAACCAGCGCGGGATGGCGCTGGGCATCAACAACATCGTGGGTGTCAGCGGCCTCTTCGTGGGCCTGGTGCTGGGCGGCATGCTGGCGCCGGTGAACTGGCGGCTGGTGTTCCTGATCTCGGTGCCGATCGGGCTCGCCGGCACCGTGTGGGCGTACCTCAAGCTGGAGGAGCGAAGCGCGCCCAGGCGCGCGCCCATCGACTGGTGGGGCAACGTCACGTTCGCGCTGGGACTGGTGCTGGCGATGATCTCGGTCACGTACGGCATCCGTCCCTACGGCGCGTCGCCCACCGGCTGGGGGAGCCCGCGGGTGATTGCCCTGCTGGCCGGGGCTGTCGCGTGCATGGTGGCCTTCCTGGTGATCGAGCGGCGTGCCTCGCATCCGATGTTCCGGCTGCCGTTGTTCCGCATCCGCGCCTTCACCTTCGGCACCCTGTCCACCTTCCTGTCGGCGGTGGCCCGCGGCGGGCTGATGTTCATGCTGATCATCTGGCTGCAGGGCATCTGGCTGCCCGAGCATGGCTACAGCTTCGAGCGCACGCCGCTTTGGGCCGGCATCTACATGCTGCCGCTGACCGTCGGCATGCTGATAGCAGGGCCCACCTCCGGCTATCTGTCCGACCGCTACGGCCCGCGTCTGTTCGCCACCGCGGGCATGCTCGGCGCCGCACTCAGCTTCGCTCTGCTGATGCTGTTGCCGACGGACTTCTCCTACCCCGCGTTCGCGGCGGTGCTGGCCCTGAACGGGATCTCCATGGGCATGTTCGCCTCGCCCAACCGGGCGGGGGTGATGAACAGCCTGCCGGCCGCCGACCGCGGCGCCGGCGGCGGCATGAACCAGACCTTCCAGAACTCCGCTCAGGTGCTCTCGATCGGTGTGTTCTTCACGCTCATGATCCTCGGGCTTTCGTCCACGCTGCCGAGCACGATCCAGTCGGGCCTCGTCGCCCACGGTGTGTCGCATCACAGCGCCGCCCACCTGGCGCAGCTGCCGCCGGTGTCGATCCTGTTCGCGGCCTTCCTCGGCTACAGCCCGATCCAGCACCTGCTCGGCCCGGCCGCGCTGCACGCGCTGCCCGCCCACGATCAGGCGGTCCTGGTCGGGCCTGCGTTCTTCCCGCATCTGATCGCCGGGCCGTTCCGAAGCGGCCTGCACGCCGCGTTCGGATTCGCCATCGTGGCCTGCGTGATCGCCGCCGGGGCGTCGATGATGCGGGGCGGCATGCCGCCGCGCGAGCCCAGGCCGGGCGAGCCACTGCGCGAGGCGGTGCGCGCCGGGGAGCCGGTCCGGCTCTAACGATTCACGAATACCCGCGTTCACGAATCGCGGCCGGCTGCCGATGGATGAAGGTGTCTCCGGCGCCCGGCCCAGCTACAGCCAGCGAACCGGGCGCCGGGGGCGCTGTCCCCTCGCCCTGGGGATGGGGAGGCCAGAGGCGATTCGAAACGGCGCACCCCATAGGTTATCGCTCGCGAAGGTCGCGGTGTGCTGGGGATTCAGACAACGGCATTTGCCGCCTGGCTAGAGTAGGGCCGTCATGGCGAGCGCGATCGTGATGGTCTTCCTCACCGTCCCCGCCGAGGCGCGCTCGCAGACCATGCGGGCGCTGGACAGCGACAACGCCATCGCCGGCTTCCCGGGTGCGATCGCCACCACCGCGGCGTCGTTCGTGGAGTCGGAGCGCACCCAGCTCGAGGAGGCGGACCTGATCATGGTCACCGCGCGCGTGGAGCGGTCGTCGAGCCCTTCGCTGGCGGGCGACTTCTGGCGCGCCGTCGAGTCGACGCTGTTTCGCGGCGGTGTGTCGGCCGTGGAACACATGGTCGCCTACGCCGTGCCCGAGGGCTGACCCGCTCAACCGGGGTCAGACCCCGGGGTGGCGCCTTAACAAATTCCCACCCGGGGCCTGGCCCCGGTTCGCCTATTTGATGGCGTCGCCGCTCTCCGGGTCGAAGAAGTACAGCCGCTCGAGGTCGAAGCCGAGCTTGACCGGCGCGCCCTCCTCGACATCCGCCCGGCGTTCCAGGCGGGCCGTGATCTCGGTGTCCGGCACGCCGGAATCGAGATACGCCACCAGCTCCGAGCCGAGCGACTCAACCCGGTTCGTGGTCAGGGCCAGCCCGCCGCTGGCCGCCGCGGTGAAATCCTCGGGCCGCATCCCCAGCCGGATCGGCCGCCCAGCGTAGGCCGCCAGCCCCGGCCGGGCCTCGAGCACGCGAGGCGGCAGCTCCAGCCTTGAGTTTCCGAAGGTGGCCGCCGTCCCGTCCAGCTGGGCATCGATCAGGTTCATGGAGGGCGACCCGATGAAGCCCGCCACGAACACGTTCACCGGCCGGTCGTAGATCTCGTCCGGCGTCCCCAGCTGCTGCAGCACGCCGTCTCGCAGGATGGCCACCCGGTCGCCCATCGTCATCGCCTCGGTCTGGTCGTGGGTGACATACAGCGTGGGCGCGGCGATCCGCCGCTGCACGCGGATGATCTCGCCGCGCATCTCGACCCGCAGCTTGGCGTCCAGGTTCGATAGCGGCTCGTCCATCAGAAACGCGCTGGGCTCGCGCACGATCGCCCGCCCCATCGCCACCCGCTGGCGCTGGCCGCCCGAGAGCTGCTTCGGCTTGCGATTGAGCAGGTCGACCAGGCCCAGCATGGCCGCCGCCTCGTCCACACGGCGGTTGATCTCCGCCTTCGGCAGGCGCGCCATCTTCAGCCCGAAGGCCATGTTGCCGCGCACCGACATGTGCGCGTACAGGGCGTAGTTCTGAAACACCATGGCCACGTCGCGGTCACGCGGGGGGAGCTTCGTCACCACCCGGTCGGAGATGCGGATCTGGCCGCTGGTCACCGGCTCCAGGCCAGCCACCATGCGAAGCGCGGTGGTCTTCCCGCAGCCGGACGGGCCGACCAGCACCATGAACTCGCCCGGCTCCACCTCCAGGCTGAGAGCGTCCACCGCCACCACCCCGCCGGGGAAGTGCTTGGTGACCGACTCCAAGCTGATCGTCCGGCTCACGACGATCCCGCCAGCATGCCGGTGATCCGCTTGTTGAGCACGAGCGCCAGTACGGCCGGCGGGATCAGCGCCAGCACGCCGGCCGCGGCCAGGATCGGGTAGTTGGTCGTGTACTTGCCGACGTACTGGGTGATGATCACGGTCACCGGCGTCGCGTTCATGGTCGAGGTGAGCAGGAGCGGGATCAGGAACTCACCCCACACCGAGAGGGCGAGGATGGCCGCCACCGCCGCGATCCCCGAGCTCATCTGCGGGATCACGATTCGCACGAAGGCCTGCCAGCGGCGGCAGCCGTCGATCAGCGCCGCCTCCTCCGGCTCCACCGGCATCTCCCGCACCTGGGTGTACAGGAGCCACGTGGCAAGCGGCGTGAGCGTGGCCAGGAACACCAGCACCAATCCGCGTTTGGTGTCGATCAGCTGGGCGTTGGCCATCAGCTTGAACAGCGCGATCACGATCACGAAGATGGGCACGATCATCGTCCCGACGAGGACGCTCATGACCACCTGCCCATAGCGGAACCGCAGCCGCCCGAAGGCGTACGCCGACATGGTCGCCGCGACCAGCACGAGGGCGGTGGCGGCCAGGGTGATGATCGCGCTGTTCTTCATCGCGTGCTCGAACGTGCCCGCCTCCGTCACCGTGCCGCCGGCGCGGGCCGAGGCGCTGGTGCCCTCCAGCAGGTCGCGGTAGGCCTTCAGGGTCGGGTGGTGCGGAACCCACCGGGTGGGCACCGCGTTCACCTCGCGCTGGGTGGAGATGCTGGTCGAGATGCCCAGCGCGATCGGCGCCAACGACCACACGACGATCAGGGCAACCGCCGCCACCTTGGCGATCCGCCAGCCGATGGAGTTCATACGGTGGCCCTCCGCAGCACCAGCGCGTAGGCCGCGCCGAACACCGCCGTCACCGCGGCCAGCAGGAACGCCAGCGCCGTGCCGTGGGCGAAGTCGGCCTCCACGAAGGTCGTGTTGTAGACCTGGATCAGGATCGATCGGGTGTTCAGGGCGGTGCCGTTCAGCACATAGATCTCGTCGAAGATGGAGATCGCAAGCAGTGTGCCCACCGTCAGCGCGATCGCGATCGACGGCCGCAGCAGCGGCAGCGTGATGTACCGGAACTGCCTCCACGGCCCGGCTCCGTCCACGCTTGAGGCGCTGTACACCTCGTCGGGGATGCTCTGCAGCCCGGCCAGGAAGATCAGGCTGACCAGCGGCAGCACGCCCCACACGTGCACGAGCGTGATGTAGACGATCGCGCCGCGTCCGCTGGCCAGCCAGACGTGCGGCTGGCTGATCACGTGGAGCTGCAGCAGCACGCTGTTCAGGAGCCCGTTCTGGGGGTCGAAGATGCGCCGCCAGAGCACGCCCGAGACGACCGACGGCAGCGCCCACGGCAGGATCAGGATGGCCAGCACGATGCCGCGGCCGGGGAAGATCGTGCGCAGCGTGACAGCCACGAAGATCCCCAGCACCAGCTCGAGGGACACGGCCAGCAGCACGTATTCGGCGGTGTGCCGCATGGCGTCGATCGACACCGGGTCGTGGATCACGTCGCGGTAGTTGCGAAGGCCGACGTAGCCGGGCTTCTCCCCGAACAGGATGCCGCCCGAGCTGATGCTCTGCTGGAACCCCTTGACCAGCGGGTAGAGCACCAGCGCGACGACGGCCACGATGGCGGGCGCGACCAGGATCCAGCCCAGGATCTGGGTCTCGCGGGCAGCCCGGTCGCCGTCCCGGTTCCGCCAGACGCGCATCTGCACTACTGCGTTCGGGCGGCGGTCTTTGCAGCGAGCTGGTTGAGCGCGCTGGAGATGCTCATCTGGCCCTTGACGGCGGCGTTCAGGAGCCCCTGCGCGTCAGAGCTGAACTGCGAGTACCAGATCGGCGCGCCCTGCGGGAACAGCGGCTTCACGTGCGACAGCTCCTGGTTCAGCACGTCCCCGCCCTGGAGCTGGCCGGAGGCGACCAGCTGCTTGATGGTGGAAACGCCGCACGGCAGGCTGCCCTGCGTCTTGTAGATCTGGATCGCGTTCTTGGGCTTCTCCCACCACTCGATGAACGCGGCCGCGGCCGCCTTGTGCTTGGCGGTGACCGGGATCGACAGCCCCTCCGGCAGCCCGAACGACGCGCCGGGAGCGGTGTTGCCGGGCACCAGCCCCATCGCCGCCTTGCCGGCGATGCTGGACTGGCTGGGATCGTTGGCCGTCGGCATGTTGCCCGGGCCGGTGGCCAGCACGATCGCGTTCTGGCCGGCCGTGAAGTTGTTGAACGCCTGCGTGTCGTCCATCGATACGGAGCCGGGTGACACCCACCCGTTCTTGAGCGCGTTGGTCTCCCACTGCAGGGCCTTGTAGCCCGCTGAGCTGGGGCTCTGGAACGCCGGCTTCAGGTTGGGGTCGAACAACTGGCCGCCCATCGCCAGGGTCAGCAGGTACCACGGCGTGACGCCGCCCTCGGTGGCGGCCATGGGGATGGCCAGCGGGTACTGGATCCCGGCCGTCTTCAGCTTCTGCACGTCCTGGGCGAGCTGGCTGAAGGTGGTCGGGAACTGCGAGATCCCCGCCTTCTGGAACATCGCCTTGTTGTACATGGACACACGGAAGTCGTTCGAGTAACAGGCGGCGTAGGTCTTGCCGCCGGACTGGAACGCGGCGTCGGTGTTCTTGAGGTCGTTCAGGAGCGACTTGGGCAGCACGTCGTCCAGCGGCTCGACCCAGCCCGCGCCGGCGAACTGCCCGGTGAACGACCAGTCGAACTCCGCCACGTCGGCGATGTAGGTCTTGGCGGAGTTGGCCACGATCAGCTTGGTGTGGGTGGCGTCCCAGCCGGTGACCACGTAGTTGACCTTGACGCCGGTCTGCGCGGTGAACTCGTTGAGCAGCCTCTGCGGCATCTTGTACGGCACGAGCACGGTGATCGTCTGTCCGCGGATCGACTCGCTTGTGCTTCCACCGCCCCCCGAGCTGCAGCTCGAACCGCAGCCCGCAGCCACGGCCAGCGCGACTGCCGTGACGCTCGCAAGGACGCGCTGAGTCGACTTCACAATCGCGATACTACGGAATCCCATGGCCCAAGATCAAGCCCACCCTCTCGATCCGCTGACCGCGGTTGAGGTCGACGCGGCCGCCCGGATCGCGCGCGAGAGCTCGCAGTTCGCCGGCCACAGCCGGATCCGGTTCGTCACCATCACGCTGCGCGAGCCGCCCAAGGACGAGCTTCTGGCCTGGGAGACGGGCGGCCCGAGGCCCGTGCGTGCGGCCGAGCTGGTGCTGATCGACCACGGCAGCGGGGAGACGATCGAGGCGGAGGTGTCCCTCGACGAGACGGCGGTGACGGACTGGCGGGTGCTGACCGGCGTGCAGCCGATGGCGGTGGTGGCCGAGCTGATGGAGGCCGAGGAGCTGCTTCGTATGCACCCCGAGTTCCAGGCGGCGCTGGCCCGGCGCGGGGTGACCGACCCGGACACCATCCAGGTCGACGCCTGGCCGGCTGCGCACTTCGGCCGCCCGGAGGAATCGGAACGGCGGCTGGCCCGGTGCGTCGCGTTCGTGCGGCCGAGTCCCGGCGACAACGAGTGGGCGCACCCCGTCGACGGCGTGATTGCGCTGGTCGACCTGAACACGCTCGAGGTGCTGCGGATCGACGACCACGGCGTCGTGCCGGTGCCGCCCGAGAGCGGGAACTTCGACGTGGCCGCGGCCGGCCGGCTGCGCGACGACATCGCGCCGCTGGAGATCACCCAGCCCCACGGCGCCGGATTCACCGTGGAAGGCCGGGTAGTGCGCTGGCAGCGCTGGCAACTGCACGTCGGATTCACGCCGCGCGAGGGGCTCGTGCTGAACCGCGTGGGGTACGAGGACGGCGGGCGGCTGCGCCCCATCATGCACCGGGCATCGCTGTCCGAGATGGTCGTGCCGTACGGCGATCCCAGTCCAACCCACTACTTCAAGAACGCGTTCGACGCGGGAGAGAACGGGGTCGGAGTGGCGGCCTCGTCGCTGACCCGCGGGTGCGACTGCCTGGGCGAGATCGTGTATCTGGACGCGGTCGTGAACGACGCCTCGGGCGAGCCGGTCGAGATCCCGAACGCGATCTGCATGCACGAGGAGGACGTGGGGGTGCTGTGGCGGCACGTCGAGTGGCGCGACGGGCGGGGTGAGGTGCGGCGCTCACGGCGGCTGGTGATCTCGTCCTTCTCGGCCATCGGCAACTACGACTACGGCTTCTTCTGGTACCTGTACCAGGACGGCACGATCGCCTTCGAGGTGAAGCTGACCGGCGTTCTGTCGACCGGCGCGGTGGCGCCCGGCGTGCGACCCGAGCACGGCACCCTGGTCGCTCCCGGCCTGAACGCGATGGTGCATCAGCACTTCTTCAACATGCGCCTCGACCTGGACGTCGACGGCCTCCACAACGCGGTCGAGGAGGTGTGGACGGAGTCGCTGCCGGCGGGGCCGGAGAACCCGTACGGCAACGCATTCCGGGCCCGCCGGCGGCGGCTGGAGACCGAGCAGACGGCGCGCCGGCGAGCCGACCAGGCGTCTGCGCGGTGGTGGGAGATCGTCAACCCGGCGATCCGCCACCGGCTCGGCGAGCCGGTCGCGTACCGGCTGATCCCCGGCGAGAACGCGCTGCCGTTCGCGCAGCCCGACGCCCCGGTGTCGAAGCGCGCGGGATTCATTCACCACCACCTGTGGGTGACCCCCTACGAGCCGTCCGAGCGGTACGCAGCCGGCGAATACCCCAGCCAGCACCCCGGCGGTGCGGGGCTCCCGGAGTGGACGAGCGCCGACCGGCCCGTCGCCGACCGGGACATCGTCGTCTGGTATACGTTCGGCCACCATCACGTGCCGCGGCCGGAGGACTGGCCGGTGATGCCGGTGGCCACGATCGGGTTCACCCTGAAGCCGGTGGGGTTCTTCGAGCGCAACCCCGCGCTCGACGTGCCCCCGTCCACGCCCCACGCCGATCACTGTCAGGAGGGAAGCCACGGATGAGTGAACTCGAGGGCCGGGTGGCTCTGGTTACGGGATCGTCAAGCGGGATCGGGGCGGCCACGGCGCGAGCGCTGGCCGGCGGCGGGGCGAAGCTCGCGCTGGCGTCCCGCAGCGGTGACGACCTGGGCATCGCCGGCGCTCTGGCGCAGCCCTGCGACGTGCGCGAGCCGGATCAGATCGAGTCGCTGGTGAAGGCGTGCGTGGAGCGGTTCGGCGGGCTCGACATCCTGGTCGCCAACGCGGGGGTGGGCGCATACGGGCCGTTCCTCGAGCTGAATCCGGAGTGGATGCAGGAGATGATCGACACCAACGTGACCGGGTTCCTGGCCACCATCCGCGCCGGACTGCCGCGTCTGCTGGAGAGCTCGGCGGCGGACCTGGTCGCCGTGACCTCGGTCGCAGGCCAGCGGGCGCCCGAGGGTGAGGCGGTCTACGCGGCCACCAAGCACGCCCAGATCGGGTTCATGCGCTCGCTCGACCACGAGCTGTTCGCGAAGGGGGTGCGCTGCTCGATCCTCGCCCCGGGCGGTGTGGAGACCGCGTTTGCAATGGGCCGTGGGCGCACCCCGGAGGATGCCGACTTGCCCGGGATGCTGCGTGCCGAGGAGGTGGCCGACGCGGTCGTCTACGCCGTCACCAGGCCGCGCACCGGCCGCATGTTCGAGGCATCGATTCTGCCCATGTCAGACGACAGCATGGGCTAGTGCGGCTGCAAGTCTTCACCTGGCGGCGTCCTCGGTCGCCCCGATATTCCCGATATCGGGGCTCCCTGCGTCCTTGCCATGCTCGACTTTCGCACGCACTAGGGGAGGAGATGTGATGGGACACAAGGTCACGATCATCGGGGGCGGCAGCTCGAGCTTCGTCCCGCTGCTGCTGCGGCGGCTGATCCAGTCGGAGTCGCTGGGCGCCGGCACGGTCACGCTGATGGACATCGACGAGGGCCGGCTGGGCGTCATGCAGGAGCTGGGCGACAAGCTCGTGGCCGGCGAGGGCAGCGCGCTCCAGGTGCGCTCGACGCTCGACCAGCGGGAGTCGCTGGTGGACGCCGACTTCGTGATCGCGGCCATCTCGGTCGGCGGCATGGACGCGTGGGCGAACGACCTGGAGATCCCCGGCCGCTACGGCCT
>JBQCGJ010000397.1:0-4223 GCA_051955775.1 Gaiellales bacterium | reverse complement strand
CACCGTCTCGGTGATCGGGCCGCGGCGCATGGACTACGCGGCCGCGATCCGCTCGGTGCGCGGCGCCGCCCACGCGCTCTCCGAGTTCGTCGCCGACGTGTACGAGGAGTAACGGCGTTGGGCCGGCCGCACCGTGGGGCCGGGCCCGACGTGCGAACCAGGTTGGGCATCGGAACGGTCACGAGAGCGAAACGGCCGCCGATGCGGGTGTGCCCGGAGCCGCCGCCCTTTAAGTGAGTCGCGCGGTGGTGAGGGGCTCCAGTCCTCACCACCGCGCCTGACTCCGACCCCCGGCACCGAGTTAGACGATGTGACCCCTAACGGAGACCTGAGATTCCCTGTCGGCGGCCCACCGACTCAGATTGTGGTCTCCGGCATCGCCGTCTCGGCTGTGCCGTTTCGCTGTAAGTCCCACAATAGAGCCCCGGCGGCACTGAGTCAAGTACCATAAATGGGTGAAATCAAGTAAACGGCCAGGTAGGTACTTGACCGACGAATTTCAGCTTTCCAAAACGGATTCTCCCAATAGTGAAGCGAATGAGAAAGGGCACTGGTCAAGTCGATCAAGTTGCGCTAGTGTGAGCACATGGGCACACGTTCTCACGCTGCTGAGGGTCGTATCGTCCGCCGCACCAGCGCCCCGACCGCGATCGGAATGCGCGTACGCGAGCTCAGGGTGGGCGCCGGGCTGACCCAGGCCGAGCTGGGCGGGACGCGCTTCACCAAGGAGTACGTGAGCCAGGTCGAGCTGGGCAAGACCAAGCCCTCGGACGCGGCGATCGCGTGGTTCGCAGAGCGGCTGGGTATCCACCGCTCGGCCGTCGAGGGCACCAGCGAGGCCTCCGCCCGGGCCGCCTGCGAGGCGGTGCTGGCGCGGGCCGAGGCGGAGATCGAGGGACACCGCTACGAGACCGCCCTGTCGGCGCTGGCAGAGGTCGACGAGTCGGTCGCGCGCATCCAGGATGCCCGCATGCAGCTTCGGGTCGAGCAGGCCCGCGGCTGGGCCTACCAGAACCTGGGCATGATGGATCAGGCGCTGCAGGCGCTGACCCACGCCCGCGCGCATGCGGAGCGTCTGGATCCGCAGGAGCGGGCCACGGTGCTGTACCGCATGGGCGTCGTGCGCTACAAGATGGGCAGCCTGGCCACAGCCGTGGCGCTGCTGGACGAGGCGCTGCGCCTGAGCGACCTGGACGGCCGGCCCTCAGACGCCCTGCGCGCCCGCATCTTCAACGCCCGGGCGAAGATCCGCCGTCGTCAGAAGGATTTCACCGCCGCTGCCGAGGACGTGGAGCAGGCCCTCGAGCTGGCGCACGCCCTGCACGACGACAGGGTGCTGGCGGAGACGTACCTGGATGCCTCTCTGGTGGCCGAGCGGCGCAACCAGTACTCCCTTGCGCGGGAGTATGCCGAGCACTCCAAGGCGCTCTACGAGCGGGTGGCCGACCACGAGTACGTCGGCAAGCTGCTGAACAACCTGGGGCAGTTGCGTGCCATCACCGGCAAGCCGGACGAGGCAGTGCCGCTGCTCCGCGAGTCGTTCCGGATTGCAGTCGAACAGGACAACAAGGTCGATGCGGCGTTCGCCGCGTCGTCGCTGGCCTCGGCTCGCATGCATGCGGGCGATCCGGAAGGTGCGATCGAGAGCGGGAATCGCGCGATCGAGCTATTGAGCGATCGCGAGGAATACCGAGAAGAAGAAGGGAATGCCCGAATGGTGATCGGCCGAGCGCTCTTGGCACTCGAGCGAGTCGACGACGCCGAACGGTCGTTCCGCAAGGCCGCCGGATGTTTCCAGGCGGTCGAAACGGTCAGTCATCTGGCCGGTGCATGGGTGGCGCTGGGCGATGTTGCCGAGCGCAGAGGTCAATCGCGGACGGCAGCAGATCTGTATCGGCGGGCAGCCGAGGCGCTGCAGGACGTGCGGTGGTAACGGGTCCCCTGGGGGGGCAGGAGGTAGCTCAGATGAAGTTCATCGCGAGGCGGCCGGCATTGCTGGCCTGCGCCACGTCGCTGGCGCTGCTCGTTGCTCATGTCGGAAACCACGTTCCGCGTGGTTTCCACCAGTGGTGAGTTCCTAGCTTCGAATCTCGACGGCCGGCGTCCGGGCGCCCTCGTGGGCGGGGGCGCCGGCCGCGTCACATCCGGAGCGCAGGGGCCACAACCGCACCCGCCTAGAATGGCCGGGTGGCGACGCGCGACTACTACGAGGTGCTGGGGATCCCCCGGGAGGCGAGCGACGCGGACGTCAAGAAGTCGTTCCGGCGAATGGCCCGCGAGCTCCACCCCGATGTCAATCCCGATCCCGCGGCCGGCGAGCGGTTCCGCGAGGCCGCCGAGGCGTATGAGGTTTTGTCCAACCCGGACACACGCGCCCGTTACGACCGGTTCGGGCACGCCGGGGTGGCCGGCACCGAGTTCCACACCGAGCAGTTCATGGACTTCTCCGCGTTGTCCGACCTGCTTGGCGCCTTCTTCGGCGACGACGTGTTCGGTGGCGGGCGGAGGCGCGGCCCGGCCCGTGGCGGCGACGCTGCTGCGACCGTCCAGCTGACGCTGGCGGAGGCCGCGTTCGGCGTGACCAGGGATGTCGAGGTCGAGGTGGTGACCGCCTGCGGGCGGTGCGGCGGGAACGGCGCCGAGCCCGGGACGACGCCCGACACGTGCGCAACCTGCGGCGGCAGCGGCCGGCTGCAGCACGTGGCCCAGACGGCCTTCGGGCAGTTCGTGCAGACCGGGACGTGCGCCACGTGCGGGGGCCGCGGGCAGATTGTGAAGTCTCCGTGCACGCAGTGCAGGGGCCGCGGACGGGTGGCCGAGCCGCGCAGCGTCGAGGTGCAGATACCGGCGGGGATCGCCGATGGCCAGCGGCTGAGGCTGCCGGGGCGCGGCCACGAGGGCGAACGTGGGGCGCAGCCCGGCGATCTGTACGTGGCGGTCGCGGTGGCCGAGGACGAGCGGTTCCGGCGCGACGGCAACGACCTCGTGTCCGTGCTCGACGTGCCTTTCACCCAGGCTGCGATGGGCGCCCACCTGGACGTTGAGACGCTGGAGGGCCCCGAACGCGTGGAGATCAAACCGGGCGCCCAGCCTGGAGATGTGCTGGTGCTGCGGGGGAAGGGCACGGCGGTGCTGAACGGCCGCGGCCGCGGCGATCAGCGGGTGGTGCTGAACGTGCTCGTGCCGCGGCGGCTGACGGATGACCAGCGGGAGCTTCTGCGCCGCTTCGAGCAAACCGTGGGGGCCGACACGTATGCAGGCGAGGACGGCTTCCTGGGCCGGATCCGGGCCGCATTTCGGTGAGGCGGTTCTGGGTGCGGGTGCCGGCTGACGAGGCTGAGCAGGCGCTGGCCCGGATGCTGGAGCTGTTCCCCGGCGGTGTGGTGGAGGAGGCCGAGGGCAACCAGGTGGTCGTGTCCGGCTACGGCGAGATTGCGCCGGCCGGGGATCTGGAGTCGGAGCCGGTGGCCGACGGCTGGGAGGACGCCTGGCGCGAGTATCACCGCCCGGTGCGGGTGGGCAGGTTGTGGATCGGCCCGCCGTGGTATCCGGCGGAGCCCGAGGCCGTGGTGATCGACCCCGGCAAGGCCTTCGGCACGGGGGCGCACGGCTCCACGCGGGCCGTTCTCGAGCTGCTTCAGGGGGTCACCCCGGGGCCTGCGCTGGATCTGGGCTGCGGGTCCGGGGTGCTCACGATCGCGGCGGTGCGGCTCGGATTCGGGCCGCTGCACGCATTCGACATCGATCCCCTGGCGGTGGCGGCGACGAGGGAGAACGCCGAGCGAAACGGCGTCTCGGCGGAGGTGGCGAAGGCCGACGTGCTGGCCGACCCGCTGCCGGCGGCGCCGCTGTGGATCGCGAACCTCCAGCTCGACCTGCTGGAACGGCTGCTGGCCCGGCCGGACGTGCCGAGCTCGGTGCTGGCCTCCGGCCTCACAGCCGACCAGTCGCTGGCCGGCCTCGGCGTGGAGGTGGCCCACCGCGCCGAGGTCGACGGCTGGGCGGCCGAGCTGGTGTCGCCCGGCAAGCGGCCGTGACGCGCCACACCTACCGGTTCTTCGCGCACGAGGTGCAGGATGGGGTGGCTGTGCTGTCCGAGCGCGATCGGCATCACCTGGGGGCGGTGCTGCGGATGCAGGTGGGCGATACTTGCGAGGTCGCCGCCGGCGGCCGCGTCTGGACGGCGCGGGTGACTGCCGGCGGCCTCGAGCTGGTGGAGGAGA
>JBQCGJ010000396.1:0-5196 GCA_051955775.1 Gaiellales bacterium | reverse complement strand
CGGCCGGAGGCGAGCCGCTCCGCCAGGCGCGCAGCGGTCGCCATCACCGTCAGCGCCGGGTTGGCGGAGCCCTGGGTGGGCAGCGCCGACCCGTCCGCCACGAACAGGTTCGGCACGCTCCATACGCGATGGTCGGAGTCGCACACGCTCTCGTCGGGCGACTCGCCGATCCGGCAGCCGCCGATCAGGTGGGCGTAGCGGTCGATGGTGAGGATGTCCTGGGCGCCGGCCGCCTGCAGGATGTCGGTCATCACCCGCTTGGCGAACGCGATGTTGGCCCTGTCGTTGGCGCACTGGCTGTAGTCCAGCCGGGCCCGCGGCATGCCGACGCCGTCCACCTCGTCAACCAGGGTGACCCGGTTCTCCGGCCGCGGCAGCAGCTCGCACAGCGACCCGATCACCGTCCAGTGGTTGTAGTCGCGCATGTACTCCCGCAGCGCTGCGCCCCAGTGGCCGTCGGCGATCACGTGCTCGGCCCAGCCGATGGGCAGCGGGCCCACCGTCTGCAGGCTGAATCCGCGGGCGAAGCCGCGGCCGGGGTCGGTCTCGTAGAACTGCTCGGACGAGATCTCGGGCGGCGGCGCCTTGTACATCCGCAGCAGCTCCGGGAACCGCCCCGCCACCTGGGAGGCTCCCTGCACCATCACGAACCGCCCGACCAGATCCTCGGAGTTCCCGATGCCCTGAGGGTGACGTGGGCACGCGGAGTTGAGAAGCAGCCGTGGGGTCTCGATCGAGTATCCGGCCACAGCCACCGCCGCCGCACGCTGCAGACGCTCCTCGCCATCGTGCACGTATGTGACCCCCGAGCACGCCCCGGTCTCGTCCAGCTCGACCCGCACCGCCATCGAGTCGGCCCGGATCTCGGCCCCGTGCTCGATGGCGTCCGGCACGTGGGTGACCAGCGGGCTGCCCTTGGCGCCGACCTTGCAGCCCTGCAGGCAGAAACCTCGGTAGATGCAGTGCGGGCGGTTTCCGAAGGCGCCGTTGGTGATGGCCACAGGCCCCACCCGCATCTGCACCCCGCACTCGAGCGATCCCTGCCACAGCACCTCGGCGGCGCCGCCGATCGGATGCGGCTTGTGCGGGTAGCCGTGCGGGTCGCCCCACGGCCAATCCTGGCCGGCGGCAGGCAGCTCGCGCTCCAGCCGTTCGTAGTGCGGCCGCAGCTCCCAGTACGTGTACGGCCAGTCGGCGCCCACGCGGTCGAGGGTATGGGTGGCGAAATCCGACGGATGGAAGCGCGGGACGTACCCGGCGAAGTGGTTCATCGAGCCGCCCACGCCCTGGCCGCTGTTGTTCTTGCCGAGCTCCACCGGGTCGGTGCCGCCGACGATCCGCACATCCGTCCAGTACAGGCTGTGCGCCCCGGCCTCGTCCGACACCCAGTCGCGATCGGGGTCCCAGAACGGGCCGCGCTCCAGCACCACCACCTTCCAGCCGGCGCGGGCGAGCCGCTGGGCGAGCACCGATCCGCCCGCGCCGCACCCGATCACCACCAGGTCGACCTCGTCGCGGTCGCGGTAGCGGGCCATGTTGGGGCGGTTCGGTACGTCCCGCCGGTGCACGTCCATCAGGAAGGCGGAGTCGTTCCACGGCGGAGGTGTGGCGCCGCCCAGCGGAAGCCGGTCGCGGATCATTCCCGCTCGACCTCCGGCTCGGGCTGGTAGCCCGGCGCCTCGACTCCCTCCCAGGCCTCGCTCATGCCCACGCCCAGGCGCGAGAAACCACGCGGATACGCGGGGCCCGCGTAGCCGATCTCGTTCCACGCCCAGGGGTGCGAGTAGAACTCCGCCACGATGCCTCGCGTGACAACTTTCCAGGCGGTGGCGCAGTCGATCTCGTCCCACACCCCGCCCCTCAGCTCGCCGCTCGCGAACCGTGTGCACAGCACGAGCTGCTGGTCGTCCTGGAGATCGCAAGAGCGCGATGCGCCCAGCGGCTGCGCCTGTTCGTCCAGCCCCCGGGCGACCAGCTTCCACGTCTCGCCGTCGTCAGGCATCCCGGCGTATCTGAACCCGTCCAGCTCGCCTTGGAAGAACTTACGGTCGGCCATCGGCAACACAGGGATGCGCGGCTCACGGTCCTGTGCGGTGACCACGTTGCAAAGTGCGTCGAGGGTGGCCGCCTGGTCCTCGTCAAAGAACCGGATGGGCGGCCGCTCGAGCCGCCCGAACACGACCCGCCGTGTCGCGTCGTCCCAGTGGGCCGCCTCCTCCAGCACGTCGTAATCCGGATACCGGCCGTGCATCTGCGGGGTCGTCCCGCGGCGCTGCCGGGGCAGCTGCTCGGGGTCGGCCGGCCGGCCGCCGCTCAGGTTCGGCAGGTGGTGGGGCGCCCGGAACCCGGTATGCATCACCGCTCCCGGTCGGCGAACGCGGCCGCGATCCCGATCGCGCCCACCAGCGCCAGCGAGCCGGGCGCCAGCAGCGGCGGCCCCATGACCAGGTTATACAGGGGCTCGCGTGCGCCCCCGGGCTTGCGCAGCACACCCCGCAGGTGGGTCACCACGCCCACGGCGCCGTCGACCGCGAACACCGCCGACGCCACCGGAAGGGCGGTGCGGGCCGCACGCTCCGAGAACACACCGGCAACGCCTGCGACCACCAGCGGCGGCGTGGCCAGGATCGGCGTCCACATCCAGCGGTCGGCGAACGAGCCCTTGTAGTGCTCGAAGTAGATCTCCGCGCCAAGCGCCAGCGCGCTCCCCGCCGCCACCGCGGACAACAGCTGCTGTACACGGCCCCGGCGGGCCTGCTCGAGCCGCCCTCGCATGCCGTTCCTCATCCCATCCCTCCATTCTCGAGCCGCAGCTCCAGACCGTTGCCGGGCCGCGACAGGTCGGGCACCAGGCAGCCCTGACGAAGCTCCGGCAGGCCGTCGAACAGCACCTGCTCGACGTGCTCGTGGTCGTGGAAGTACTCCAGTGACACGGCGGGGCCCGCGGCGCAGCAGACGTGCGTGTGCAGCGCCGGAGCGGTGTGCGCCGACAGCGGAAGACACGCCGCCTCGCACAGCGCGGCCACGCCCATGAACCCGGTGATGCCGAGACAGCGGGTCGCGTCGGCCTGGAGCACGTCGATCGCTCCGGCCTCGATCATGCGCCGGAAGTACGGCAGGTCATAGCCGTACTCCCCGGCCGTGATCGCCATGCCGGCGGGCGCTCGGTCGCGCAGCAGGCGCAGCCCCTCGAGATCGTCCGACGACACGGGCTCCTCGAACCAGCTCACGTTCTCGGCCGCGAACTCCTCCGCCATGGCCAGCGCCTGCTTGCGGGCGTAGGCGCCGTTGGCGTCGGCCATCAGCGCGACGTCCGGCCCCACCGCGCCGCGCGCGACTCTGATGCGGTGGGGATCGCGCTCAGGCTCGGACCCCACCTTGATCTTGACCGCTCCGATTCCGTGCCGCACCCAGGCCCCGACCTGCTCGGCCAGCCGCTCGTCGGAGTACGAGGTGAAGCCTCCGCTGCCGTACACCGGGATCGAGTCCCTGGCGGCGCCCAGGAGCGACACCAGCGGCACGTCGAGCAGCCGCGCCTTCACATCCCACAGCGCGCTGTCCACGGCCGCGATCGCAGACGCGCAGATGCCCGGCCGGCCGAAGTTTCGGACACTGCGGGACATCGCATCCCAGGCCGCCCGCACGTCCATCGGGTCGCGGCCCTCGACGAGCGGCGACAGCTTGCCGCGGATCACCTCCGCGCAGGCGGCATCGGTATATGTGTAGCCCACGCCGGTCACCGTGCCCGCGCAGGCCCGCACCACCACCGCGGTGGTCGAGTCCCACTCCAGCGTGCCGTCCGCCTCGTGGCCGTCGGTGAGCACGGTGTGCACCGTCACGTCGAGCGGGCCGATCTGCACGGGAGCGACGCGGCGGGTGATGAACGACGAGCTCACCGCCGGCCTCAGTCCGCAAACGCGATCGTGCTCAGCAGTGCGTTCTCGGCCTGCCGCGAGTCGAGCCGGGAGTGCTGGACGACGATCGGCACGGTCGACTCGTAGACGCTCGCGTAGTCGGTGGCCCGCGGCACGGGCTCGGGGTCGCGCAGCTCGCCCAGCCGCAGGTGCAGCGTGCGTCGCGGCGGCACCGTCACCCGGTAGGGACCGATGGGGTCGCGGTCTGTCAGGTAGACCGTGATCGTCACCTCCGCCGGCTGGTCGGTGGTATTCAGCAGGCAGGCCGTCTCGTGGCTCTCGAGCTCGGGTTCTGGGCCGGTGCTGCGATCGGGGATGTAGCCCTCGGCGATCGCCCACCGGGTACGTCCAATCGGGGGAGCGCTCATGGCCGACCTCGTTCCCGTCCGGGCGGCCCGCCAAACACCGCCGCCGGCGGTTTGAAAGGCCCCCCGGAGGGTAGATCGGTAGCGGCGGGCAGAGCGGCTGCCCGGCCCGCCCTCGCCCAGTGCTGGACATCGCCACTCACGACACCGCGGCACAGTTCGCATGGCTCTGGCGCATCTACCTCTGGCTGCTGCTGGGGATCGGGGTGCTGGTGACCATCGCCATCCTGCTCGCGGCCGTGAAGTTCCGCCGTCGCTCCGAGGCCTGGCCGCGGCAGACGCACTCCGCCCCCCGCCTGGAAACCGCCTATGTGGTGGTGATCGCCCTGATCGCCGCCGGGCTGCTGGTGATCACGTTCCATGTCGAGAACCGAGTCGATGCCCTGGCCGCCTCACCGAGCGTGCGCATACGGGCCACCGCCTTCCAGTGGGAGTGGCAGTTCACCTACCCGGACGGCCATTCGAACACCGGCGTTGACGTGGGCTCGTCCCACCCGCGGTACGCGACGCTGGTGGTGCCGGCGGGGCGGCCGGTCGAGATCGACCTTCGCTCGCAGGACGTGCTGCACAGCTTCTTCATCCCCGCCATGCGGTTCAAGCGCTACGCGTTCCCCGACTTCACCAACCGGTTCGTGCTGACCTTCCCGCACCCGGCGGTGATGCTCGGCCAGTGCGCGCAGTTCTGCGGCTGGGACCACTCCCAGATGCGGTTCCGGGTGCGAGTGTTGCCGGCCCGGGCGTTCTTCAGGTGGCTGTCCGCCCAGCGGGCGAAGGCAGGCGTCGGGTGACCACCACGCAGCCACCGGTCGTGATGCCGCCCGAGCCGCGGGTGCGGGGCTGGCTGGCGCTGGTGGCCTCCACCGACCACAAGTCGCTGGGGCTGCGGCTGTTCGGCATGTCGGGCGTGTTCTTCCTGT
>JBQCGJ010000395.1:0-2565 GCA_051955775.1 Gaiellales bacterium | reverse complement strand
TCGGAGATCGAGCCCTACTCCGGCTACTCGAACAAGGGCACATTCCGCTTCATCGAGGACCTGGCGATGCACATGGTGGAGCTGCTGCCGATGCTCGGGAACGCCCGCATCCTGCGCCAGTGGACCGGCCTGTGCGACGTGTCGCCGGACTACTCCCCGATCATGGGCGTGACCGAGGTGGACGGCTTCCTGATGGACGCCGGCTGGGGCACCTACGGCTTCAAGGCCTCGCCGATCGTCGGCAAGACGATGGCCGAGCTGGCCGCCACCAAGCGCACACCCGACCTGATCGCCCCCTTCCGCCTCGCGCGTTTCTACGAGAACGAGCTGGTCTCGGAGCGCGGCGCCGCAGCCGTATCCCACTGACCATCCACCGCAAGGAGCTGCCGTGAAGTCGAGCCTCGAGATCGCCCAGGAAGCCGTCCTCCGACCGATCGCGGACATCGCCCGCGACGCGGGCCTGGAGGACGACGAGATCGATCTGTACGGCAGGTACAAGGCGAAGATCAGCCTGAGCGCGATCGACCGGCTGAAGGACGTGTCCGACGCCAAGGTCGTGTGCGTCACCGCGGTCACCCCGACCAAGTCGGGCGAGGGCAAGACCACCTCCTCGGTGTCGCTCACCCAGGGCCTGGGCGCGATCGGCAAGCGACCCGTGCTGTGCCTGCGCGAGCCGTCGCTGGGCCCGGTGTTCGGCATCAAGGGCGGGGCGGCCGGGGGCGGGCTCACGCAGGTGGTGCCGATGGAGGACCTGAACCTGCACTTCACCGGCGACTTCCACGCCATCGGCGCGGCCAACAACATGCTGGCCGCGTTCATCGACGCGCACATCTTCCACGGCAACAAGCTGGGCATCGATCCGCTCCAGATCACGTGGCGGCGGGCGCTGGACATGAACGACCGGCACCTGCGGAACATCGTCAGCGGGCTGGGTGGGCGCACCCACGGGATCCCCCGCGAGACCGGGTTCGACATCACGGCCGCCTCCGAGATCATGGCCATCATGGGCATGGCCACGTCGCTGCACGACCTGCGCCGGCGGCTGGGCGAGATCACCGTCGGCTACACGTACGAGGGCGAGCCGGTGAAGGCCGAGCAGATCGGCTGCGCGGGGGCGATGACCGTGCTGCTCAAGGACGCCCTGAAGCCGAATCTGATCCAGACGCTGGAGGGCCAGCCGGCCTTCATGCACATCGGCCCGTTCGGCAACATCGCCCACGGCAACAGCTCCATCGTGGCCGACCTGGTAGGTATCAAGATCGGCGACTACCTGGTCACGGAGTCCGGGTTCGGCTCCGACCTGGGCATGGAGAAGTTCATGAACATCGTGTGCCGGGCGGCCGGACTGCGGGCCAGCGCGGTGATGATGGTGACCACCGTCAAGGCGCTCAAGGAGCAGGGCGGCCTGGAGGACGACCCGCGCAACTCCGCCAAGGAGAACCTGGAGGCCATCGAGCGCGGATCGGCCAACCTGCAGCACCACATCGAGAACGCCCGCCGGTTCGGCCTGCCGTGCGTGGTCGCGGTCAACCGCTTCCCGGGCGACACCGACGAGGAGTGCGCGCTGGTGGCCAGGCTGGGTGCGGAGTTCGGGGCGCACGCCACCGCCCTCAACGAGGGCTTCTCGAAGGGCGGCCCGGGCGCGGTCGAGATGGCAGAGGCCATCGTCGACGCCTGCGAGCAGCCCAGCTCGTTCCGCTTCACGTACGAGGACGACGACCCCATCGCGACCAAGATCGAGAAGATCGCAACCAATGTCTACCAGGCCGACGGCGTGGACTTCCTGCCGGTGGCCAAGCAGAAGATCGAGCAGTTCACGCGCGACGGTCTGGGCTCGCTGGCCATCTGCATGGCCAAGACCCAGTACTCGATCACCGCCGACCCGAACCTCAAGAACGCGCCGTCCGGATTCCGGATTCCGGTTCGCGACATCCGCCCGTACACTGGAGCCGGATTCCTGACCGCGCTGTGCGGAGACATCATGCAGATGCCCGGCCTGGGCAAGACCCCGGCCGGCCTGAACGTGGACATCGATGAGGATGGCAGGACGATCGGACTCTTCTGAAGCCGCCACCGCGAACGGCGAGGCGGGTCTCCCCGACCCGTATCTGAGCGAGACCGTCGAGCAGTTCCTCGAACAGCTCGCGGCCCGTACACCTGCGCCGGGCGGCGGCGCAGCGGCGGCGATCACGTGCGCGTTCGCGGCAGGGCTGGTCGAGATGGCGACGTCGTTCGCCTCCGCGCGCGGGCTCGAGCGAGTGCATGAGCGGGCCCAGGCGCTGCGCCGGCGGGTGGCCACGCTCGCGCACGCCGACGGCCAGGCCTACGGCGTGGTGCTGGCAGCGCTGAAGCTGCCGCCGGGCGCCGAACGCCATCGCGAGCTCGACCTGGCCGTTGCGGGCGCCATCGCGTGTCCGATGGAGATCCTGGAGATCGCCTCCGAGGTGGCCACGCTGGCGGCCGACATCGCCGAGACGGGGAACCGCAACCTGGAGGGCGACGCGCTCACCGGAGCCCTGCTGGCCGAGGCGGCGGCGCGCTCCGCGGCCACCCTGGCCCAGCTCA
>JBQCGJ010000394.1:0-2727 GCA_051955775.1 Gaiellales bacterium | reverse complement strand
GCCACCACTGCGCCGACCAGGCCGAGCAGCACCACCGGCACCTCGAACCCGCCCAGCCGGATCAGCCCGAACTGGTCGAGCGACCACATGGCCGCGGCCACGGTCAACGCGCCGATGCCCGCGTACAGCGCGTTTCGCTGGCGGTCGGGCATCAGCGAGATGGCCGTCAGGTTGTTCCGGTACCAGGAGTACCCGAAGTACCACATGAGCACGATGAACAGCAGCCCCAGGGCGCCGAACACGATGCCGGCGATCTGCTGGGACTGGTTGAAGAACACCGTGGCCAGGACGGCCAGGCCGACGATGATCAGGGCGCCGCGCACCTGGTCTCGCGTCATCAGTGCGGTCCCGTCATGAACGCGCGGATGCCCAGCGCCGCCACCAGGGCTGACCCGGCGGTGAAGTAGAGCATGTTTCGGCGGCCGTCCTCACCGCGCAAAGCATACGGGTACGCGATGGCCAGCAGGGGCAGCAGCCCGTACACGAAGTGCAGCCGGTCGCCGGGCTCGTAGCCCTGCGACAGCAGCACCAGGCCCAGCGTGGCCTGGGCGATGACGAGGGTCTGGGCGAACGCCAGCAGGTGCATGAAGAACTGGCCCGGAGGCGCGTTCCGGCGGTAGCCGATGTAGCCCCAGACCGCCACGGCGAGGTTGGCGGCGATCAGCAGTGACCCCACCACGGCGTGCACCACGGGCATGCCCGAGGACGCTATCAGCCGCTCTCGGCGACCGCCGCGGGAAGCGCCCGCAGACGCGGCAGCAGAAGCGCCAGCGAGATGGCGGCGACCGACACGATGGCGGCCAGCATGACGAACCCACCGCGGGCCGAGGAATGGTTGATGAGCGGGCCCACTGCCAGGGTCACCACGACCTGCAGCAGGATCGAGACCAGGAAGATGGTGGCGCTGGTGCGCCCCATGACCTGATTGGGGACGACGCGCAGCAGCACCGAGTTGGAGATCACGCGGAAGCCGGAGGAGCAGAAGCCGATCAGCGCCGACAGCAGGAACACGCCCAGCACCCCGGCCGGCCCGAGGGCCAGCGCGAGGTACCCGCAGACCAGCACCACCAGCGTCGTCAGCATGGCAGACCACTCCCCCAGGCGGATCACCAGCAGCGCCGCCAGGAAGCCGGACGCCAGCGCGCCCGCGCCGTAGCTCATGTCGGTCAGCCCGTACACCGTCGCCGACCTGTGCAACACGTCGAGCACGTACGACACGAACACCACGTTGAGGCTGATGGTGGCCACGAACGGCAGCACGCTGACCAAGCCGAAGGCAGCCACCGGCGCGTTGCCCCGTAGGTAGCCGAGCCCATCCCGCACCATGCGCAGGAACGGCAGGTGGTGCTCCACCGGGGCCGGGCGGTGATGCAATGCCAGCAGCGCGACGGCCGACACCAGATAGGTGACGGAGTCGATCGTGAGCGCCCAGCCGAGCCCGAAGTGCACCAGCAGCGGGCCGCCGACCGCGGCGCCCGTGAGGTTGCCGACCTGGAACGTGACCTCCACCAGGCCGCTCGCATTGACCAGCTGATCCTTGCGGATGATCTCCTGGAGCAGGGCCATGATGGACGGAAAGAAGACGTTGTGGCCGAGCCCGATCACGAACGTCAGCAGGTAGATCGCCCACAGCGGAGGAGTGCCCGCGAACGCCAGGCCGGCCAGCACCCCCACCATGACCAGCCGCAGCACGTCGGCGGCAATGCACAGCATCCGCCTGGAGTGACGATCGGCCAGCGGCCCGGTCACCGGCAGCGCGACGAGGCCCGCGCCCAGCGTCACCGTCCACACCAGGGCGACGTCGGTGGCCGATCCGGTGCGGGCGAGCATGTACCAGCCCAGGGCGACGACGTGCAGGCCACTGCCCACCGACGACACCGCCTCGCCTGTGAAATACAGGCGGAAGTCGCGATCTCGGAGCGGTTCCAGGGTGCTTGGCACGGGGCGGCCACTAGAGTACCGGCGCCATGGTCGAGCCCGGCCAGCCCGCACCCGACTTCGAGCTCGAATCCGACACCGGCGAGCGGGTATCCCTGAGCGGCCTCCGCGGGTCCCCGGTGGTGCTCTACTTCTACCCCAAGGACGACACCTCGGGGTGTACGAAGCAGGCCTGCGAGATCCGCGACAGCTGGGGCGAGTTCGAGCAGCGGGGAGCGGTGGTGCTGGGCGTCAGCCCCGACGCGGCCGACTCCCACTCCAGGTTCCGGTCGAAGTTCTCGCTGCCGTTCCCGCTGCTGGTGGACTCCGACCACGCGGTGGCCGACGCCTACGGGGCGTGGGGCGAGAAGAAGAACTACGGCAAGACATACTTCGGGATCATCCGCTCGGGGTTCGTGATCGCCCCCGACGGCACGCTTGCCGCGGCCAAGCGGAACGTCAAGCCCGGCAAGCACCGCGACTGGGCGCTGGCCGAGCTGGCCAAGCTCAGCTGACCCAGGAGGTCGTTCCGCAATGAGCGGCCGCTGCGGCTGGCCTGCGGCCACGCTGGCTGCGTCCCACGTGGCGTGCGGTGCTCAACGTGACACCACCACGTTTCCGCTCCGCTCACCCCTCGATCCTTGCCAGCGAGCCCGCATCCTGCGCCTCGCTACGCCGCCATGACGGAGCGACCTCCACCGCGGACGGCATAGCATTGAGCGTCGTGGCAGAGCGACTTCCGCTGGACGGCATCCGCGTCCTCGACCTCACCCAGATCCTGGCCGGGCCGTTCTGCACCATGGTGCTGGG
>JBQCGJ010000393.1:0-24331 GCA_051955775.1 Gaiellales bacterium | reverse complement strand
AGGATACCGGCCGGGTCAGCCAGCTAACCCTGCCACTGCCATGTCCAGCAGCCGATCGGGATCGCGACGGACGCGGGCCTCCGCGCCGGCCGGGCGGCGCTCGATCGCCAGGTCGTCGACCCGCTCCAGTGGCCGCAGCCGGCCCTGGGCCACCAGCCGCTCGTCCACGCCCCCCATGCGTCCGGCGAACGTGGTGTACACGGGGGTGCCCAGAACCACCGCTTCGCGGTTCATGGTGCCGCCCGCGCTGACCACCAGGTCGGCCCCGGCGAGCAGGCTGTTGCCGTCCACAGCGTGCTCGGGCACGGTCACCGACGGCAGGTCGAGGGCGCGGATGCGATCGGCCTGCTGCGGCGTCCGCGGCAGGACGACCGCACGCACGTCGTCGCGCGCGCCCAGCCGCGTGAGCAGCTCGTCGAACAGCGGATTGCCGAACCGGTGATAGAGGGCGACATCCGCCGGCGGGCGAAGCACCAGCCCGATCCGACTCCCGTCCAGGCCCAGCCGGCGCGGCACGTCGGGATCGGGCTCGAAGTCCGCCAGGTAGTACTCCTCCTTGAGCCCGGGGTATTGCACCAGGCGCTGCCCGCGGGCGCCGTAGCGGGCCACCCGGTCGGGCGGTATCGCGTCGGGGATCAGCACCCGCTGGGCGAGCCGGCAGTTCAGGCTGTGCTGGAGGCGCGCGTACTCATAGTCGAACATCGTGGTGTTGGGGATGCGCAGCGCCCGGCAGGCCATCGGCAGGTCGGTCGAGCCGTGCGCCATCGCGGCGTCGAACCGCCCGCGGCGGCCGAACGCGATCATGGACGCCACGCGCGAGACCGCGGCCCGTCCCTTGCCGGCCACCGAGCCGCCGCCGTGGTGGCCGATCACGACGTGCTCGATGCGATGCAGCTCGAGCAGCTCCAGCGTCTGGGCGTAGTCGCGAGCGGTCACGGCGACATCCCACCCGCGGCGCTTGATCCGGTCCACGAGAGGCGCGAACACCAGCACGTGAGGGGAGTTGGTGAGGTCGATCCAGACCCGCATCGCGGCCGGCCGGCGGCTACGCTGCCGCGGCCACGAGCGCCGCTCGAACGGCGTCCACCACCTCACGCTGCTGCCCCTCCGCCAAGGTGGGGAACATGGGCAGCGCGAGGCCGTCCCGGCTGGCCTGCTCGGTGACCGGGAACTCGCCCGGCCGGTGGCCCAGGGAGGCGAATACGGGCTGCAGGTGCAGCGGCGTCTCGTAGTACACGGCCGCGCCGATCCCGGCGTCGCGGAGGCCGCGGGCGACGGCGTCGCGGCGATCGCTGCGCACCACGTACAGGTGGTACACGTGCCGGCGACCGGCGGGCTCGGAGGGCAGCGACACCAGCTCGCCCAGACCCAGCTCCCGATACCGAGCCGCGGCCGTCCGGCGGGCGTCGTTCCAGCCCCCAACCTGCGGCAGCAGCAGTCGCAGCACGGCCGCCTGCATCTCGTCCATGCGGGAGTTGGTGCCCACGTACTCGAAGGTGCGCTTGTCCCGCGAGCCGTGGAAGCGAAGCCGGCGCACGCGCTCGGCCAGCTCGTCGCTGGAGGTCACAACCAGCCCCGCGTCGCCCATCGCCGGAAGATTCTTCGTGGGATAGAACGAGAACGTCGCGACGTCCCCCACAGAGCCGGCCCGGCGACCCTCCCAGCCCGCGCCGAACGCCTGCGCGGCGTCCTCGATCAGGGCCAGCCCGTAGCGGTCGGCAAGCTCCCGGAACGCGGCCAGGTCAGCCGGCAGCCCGAACACGTGCACGGGCAGGATCGCCCGTGTGCGGTCGGTGATGGCTGCCTCGGCTGCGATCGGATCGAGGTTCAGCGTGTCGGGCTTGACGTCGGCGAACACCGGCCGGGCGCCCACCCGCGCGACCGCCTCGGCGGTGGCGTAGAAGGTGTACGGCGTGGTGATCACCTCGTCGCCGGCGCCGATCCCCAGCGCCTCCAGGGCCAGCACGAGGGCATCGGTGCCGTTGCCGACGGCGATCCCGTGGCGTGCGCCGATCTCGGCCGCAGCCTCCTCCTCGAAGCTGCGCACGTGCGGCCCCAGGATGAACCGGCCGGAGCTGATGACGTCGCTCACGGACTGGGTGATCTGCGGCAGCAGCGCAGCGTACTGGCTGCGGATGTCCATCAGGGGCACCGGCACGGGCGGGCAGTCTAGTGGGCCATCGCGCGGCGTCGACGCAGTAGCCACCAGACCGCCAGCACCGCCAGCCCGGCCACCACGAGGTAGTCGAGGTACCCGATGCGGCGGTGCCACGTATCCCAGTTCTTCCCCGCCTGGTATCCGGCCGTGACCAGCAGCAGGCACCACGGCAGGCAGCCCAGGAAGGTCAGCACCGAGAACCGCAGCAGCGGCATGCGGGCGATCCCGGCCGGAAGCGAGATAAACGTGCGGATCACCGGCAGCATGCGCGACACCAGCACCACCGGCGAGCCCCAGCGCTCGAACCAGCGGTGGGCCTGCGCGACGTGAGCGCGGCTCGCGTCCGACCGCACCAGGTAGCGGTCGACGCCGTAGGCGCCCGCCGCCCACGCGATCAGCGAGCCGACCAGGTTCGCCACCGACCCCACCAGCACGGCGGCCACGAAGTTCATGCTGCCCTGCGAGACGAGGTATCCCGCGTACACCATCGTCACCTCGCTGGGGATCGGGATGCACGCGCTCTCCAGCACCATCAGCACGAACACCGCCTCAAGCCCGTGGGCTGCCACCTGGGTCTGGATCCAGTGCGCCAGCGAGCTCAGCATCCGCATGAGTGTACTGAGGCCCGGCGTCGGCCGGTTCGCTTGTCAGGGCCAGGTAGCCGCCCGTGGCGGCGGTCACGATCCCCATGGCGGCCAGCAGCACCCGGTAGTCGATCACGGTCGAGAGCGACGCGCCCGCCGCGATCGAGAACACGGACGGCACGCTCAGCAGCATGTCGGCGGCCGAGTACGCGCGGCCCTGGAGGTCGGGCGGCGTGCGCAGCTGGATGGCCGAGCCGAACCCCACCACGGCCCACGAGATGCCCGCGCCGGCGATCGTCATGCCCAGCAGCACGAGGCCGAGCCTGGGCACGATCAGCAGGGAATCGCCGACGGCGAACAGCGCCAGCCCGCCGGCGACCAGACGGCCGTCGCCCATCCGCCGCATGATCCCCGGCGCCGCCAGCGCCCCGGCGATCGCGCCGACCCCCTGCAGGGCGCTGAGCACGCCCAGGAACGACGGTGGACGGTGGAGGCCCACATCGATCACGGAGAAGATCAGCGTCTCGGCGAAGCCGACCACCAGCAGCGCGACCGCCACAGTGACCACGATGCGGAGCAGCTGTGGCGTGCGGGCGATGTGCCGCGCGCCGGCGATCAGCTGCTCACGCAGATGGTGCTCCTGGGGGGCGGGACGGGCATCCCGGTGGTGAAGCAGGGACAGGCAGACCGCGGACGCCACGAAGCTTCCGGCATCGAGCACCGCCACCGCGCCGCCGCCCACCCAGGCGAACAGGGCGGCGCCGAACAGCGGGGCAACCAGCCGCATGCCCTCGCTGGCGGTCTGCAGCAGGGCATTCGCCGGCGGCAGCAGCTTGCCGGGCAGGATCTCGGTCAGCAGCGCCGACTGGGCCGACCCGAACACGATGGCCGATGCCCCGTAGGCGAGCGTGACGGCATAGATCAGCCACAGCTGGTCGCGGCCGTGTACCAGCAGCAGCGAGAGCAGGATCAGCGCGATGGCCAGGTCGGCGATGATCATCAGCCGCCGCCTGCGCACCCGGTCGACCACCAGGCCGGCGGCAGGGGCGGCCAGGCCGGGAAGCCCGAGACAAAAGAACACCAGGCCGGCGGCGGCGCTGGAGCCGGTCAGCGACTTCACCCACACCCCGAGGGCCAGGTACATCGCGCGATCGCCGAGCAGCGATAGTGCCTGACCAGACAACAGAAGGCGGGCGTTGCGGTCGCGCAGGAGCTCGCGCACTGCTCAGCCTCCCGAGGGTGTGGGGACGAGCGGGTAGGCGGCGGCGATCATCGCCACCGGGCGACTGCCGGGAGGCCGCAGGGAGGGATCCGCCACGCGGCCCAGGTACCGGGCGACCAGCTCGCCCAGAGTGTCCCCGAGCTCATTCAGCTCCTCGGGGGTCAGGTACAGGATGGCGCTGCTGGAGGTGGAGGCGTCCCGCCATTCCGCCGGCTCGTCGCGCTGCCGCTCGAACCAGCCGGCCAGCCGCTCCATCTCGCGTTCCAGGACGACCATGGACAGCGCGGTGGCGGCCGCCGACGCCTCGGTGTCCAGGTCCGACTCCGACCACTCGTGGCTCAGCGAGACCAGCCGCCAGGGGCGGTTGCGGCCGGAGCCCCCGGCAGCCTCCTCGACGAACCCGTACTTGGCCAGCTGGCGCAGGTGGAACGAGCAGTTCGCCGGCGACAGGCCCAGCAGCTCGCCGGCCCTGGTGGCGGTCAGCTCGCCCTCTCGGCCGATCAGCTCCATCAGCTCCAGCCGGGTGGGGTGCGCCATCGCCCGCATCGCACGGGGATCGCTCAGCTTGCGGGTCGCGGTGCGCTCCGCCGATTTCTCGAAAGGCATGTTTCGAAACATACCTTTCGATCGCCGACGGGTCAAATGGAAAGGCCGCCAACCTGTACCCGGTACCGGGTGGGGGGCTTTACATCTCGCTGGGTGCGGAGCTCAGCCGGTCCAGGTTCTCGAGCTGCTCGCGCAGCGAGTGGACGACCTTCGGCTTGGCCACGGCGGCCAGCATCCGCGGCAGGTCGACCTCGCTGTGGATCGTCACCTGACAGCCGTCGCCGTCGGGCTCCAGCGTGAACACCGTGCGGCCGGCGCGGATGCCGTCCACCCGCTCCTCCTCCAGCCGCCGCGGCGGATCGGTGGCCACGATCCGCACCACCATGCGCTCCCGGTGGCCGGCCGCGTGCAGCTCGGCCTCCATGTCGCCGCCGTCCAGCACCCGGGCGCCGCGCACCGAGCTGGGCAGCATCTGGATGTGCCGGTGCGGGTCCGCCACCCACTCCCACACCTGCTCAGCGCGTGCCGAGCAGCGGTGCGACACCTCCACCTTCATGCGGCGTCGGGGTACTCCGTGACCGTGCGGTACAGCGTGTCGCGCTGACGCGGCCGGTAGCCGGCATTGCGGATCAGGTGCAGGAAGTCCTCGGCCGTCGCCCGGTAGGTGGTGCCGGCGGCCGAGACGACGTTCTCCTCCATCATCACGGAGCCCAGATCGTCCGCCCCGAAGAACAGCGCCACCTGCCCGATCTTGGTGCCCTGGGTCACCCACGAGCTCTGGATGTGCTCGACGTTGTCCAGGTAGATCCTGGTCACCGCCTGCATCAGCAGGTAGTCGAAGCTGGTCGGATGCCAGCGCACCTGCGGCGCCAGGGCGGTGTTGTCGGGTTGGTACGTCCACGAGATGAACGCCCGGAAGCCGTGCATCTCGTCCTGCAGATCGCGGATCCGGCGCAGGTGCTCGACCCGCTCCTCCAGCGTCTCCACGTGGCCCCACATCATGGTGGCGGTCGTGCTCATACCCAGGCGGTGCGCGGCGCGCATGATCGCCAGCCACTCCTCGGAGGTGGTCTTCTTGGGCGAGATCACCTTGCGCACGCGATCGACCAGGATCTCGGCGCCGCCCCCGGGCAGCGAGTCGAGCCCCGAGTCACGAAGACGCGAAAGCGTCTCCGAGGTTGTCAGCTTCGAGCGCCGGGCGATGTGCTGCACCTCGGAGGGCGACAGGGCGTGCAGGTGGATGGGATAACGGGCCTTGATCGACCGGAACAGATCCTCGTACCAGTCGATCGCGAGGTCTGGGTTGTGGCCGCCCTGCATCAGCACCGCCGTGCCGTCCGCCGCCAGCGTCTCCTCGATCTTCTTGAAGATCACGGACCTGGGCAGGGTGTAGCCCTCACGGGCATCGCCGGGCCGGCGGTAGAACGCGCAGAACGAGCAGTCCGTGTAGCAGACGTTGGAGTAGTTCAGGTTGCGGTCGACGACGAACGTGACCACGCCCGGCTCGTTGCGGCGGTCGCGCAGCTCGTTGGCCGCCCGGCCGATCGCCACCAGGTCGCGCGAGCGCAGCAGAGCCTCCGCGTCGGCGTCCGAGATGCGTTCGCCGGACAGCGCCCGGTCGAGCACCTCCGACACCGCTGGCCGATCGGCCACGACCGCCATCACACCACCTCCATCTGCTCGACGAACCGCAGCTCGGGCACCGCATCCAGTTCGCCCGCCAGGTGCGCCAGCTCGAAAAACCGCAGCGCCGCCTGCTGCTCGCGAGGACCGAAGTGGTATCGCAGCTTCTCGAAGTACCGGGCCAGAAAGCCGGCGGGCCAGCCGTATTCGGCGGAGGCCTGGCGGGCCAGCGCCTCCGGCTCGGCGCGGGCCACGGCCAGCGACCGCAAATGGGCGCGCTCCAGCTCCAGCAGGCCCTCGTTCACGCCCTCGCGACAGGCCCACACCGCGAACACCATGGGCAGCCCCGTGCGGTCCTGCCACAGGCGGCCCAGGTCGTAGTGCGGCGTCGGGTCCTCGAAGGCGCTGCGCAGGGCGGCGTCGCCGATCAGCATGCGGGCGTCTGCCGCGTGGTCGAGCGGCACCAGCTCGACGTCCCCCAGCAGCACCTTGGTCAGCACGACCGAGGTGGCGCTCTCCGGGGTCACGGCCACCGTGCGCACCTGCTCGATCGGGCGCGGCGTGATCAGCTGAATCGAGTCGACAGCGCCCTCGGTGGCGACACACAGCCGCGGCAGCAGGCGCAGCTGGTCGGCGTGGCGCGCGTACTCGATGGAGGAGATCGGCGCCACGTCCACCTCGCCGGCCAGGAGCATGCGGTTGAGCGTCGTCGGCACGCCGGCGACCTGCTGCACGTCCACGCCGTTCAGGTCGTAGAACACCGGCGCCATGTTGGCGTAGGAGATCCGGCCCAGCCGCAGGCTCACGCGAATGTCCTCACGGTGTTGTACAGGGTGTCGCGCTGCACCGGGATGCGGCCGGCGTCGGAGATCAGCGTGACCAGGCTCTGGATCTTCTCCTCCTGCGGGGTCACCGCCCCCGCCGCGTGCGCGATCTGCTCCTCCATCACCGTGCCCTGGATGTCGTTGGCGCCGAAGTGCAGGGCGACCTGGGCCAGCGGCGTCGAGATCATGATCCAGTACGCCTTGATGTTCGGGATGTTGTCCATCATCAGCCTGGACACGGCGATCATCTTGAGGTCGTCGTAGCCGGTCGAGAACCGCCATCCGCGGCGCTGGAAGACCGTGTTCTCGGGGTGGAAGGGCAGCGGGATGAAGGCCAGGAAGCCGCCCGTGTCGTCCTGCAGGTCGCGCAGCCGGAGCCAGTGGTCGACGCGCTCCTCGTACGTCTCCACGTGCCCGTAGAGCATGGTGCAGTGGGTCGGAATGCCGTGCCTGTGCGCGGTGCGGTGGGTCTCAAGCCACAGGTCAGGGTGCTCCTTGCCGGGCGCGACAAGCCGCCGCACGCGGTCGGCGAACACCTCCGCGCCGCCGCCGGGCAGCGATCCCAGGCCGGCCTGTTTGAGGTCCAGCAGCACCTGCTCGTGGGTCATCCCCGAGAGCTTGGTCATGTGATGGATCTCGGACGCCGTGAACAGCTTCAGGTGCACGTCCGGCAACGCTTCGTGCAGCGCCCTGGTCACATCCGGGTAGTAGTCGTAGCCGATGTGCGGGTGCTCGCCGCCGACCATGTGGATCTCGCTGTAGCGCTCCCGCCCGTACACGTCGACCGCGTGGTCGACCAGCTCGCCGATGTCCCAGGTGTATGCGCCCTCCTGGCGGCCGGTGCGGGCGAACGCGCAGAACTTGCACTTGACCCGGCACACGTTCGTGTGGTTCAGGTACAGGTTGTTCACGAAGTACACCTCGTCGGTGCCCCCACGCAGCCGTCGCGCCGTGTCGGCCAGCTCTCCCACCGCGAGCACGTCCTCGCACTCGAGCAGCGCGAGGCCGTCGTCGAAGTCGAGCCGCCGGCCCGCGAGCACCTTGTCGCGAATGGGAGCCAGCGTGTCGAGGCGAGCTGCGAGCGCCATGCGGTGCAGAGTCTACTTGCGACTCACCAGACGGCACGCAGCACTCACGCGCGCCTGTCCACCGCCGTGCGCACGACGTCGCGCAGAGCCTCCACGTCCCCCCCGCCGTCCATCCGGTCGAGGTGCCCGAGGGCGATCGCCGCGTGCCGCTCCGCCTCCTCCCGGGCGTCGCGCACGGCGCCGCTGCGGGCCACCCTGGCCAGCGTGGGCAGCACGTCGGCCGGACGCGCGCCGCGGGCGATCACCTCCGCCACCAGCGGATCGCGCTGCGCCGCCAGCAGCAGCGGCAGGGTGATCGTGCCGTCCAGCAGGTCGGTGCCCAGCGGCTTGCCGGTGGTGTCCGGCTGGCCGTCGCAGTCCAGGATGTCGTCGGCCACCTGGAAGGCCAGACCGAGTGACATCCCGTACTCGCCCAGCAGCTCGACGTCCGGCTCGGGCAGGCCGCCCAGCAGGCCGCCCAGCATGGCGGCCGCGGCGAACAGCCGGCCGGTCTTGAGCAGGCAGCGCTCGAGATATGCCTCGGCCGTGGTCGCCGGGTCTCCCGCCTGCTCCCGCTGCATGACCTCGCCCCGCGCCAGGTCCAGGCAGGCTTCGGACAGGATCGCCACCGCCCGCATGTGGCCGGTCTCGACCAGCTCGGCGAACGCACGCGCGAACAGGTAGTCGCCGGTCGCCCGGGCGACGTCCACGCCGTGCTCGCGCCACACCGTGGCCTGCCCGCGCCGCAGGGGCGCCGCGTCCAGCACGTCGTCATGCACCAGCGTCGCCATGTGCACCAGCTCGACCGCGCATCCGGCCATCGCCAGCTGCGGCCGTTCACGCCCGCCGGGCGGGGCGGCGAGGTAGACGAGGACGGGACGCAGCCGCTTCCCCCCTGCCCGCAGGGTGTCCGCGCCGGCGGCGGCCGCGCGCCCGCCGCGCCACTCGACGGCGGCGTGCAGCCGCACCTCGACAGCCGCCACATACTCGCCGATCCCGGCCACCCTCAGAGCTTCGCGGGCGGCGCTCACCCCGGCACCGTCCCCACGTGGACGGCCACCACGCCCATCGCCAGCCGCCGGTACTGCACCCGCTCGAGCCCGGCCTCGCGCATCACCTGGGCCAGCTCACGAGCGGCCGGGAAGCGGTGCACCGACCGCGGCAGGTAGCTGTACGCGGCGGAGTCACGGGCGACCACCCGGCCGAGCAGCGGCACCGCGTGATCCGTCCACACGCGGGACGCCGGCGCCACCCACGCCGGCGGCTCGGTCAGCTCCAGGCACACCACCCGCCCACCCGGGGCGACCACCCGCGCCATCTCCGCGAACCCGCGCCCGTGGTCTGCCAGGTTGCGCATGCCGAAGCCGATGGTGGCGGCCCGGAACTCGCCGTCGGCGAACGGCAGCGCCAGCGCGTCGCCCTGTATCCACTCCACGATGCTGGACTTGGCGCGGGCCACGTCGAGCATGTGCTCCGCGAAGTCGATGCCCACGACGCGGCCGCCCGACGACACGCGGTCGAGCAGATCAAGCGCCAGGTCGCCGGTGCCGCAGCACACGTCCACCGCGGCGTCGCCCACCTGCAGGCCGGCGCAGTCGGCGGCGAAGCGCCGCCAGCGGCCGTCCATGCCCCCGCTCATGATCCGGTTCATCCGGTCATAGGCCGGTGAGATGCGATCGAACATCTCGCGTACCTGTTCGGGTTGCAGCGTCAGCCGGTCACTCTCCCCACGGTCGAACGAGGGTTGCGTCGACGCCCGCGGCGTCAAGGATCCTGCCTGCGACGAAGTCGACCAGATCGCCGATCGATTCCGGCAGATGGTAGAACGCCGGCATCGCCGGCACCACCCAGGCGCCGGCCCGCTTGATCCGCAGCAGGTTCTCGAGGTGGATCACCGACAGCGGCGTCTCCCGCGGACAGACCACGAGCCGGCGGTTCTCCTTGAGCTGGACCGAGGCGGCGCGATGGATCAGGTTCGCCTCGCCGCCGCCCGCGATCGTGCCCACGGTGGCCATCGAGCACGGGCACACGATGACCGCGTCGGTGCACGAGCTGCCGGAGGCATACGGCGCCGAGTAGTCGGACTGGCCCCACACTCTGACCTCCGGGGAGCCGTGCTCGGCCACCAGCCGCTCGACGGCGCCGGACGGCTCGAGGGTACGGTCGCCGTACAGCTCGAGCGCCACCACCTGCGCCCCGGCGGACGACGCCACCACGCCGACCTCGGCCCCCGAGTCCACCAGCGCACGCAGCACGCGAGCGGCGTACGGTGCGCCGGACGCGCCGGTCAGTCCGAGCATCACGCGCATGTGGTGGGGGAGACTACCCGCCCTGCAACGGCTGCACGGTTCCCGTCTTCAGCGACGCCACGAACTGCGCGATCTCGGCGATGTTCTGCTTGCCGAGCGTGGAGAAGTCCGGCATGGCGCCACCGGTGGCCTTCGCCGCGCCACCGTCGATCCAGGCCTGGATGGCCTTCTGGTCGGTGCCGAACTTCGGCGATCCGTTCGTCAGATTGGCGCCGGGGCCGCTGGCGCCGACGGCCCCGAAGTTGTGGCAGGTCGTGCAGCCGGCATCGCTGACCAGCGCGGCGCCCGGGAGCTGGTTCAGCGCAGGCACCTTCGACACGTTCGAGCCGGTCAGAGCGCCGGGCGCGACCGATCCCGCCAGCGTCAGCGAGATCAGCACCGCCGGCACCGTCAGCCCCACCGCCACGCCCACCGGGCGCCGGGACAGCCGGCGGTCGCGGCCGCGATCCAGGAACGGCCACGCGATCAGCAGCACCATCATGATCGTGGGGATGATGATGGTGGCGAAGATCAGCTGCCACGGCGTCTTGAAGATGCGCAGCAGCTCGAACAGGAACAGGAAGTACCAGTCCGGGCGGGGCTCGGTGGCCTGCACGGCCGGGTTGGCCTTGGTCTGGTAGAGCTCACCCAGCCAGCCGTACTGGCCGGTGGGATGCGCGGCGTTGATCGGCCCGGCCGTCTCGTGCCAGATCACGGCCATGACCACGATCAGGAGCACGATCAGGAGGTTCACGACCGTGTCGTGGAACATCGCGTAGGGGAAGAACGGATGCCCTTCCTTCTTCGACTCCGCGATCTCCGCCTCGTAGCGGACACGGCGGTTGATCACCTTGCGCGGCGCGGCGACCGCCATCAGGGCTCCGCTCTCTCGTCAACCGGCCGTCCCGGCCAGGGCGTCACGCCGAGCTTCACGACCAGCCACAGATGGACGAAGATGAGCGCGCCGATCAACCCCGGGATCATCAGCATGTGCAGGGCGTAGAAGCGCGAGATGGTCTGCGCGCCGAACACCGGCCCTCCGTACAGGAACTTGACGATGAACGGCCCCAGCACCGGTGCTGTGCCGTTGATGTTGATTGCCACCACCGACGCCCAGTACGCGCGCTGGTCCCACACCAGCAGGTAGCCGGTCAGCCCCATGGCCATCGTGGAGATGAAGATCAGCGACCCGGTCAGCCAGGTCAGCTCACGGGGGTACTTGTACGCGCCGTAGAAGAACACCCGGCCCATGTGCAGGAACAGCAGGATGATCATCACCGAGGCGCCCCACTTGTGCATGCCGCGGATCAGCCAGCCCAGCGTCTGCTGGTCGGTGATGTAGCGGATCGACTCGTACGCCCCGCTGGGCGCCGGGTCGTAGGTCATGGCCAGCAGCATGCCCGTGGTGGCCTGCAGGATGAACACCGTCAGCAGCGAGCTGCCCAGCGTGTGGAACCAGCCCGTGGGCGGCACCTTGCGGAACAGGAACTTCCGCACCAGGGTGGGGAAGCCTGTGCGGTACTCCACCCAGTCCTCGGTCTGGAGCACGATGTTGTGGGTGCTGCGGGTTGGAGTGGTGGTCATCGCGTGGCCTCAGCCTCCCGCCGGGTACTTATAGGTGACGGGCGGATACAGGATGTTGGCCACGGTGGTGCCGCCGAATGGCACGGTGACGGGCTGCCCGGGGCCCTTGACCTCGTAGTAGTGGATGTGCCCCGAGGAGTCGAAATCGGTCGCCCAGCGCTGCGTGATCCACAACTCGGTGTTCTTGCGGATCTCCCACTGGAAGCGGTCGAGCGAGCGGATCGGCGGGCCGGCGATGCGCTGCCCCGCCGTGTTGTACTGGCCGCCGTGGCACGGACAGGAGAACCCGTTCAGGGTGGCCAGCACCGGGCAGCCGAGATGCATGCAGCGGTTGGAGAACACGATGAACTGGGCGTCCGCGGCGTTCCAGGTGGTGCCCTGCTTGCCCGTGTTGTAGACCCAGGCCAGGCCGGCGCTGGTGTCCGGGTTCTTGGGATCCTCGACGTACGTGGCCGCGACCGGCTTGAAGCCGCCGCTGGCGCTCGGGAAGTCCGACACCTTGCCCAGCATGACCGGGCTGAAGTCGATCTCCTTGACCACGGGAGCGAGCAGGTACGCGGTCGCCGGGACGCCGATCACTCCGCCGATCATGGCCCCCAGGCCGACGGTCGACAGGGTCAGGAACTGACCGCGGTTTGTGCCGTCGTGATCCGCCACTCACTCCTCCTGGTCGGTGTCCGCGGGCGATTGTAGCTTCCGCCCGGGCCAGAGTCCCGGAGATCCGGGCAGCCCTGGCAGCCCATATTCTGCCCAGCGGCGATCGACCGTGGCTCGTATCTCGTGGCTCATTTGGATCACGTCCGGCCAGCCACGAGTGTACCCCTCGGCCGGGGACTTGGCGGTGGCGTCGATCCCGATCTTGCCGCCCACGAACTGCCGGGTCGGCGCGTGGTCGAGATGATCCAGAGGACCGCTGGACAGCATCACGTCCCGCTCGGGGTCGACGTTGGCGCCCACCTGCCACATGACCTGCCCGTAGTCGTGCGGGTCGATGCCCTCGTCCACCACGATCACGCCCTTGGTCAGGGACAGCAGGCCGGTGCCCCAGACGGCGTGCATCACCTTGCGGGCCTGGCCGGGATAGGACTTGCGGATGGCCACGATGCACAGGTTGTGGAAGGCGCCGGCCACGGGCAGGTCGTAGTCCACGACCTCGGGCAGCGTCAGCCGCACCGCCGGCAGGAACAGCCGCTCGGTGATCTTGCCAAGCCACGCGTCCTCGGCCGGCGGCACGCCGACCACGATCGACGGGTACACGGCGTCCCGGCGCATGGTCACGGCGGTCACGTGCAGCACCGGGAACGGCTCCACCGGCGTGTAGTAGCCGGTGTGGTCGCCGAAGGGGCCCTCGTCGTGCAGCTCGCCGCGGTTGATGTGGCCCTCGATCACGATCTCGGCCCTGGCCGGCACCTCCAGGTCGACCGTGCGGCCGCGCACGAGCTCGACCGGCTTGCCGCGCAGGAACCCCGCCAGCATCAGCTCGTCGACGTGCTTGGGCAGCGGAGCGGAGGCGGTGTAGCAGGTGATCGGGTCGAGCCCCAGGGCGATGGCCACGTCCATCCGCTCGCCCATCCCGCGCCAGTCCGCGGCGGCGTCCTTGTGGATCTGCCAGTGCATGGCGGCGGTGGTCGAGTCCAGCTTCTGCACCCGGTACATGCCGACGTTGCGCGCCCCGGTGCGGGGGTCGCGGGTGATCACCGCGGGCAGCGTGATGTACGGGCCGCCGTCCCCCGGCCAGCAGGTCATGATGGGCAGCGGATCCAGGCTGGGCGGGTCGAGCACCACCTCCTGGCACGGCCCCGACGACACCACCTTGGGCCGCGAGTCGGCCAGCGACTTCAGCTTGCCCAGCGCCCGCAGCTTGTCCATCAGCCCCTCGGGGGGTGCCATCTCGAGCACGTCCGACACGCGTTCCCCGAGCTCGTCGAGCCGCTGCACGCCGAACGCCATGCACGCCCGCCGCTCGGTCCCGAACTGGTTGATCAGCAGCGGCAGCGCCGAGCCCTTGACGTTGCGGAACAGCAGCGCCGGGCCTCCCGACTTGACCATGCGGTCGGTGATCTCGGTGACCTCGAGATGCGGGTCGACCTCGGCCGTCACCTCGTGCAGCTGGCCGGCCGAGCGCAGGTGATCGAGCCAGTCGCGCAGATCCGTAAACGGCATGAACCCCACCCTACCGCCGACCTGTCGCCGGAGCGGCCGCAGCTGCTCCTAACACTCGCCGCGAGGGTGCGTCAAACTCCACGCATGGCACTCCCGCCGCAAAGGCCGCTGTCGGGCGCGCGCACGGCGATCGTCGTGGGAGCGGCAGGCGCGGCCTTCCTGCTGGTTTCGCTGGCCACCAACGCCGGCTCGTCCACACCGTCGCGACCCCCCGGATGGAGCACCTTCTCGGCAGCGGCCGTGCACGGAGCGACAGGGCTGATCATCGCGCTGGTGCCGGTGCTGACGGTGGCCGGCGTGGCGGCCTGGCTGCTGGGCACCGCGATGGCACGGCGAAAGCGTGCGGAGCTGGAGGCGCGCGACCCGAGCGCCAAGTGGCGCCGGCGCCGCCGCTGGGCGGTGCTCCTGGCGTCCGTGATCGGCTTCGAGCTGCTGTGGCGCTTCCACATCGTGCACGTCCCGACGATGCACCTGCCGGGGATCAACAGCGGCGGATCGCCGGGCACCAGCCACTCACTCGGCCACCCGGGCGGGAACGGCGGCACATCCACCACCGACCTCAGGATCGCCGTCGTGCTGTGGGTGGCGATGGCCGTCGCGGCCGTGCTCGGCGTGCGGCACTACCGGCGGACGCGCGTCGCCGGGCCCATTCCGGTCCCCGTCGAGGAGGCGGCCGCGGGGCCGGCCGGGATCGACTACGACGGCCTCGGCCGCATCCGCGACCCACGACGCGGGGTGGTCGCGACCTACGCCGAGATGGAGCGCACCCTGGCCGACCGCCATCTCGGACGCGACCCCGCCGAGGCGCCGAGCGAGTACCTGGGGCGAATCGGCGGCCACCTGCCCGGCTCCCGCCCTGCCGCCAGCCGGCTGACCCGCCTGTACGAGCGCGCCAAGTTCAGCGCCCATCCTGTCGACCGGTCGATGCACGACGACGCCATCGAGTCGCTGCACACGGTGGACGACGACACCGAGGAGCCAACGTGACGGTCGCGGAGGCAGCAACCCTGGCCGTGGGCGCGGTGGCCACCGCGGAGGTCGTACGGTGGATGCCGCGGGCGGCCGGCGGCAGGCGCCTGCGCCGCCCGAAGCCGCAACCGGGATCGCTCGCGCCGGCCGACCTGAAGGCCTGCGAGCGGCTGCTTCGCCTGGCCTCTTCCAGCGCAGGTGAGGCGCATCACCGGCTCAGCCCCGTGCTGCGCGAGGTGGCCGCCCACCAGCTGGCGTCCGGCCGCTCGATCGATCTCGAGCGGGACGTCGCCGCCGCCCGCTCGGCCGTTTCGCCGGCCACCTGGGAGCTGATCCGGCCCGACCGGGAGCCGCCCGGCGATCGCCACGCGCGGGGGCCCAGCATGGCCGCGCTGGAGTCGGTGATCGCTGAGCTGGAGCGGCTGGGGACGCGATGAGTGCGCTGGCCCTGGAGCAGGTGGCCGAGCGATGCGGCCAGATACTGGACCAGGTGGAGCGGGCGGTGGTGGGCAAGCGGGACGCGCTGGAGCTGGTCCTGCTGGCGCTGCTGGCCGACGGCCACGCGCTGATCGAGGACTATCCGGGCCTCGCCAAGACGCTGGTGGTGCGCTCGTTTGCCCAGGTGCTCGAGCTCGAGTTCGGCCGGGTGCAGTTCACGCCCGACCTGATGCCGGCCGACGTCACCGGCTCCTCGATCTTCAGGCCGGCCACCGGTGAGTTCGAATTCCGGCCGGGGCCGGTGTTCACCAACCTGCTGCTGGCCGACGAGATCAACCGCGCCCCGCCCAAGACACAGTCTGCGCTGCTGGAGGCGATGGCCGAGCGGCAGGTCACGAACGAGGGCGAGAGCCGGCCGCTGGCTGCGCCGTTCCTGGTGGTGGCGACCCAGAACCCGATCGAGTACGAGGGCACGTACCCACTGCCCGAGGCCCAGCTCGACCGCTTCCTGCTGCGCATGTCGGTGGGCTACCCGGACCGCGACGACGAGTGGGAGGTGCTCGACCGGCGCATGGTCAGACGCACCGACGAGGTGACCCTGGAGCCCGTGTCGGACATCGCGGAGGTGCTCGCCATGCAGGCGGCGATCGAGTCAGTTCATGTGTCGCGTGCGGTCGGGGTGTACATGGTCGATCTGGCCGCGGCCACGCGGGCCCACCCGCAGGTGCAGGTGGGCGCCAGCCCGCGCGGATCGCTGGCGCTGCTCAAGCTGTCCCGCTGCCTGGCCACCCTGCGGGGGCGGGACTTCGTGCTGCCCGAGGACGTGAAGCACGTGGCGGTGCCGGCGCTCGCCCACCGCATCACGCTGCGTCCGGAGCTGTGGGTGCAGCGGATCAGCCCCGAGTCGGTCGTCCGCGACTGCCTGGAGGACGTGCCCGCGCCCCCACCCGAGCCGTGAACGGCGAGCCGTCGCCGCGACTGCGCTCGGGCGCGGCGGCGTGCGCGATCCTGCTGCTTGCCGGGCTGGCGATGCGCCGGTCCGAGCTGGTTGCGGTCGCAGCGCCGCTGGGCATGCTGCTGGTCGCAGGCAGCGCACGTCTGCGGACCCCGGCGCTGACCACGGCGGTGCGGCTGTCGCGGCTTCGCGCGGTCGAGGGAGACGAGCTCGAGATGGAGCTCGACCTGGTGTCGGCGAGCGGCCTGCCCTCGCTCGAGGTGGCCATGGTGGCGCCGCCCGGGATGCGGCCGGTGGACGCGCGGCCTGTGCGCCGGCTGGGTCTCGCGCCGGGCCGTGCCGTCACCCTGCGCCAGCGCTACCGCTGCGACCACTGGGGCGGATACGCACTCGGCGTGGAGCTGGCCACGGCCCGCGACCAGTTCGGGCTGTACACCCACCGGCTGGCGGTGCCCGATCGCGTCCCGCTGCGGGTGTACCCCAGCGTCGACCCCGCGGCCACCAGGACGACGCCGCGCTCACCACAGCTCTCGGTGGGCGGCGACGTGGCCCGCATCAAGGGCGAGGGGATCGAGTACGCCGACATCCGCCCGTTCACGCAGGGCGATCGTGTGCGGCGCGTGAACTGGCGGCTGACCGCCCGCAGCGGCCGCCCGTACGTCAACGAGCACCACCCCGAGCGGAACGCCGACGTGGTGCTGTTCGTGGACTCCTTCGGCGACGACGGCGGATGGAGCGCGGGACCCGTCGACCAGGCCGTGCGGGCCGCCACCGCGCTGGCGCACGTGTACCTCGAGCATCGCGACCGGGTGGGCGTGGTCGGGTTCGGGGGCGTGCTGCGATGGGTGCTTCCCGGCGCGGGTGCGGTGCAGTCGTACCGCATCCTCGACTCCCTGATCGACACCCGGATCGTGGCCAGCGCCGCCTGGCGAGGGGTCGAGGTGATCCCCGCCCGCACGCTGCCGGCCGGTGCGCTGGTGCTGGCTCTGAGCCCGCTGGTGGACGAGCGGACGCTCGCGGCCATGGCCAACCTGCGGGCCCGCGGCTTCGACCTGGCGGTGGTCGAGATCTCGCCCACACCGTTCCTGCCGCAACCGCGCGGCCGCTCCGAGGAGCTCGCCCGGCGGCTGTGGCAGATGCGCCGCCAGCGGGTGCGAGCGGGATTCGCATCGCTTGGGGTGCAGGTGGTGGAGTGGCGCCGGGACATGCCGCTGGACACGGCCCTGGTCGGACTCGCGGAGGCTCGCCGGTGGGCGCGGTTCGCACGCCGCTAGCACCCCCGGCCGCGGTCGCCGCAGGGCTGGCCGCGGGCATCGCCTGCGCGCACGCCGCAGCGCTGGCCGGGCCCACCGAGCGGCCCGAGGTGACCGCGGCTGCGATCGTCGCGTGGATCCTGCTGACAGGATCAGCCGCGGCCGGCTTGGGCCGTCCGGCCGGGTGGGGCGTGGTGGCGATCGCGGTGTGCTATGTCGCCGGCCTGGGCTTCCACGACGGGGCCGACCCAGCTGCCCCGCTGGAGGCCGCCGCACTGGTGCTGGCATGGGAGCTGTGCCAGTGGCCGGCGGAGCTTCGGGAGCGCGCCGACACCGACCCCGGATGGCTGGCCCGCCGCGTGCTGTTCGTGTCGGCGCAGGCCCTGGCCGCCGCCGCCGTTGGCTGGGTCGCGCTGGCGCCGTCCTCGGCCGGGCGGATCGGGGGCCTGGTGCTGACCGCCGCCGGCGCGGTCGCAGCGGTGTTCGCCGTCGGCCTGGCCGTGCGACTGGCACGGCGCGCGGGCTGACCGGCCCCGGCGTGTCAGGCAGGACGGGAGGCGGCGAGGCCGGCCACCGTCCGCTCCCACAGCTCCGGCGCGTCGTCGGTCCCCTCAGCCTGGCTGCAGGCGCAGGCGGATATCAGCTCGGCCAGGTCGCGCACGGCGTCGAGGTCGCCCGTGGTGCAGATCTCGGTCAGGCCGGCGGCGTACAGATAGTCGCCGGTGAGGAGCGCGAGATCCGGATCGTCGTGCGAGAACAGCCGTGAGCGGCCGCGGTGCAGCAGATAGCCCTCGTAGATCATCTCGACGCCCAGCAGGTGCGAGGACGGGCAGCGGCCCTCGAACTGGGCCGGCGCGTCGTCCCGCACCAGGGAGGCGCGCCACAGGGGTGAGTCGGCGGCGGCTCGCCGCGCCACCTCGCGGAGGATGCTCACCCGGCGAACTCGGAGACGGCGGCGATCGTCAGCTCGACCTGCTCGTCGGTATGGGCGAGCGACGGCATCACGGCCTCGAACTGGGACGGCGCCACGTACACCCCCCGCTCGAGCAGGTGCGCGTGCAGTCGCGCGTACCGCTCGGTGTCGCTGGCCGACGCGTCGGCGAACGAGGCCACCGGCCCCGGATGCTGGAACGCCGTCAGCATCGCTCCCACCCGGTTTACCGTGGCGCCTGCCCCGGCCAGGCCGGCGGCGAGCTGGGCCGACACCTGCTCCAGGCGCTCGTAGGCGCCGGGCTCGCGGAGCAGCTCGAGGGTGGCCAGGCCCGCGGCCATTGCCAGCGGGTTCCCCGACAGCGTCCCCGCCTGGTACACGTCGCCGACCGGCGCCAGCCGCTCCATGACGTCGGCCCGCCCGCCGAACGCGGCTGCCGGCAGCCCGCCGCCGATGATCTTGCCCAGGCAGGTCAGGTCCGCGCGCACCGACAGACGGTCCTGCGCGCCGCCGTAGGCGACCCGGAATCCGGTGATCACCTCGTCGGCGATCAGCAGCGCCCCGGTGCCGTTGCAGATCGTGCGCAGACCCTCCAGGAAGCCCGGCGCAGGCGGCACCACGCCCATGTTCCCCGCCACCGGCTCGACGATCACGCAGGCCAGGTCGCCCGAGTGACGCTCGGCCAGGGCGCGGGCGCCGTCCAGATCGTTGTATTCCGCCACCAGGGTGTCGGCCGTGACGGCCTCGGGCACGCCCGGCGTGGACGGGATGGCAAGGGTGGCCAGACCCGATCCTGCCCGGGCCAGCAGCGCGTCGACGTGGCCGTGGTAGCCGCCGGCGAACTTGAGCACCTTGGAGCGCCCGGTGAACGCCCTGGCCAGCCGCACCGCGCTCATGGCCGCCTCGGTGCCGGAGGAGACGAAGCGCACCATCTCCAGCGTGGGCACGGCTGCCACCAGCTCGTGCGCCAACTCGAGCTCGAGCCGGGTGGGCGCGCCGAACGACGTGCCCAGGGCGGCCGCGCGGCCGACTGCATCGACGACCCGGGGGTGGGCGTGCCCGGCGATCAGCGGCCCCCAGGACATGACCCAGTCGACGTACCGGTTGCCGTCCTCGTCGATCAGCCATGCGCCGTCGCCGCGGGCCACGAACAGCGGGTGGTCGCGGCCCACCGAGCGCATCGCCCGTACGGGGCTCGAGACCCCACCGGGGATCACCCGGCAGGCCTCACGATAGAGCGCCTCAGAGGCCGACTGGACTACAGCCACCCCGCGGCCTCTCCGGCCCAGTAGGTGACGATCATGTCGGCCCCGGCCCGCTTGATCGCAGCCAGCGACTCCAGCACCGCCGCCCGCTCGTCCATCCAGCCCCGGGCCGCAGCGCCGGTGATCATGGCGTACTCGCCGCTCACCTGGTAGGCCGCGAGCGGGGCCAGAGTGGCCTCGCGCACCGCGCGCACGACGTCGAGGTAGGGCAGGGCCGGCTTCACCATCACCATGTCCGCGCCCTCGTCGAGGTCGAGCAGCACCTCGCGCACGGCCTCCCGCCCGTTCGCGGGGTCCATCTGGTAGCCGCGCCGGTCGCCTTCCGAGGGCGCCGAGTGCGCGGCGTCGCGGAACGGCCCGTAGAAGGCCGAGGCGAACTTCGCGCTGTAGGCCAGAATCGAGGTGGACGGGTGCCCCTCGCTGTCGAGCGCCGCCCGGATCGCAGCCACCCGGCCGTCCATCATGTCGGACGGAGCGACGATGTCGGCGCCCGCGGCAGCGTGTGACACCGCCGTCTCGGCCAGGAGCTCGAGAGTGAGGTCATTGTCAACCTCGCCGCCGCGCAGAACGCCGCAGTGCCCATGCGACGTGTACTGGCACAGGCACACGTCCGTGATCACCGTCATCTCGGGAGCCGCCCGGCGGATCGCGCGGATCGCCGTCTGCACCACTCCGTCCTCGTCATACGCCGTGCTGGCTGCGTCGTCCTTGGAGCCGGGGATACCGAACAGCAGGACCGCCGGCACGCCGGCTGTCTGCAGCTCGACGGCCTTATCAGCAGCGGCCTCATAGGACAGATGGTGCTGCCCGGGCATCGATTCGATGGGCTCACTGTGGGACGCGGTGTGCACGAACAGCGGCTGGATCAGGTCCGACGGGTGCACGCGGTGCTCGCGCACCATCCGGCGGAGCCCCCCGGTGCGCCGCAGCCGGCGCATGCGGGTGGTCGGAAAAGCCATATGGGCAGTGTAATAGCGACCGCAGCGGCGACTTTACAGCGGGGGGCTGGACCGATAGTCTTGTCAAGAATCGACGCGCACGGGCGTCGGTTTGACCGACTTTCTCCGGGGGCAGCATGACCGAGTTCGAGGGCGGGTCCGAGTATTCCAACGAGTCGCTGAGGAAGCTGGGCGCGCGGATCCGGCACTACCGCCGAAAGCGCGCGATGACGCAGCGCGACCTGTCGTTCGACGGGTGTTCCTACAGCTACCTGGCCAGGATCGAGGCAGGCGATCGCCGCCCCAGCCCGCGCGTGCTGTACGAGATCGCGCGCCGGCTCGAGGTCAGCCCCGAGGAGTTGACCGGCGAGACGTCGACCGAGCAGCGCTCGCGGTCGCTGGAGGCGCTGGAATCGGCGATGCTGATCCGCGAGGGACGATTCGACGACGCCGAGGACCTGCTGCGCGGCGTGCTGCGCGAGGCGCAGGTGAGCGCCGACGCCGAGCGCGTCAGCGAGGCATACGAGGGACTCGGCCTGGTGGCCCTGCGGCGCGACCAGGTGGACGAGGCGTCCACGCTGCTGCACGAGGCGCTGGAGAGCACCCATGACGCCGACCCAGGCGAGCGCATCGATCTGTACGCCGGCCTCGTCGAGACGTATCGCCGCACTGGCGACGCGTCCCGTGCGATGGCGCTGACCGAGAGTTGCCTGACCCGGCTGCGCCGCCAGGCCACGCCCGATCCGGCCAAGGCCGTGCGGTATTCGCTGTGGCTCAGCAGCGCCTACGCGGAGGCCGGCGACCACGCCCGGGCCGCCGCCGTGCTCGCCGACGCGCTGCGCGACGGGGCCGGCCACGTGGATCTGGCCAGCCGGGCGTCGGCCGCCTTCGCACTCGCCCGGCATCACGCCGCAGAGGGCCGCATCGAGCAGGCCATCCGGCACACCGACCGGGCGCTCGCCATGTACGACCTCGAGGACGACAATCGCGCGTTGCGCGACGCCCACCTGTCGTACGCCCAGTCGCTGCTGGACACGAACGACGCCGACCAGGCGGCGCCGCATCTGGATGCGGCGCGCTCGCTCACGGGGCCCGACCCGAACAGTGACGAGGCCGGCGTGCTGGCGGTCGAGGAGGCGCGATTGGCACTCCTGGAAGGCGACGACCAGCGCGCGGCTGCGCACGCTCAGCGGGCGGTCGACATCCTGGCCCGGGCGTCGAACCCAGCCCGGGTCGGCGACGCCCATCTCGTGCTCGCGCGCGTGCAGGACTCGCTGGGCGAGATCGAACGCTCCGAGCGGTCGTACGGCGAGGCGATCGCCGCATTCACCGAGGGCGGAGACCGGCGGGCGCTGGGGCGCGCGTATCGGTTCTACGGGAAGTTCCTCAAGCGGCTGGGCCGCGCAGAAGCAGCGCTGGAGGCGTTCGAGCTGGCGGCTGACATGGCCCCCGTCAGCCTCGGCCCGATGGCGCCGCTGGCCGATCGCCACGTCGTGGCGGAATAGCGATGGTGGATACCACCTAGGGACAATTGGCGTCCGGCGGCTGACGGTAGAGTCGGGACGATGGACGCCGAACTCCTGATCGGGCTCGAGCGCTACGACGAGGCGGACGAGCTGCTGCGAGGCGAGCTGCGACGGGCGCGCAGCGCCGGGGACGACGCCGGGGCCTCCATTGCACTGGAGGGCCTGGGCGTGGTCGCATCCCGTCGCGGTCGCGAGGAGGAGGCAATGGAGCTGATGGGGGAGGCGGTCGAGGCAGCCGGCTGGCCGGATCCCGTCGAACGGCACGATCTGTACTTCGAGCTCGCCCGCCTGCGCTCCGGCGCCGGTGACGCCGGAGGCGCCGTGGGGCTGCTCGAATCGTGCCTGGAGCGGGTTCGCGAGACCCACCCCGAGGACGTGCGCTGGCAGGCGCGGTATGCGATCACGCTGAGCTACGCGCACGCCGATGCCGGCGAATACCCCGCCGCGGCGACGCTGCTGGCCGGAGTGATCCGGGAGGGCGGGGAGGACATCGACCTCTCCATGCGGGCCACCGTGTATTACGCGATGGCGCGTCTGCACAACTCGACGGGCCAGCACGAGCTGGCGCTCGAGTATGCGCGCCGGGCGCTGGACCTGCGCCACCAGACCGGCGAGGAATGGTACGAGGGCAACTGTCATCTGCAGCTGGCCAACCTGCTGCTGACAGAAGGGCGGACGGGCGAGGCGGCCACCCATCTGGAACAGGCGCGGAGGCTGTACGGCGAGCGCATGAGCACGATCGACGACGGCTACCTGAAGGTCGACGAGGCCCTGCTGGCCCTGCAGCTCGGCGATTCGGCGTCGGCGGCCGAGATCGCCCGCGACGCCATCGAGCTGCTGTCGTCCGGGGCGGTGCCCGGCGAGCTGGGGCAGGCCAACCTGGTGCTGGCGCGGGCCTACGAGGAGCTCGGCGAGGACGACCGGGCCGATGCCACCTACTCCGCGGCCATCCGGCTGTTCCGGCGCCAGAACGGGTGGCCATACGAGCGCGCGCGCGCCTACCGGCTGTACGGCAAGTTCCTGCGCCGGCGGGGCCGCACAGAGGCCGCGCTGGAGGCGTTCGAGCAGGCGGCTGACCTGGCGCCCGCGAATCAGGCCGCGTTGGGCCCCGATCGCTCGGCGCGCGGCGACTCCTCGTCCTGAGGGGTCGACTCCAGCGGGATGGCCATCGGGCGGCGGGCGGCGTCCCGCCACGACTCGAGGCCGATCCGCTCGCGCAGGAACACCCCCACCTCGCGGCCGATCGCGACCAGCGGCATCGTGATCAGGATACCCGGCAGCCCGTACAGCTCACCGCCCGCCAGCAATGCGAAGATCACCACCAGCGGATGCACCTTGACCGCGCCCGCCATCAGCTTGGGAATCACGATGTGACCCTCAATCTGATGGATGAACAGGTACACCAGGGCGACGGCGATGAAGGCGGTCAGCGACGTGGTGCCGGCCACGATCAGAGGCGGGATCGCGCCCAGCCACGGTCCCACATAGGGGATGACCTCGGTGACCGCTGTCCACGCGCCGAAGGCCAGCGCGTAGTGAGACCCCTCCGGGAAGATACCCAGCAGGCCCAGCAGCTCCATGCCCAGCCCGGCCGTCACCCCGATCACCAGCGACACCAGCGTCTGGCCCTTGACGTATGCGAGCAGCGCCCGTTCGACGCGGGTCAGCAGATCGTCCGACGGGTCGGAGCTGGGAAACACCTCACGCAGGTAGCGGGATAAGCGCGGCGCGTCCAGCAGCATGTAGATCGAGATCACCACCACCAGCACCAGGTTGAACAGGCTCTCGAAGATGGTGATGATGAGGTCCCGCGCCACCGCCACCGCCCTCCCCGAGTAGCGCTGGAGATCGGCCGTGCCCACCCCATGGATGAGCCGCTCTCCGGGGCCCCTGACGTTCACCTTGACCGGGCTCGACGTGTCGATCCAGCGCTGCAGCCGGAACAGCTTCTGCTCGGCGGGGATCACACCCTGGCTGTTGCGCGAGAATTCGTGCTC
>JBQCGJ010000392.1:0-8251 GCA_051955775.1 Gaiellales bacterium | reverse complement strand
TCAGTAGCAGCCGCCGGCCCGCGGCTCGCCGACGACGGCCGGGAGCACGCTGAACACGCCGTCCGTGATGGGAGACACCTCGAAGTTCCCCAGGCTGTTCACCGTGCAGGTGTCGGCATCGGACACCGCGGCCCATCCCCGCGCGGGCCGGCCGCCCTGCGCGACCTGAAGGCCGGCGATCTCGACGTCGAAGCGCGAGCTGGTCGTGTCCACGTACTGCTCGACACCGACGTACATGTCGTGCGCGGTGTTCGGGCCCAGCCGGTGCGGGCGCCCGAACAGCTTCCCGTCCACGAACGCGCACCAGTCACCGCTGCGCGCACACCGCGCCACGCCCAGCTCGTGTGCCTGCCCGGGAGCGACGGCCGGGCCCCAGTCGCAGCGGTATCTGCCGGCGACCTCCCACTCGGCGCTGATGCGCAGCGAGTTCCCACCGGCGCCGCAGTTGTCCACACCCCGCGTGCCCACTCCCTCCAGATCGAATCCGATCTGGATCAGCGTGCGCGGGCTCGGTTCCACGTCCAGCGAGGCGTACAGCCCGTTTCCCCTCACCGTCTGCCAGCGCCCGACGGCCCGGAAGCGGGCTCGCGCGGCCCGTATCTGGCACACACCGGACGGGCAGCGTCGCTGCGTCCACACCTCCCGCTGCCCCCAGTTGGTGACCAGCGCAGCGCTTACCCCGGCAACGAGAATGATGATGCGCTCAGGGTAGCCGGAGGCCGGCCTGAACGACCGTCGTTTTCCGGGCCGAGAACGGTGCGGTCACGGATGATGATCGCCGTCCTGCGGCTGTACTGCGACGCGTGACTGACTAGCGCACGGTCAGGGTGCCGTGCATCAGCGCGCGGTGCCCTGGCACGCCGCAGTACACGGCGTACCTGCCCGCGGCCAGCTTCAGCTTCAGGCGGACCACCGTGGGCATGTTGCTGCGCATGCCCTGCAGAAGCGCGGTGCGCCCGATCACGCGCCCGTGAACCCGCTGCACGACCAGGCTGTGGTCGTCGGCGCCGTAGTTGGACACGCTGAAGGTGACCCATCCGTGCGGGACGGAGGTGCGTCCCAGGAACAGCGCCCACTCGCGCAGCGAGGCGCCCACGACGACCGGGCGCGGGGTCGCAGCCTGGGCGCTTGGGCGGACCAGCGCCACGCCGCAGGCGAGCGCGCCGAGGGCGACCAGGACGGCGATGCGAGACGGCTTCATCGGTTCAACATCGTCCGCCGGCGGCCCGCGCAAAAGGGGATTCTTTTCTGCGCACGGCGGCCGATTAGGAGGGGGAATCACCGGCGCCGCGCTGCGGCCGTCTCATCGCCTTCACCGTGGCCGTCACCTACACGTACCCCTCCCTCCCGAGCCAGCCGACTCGCGCGCATTTCACGCGCCTTCTGTGGAGGGCGGGGTTCAGCGGGTCTCCCGCCCAGGTCGACCCCTACCAGGCGCTCGGGCTGAAGGGCGCGATCGAGCGGCTGCTGACGCCGGCCACGAGCGGTGTGCTGGTGGGTGAGGCGCCGCGGCACAGCGACGGCACACCGCTCGACCCCATCAACATCTGGGGCGACAACCAGCTGTGGTGGCTGGATCGCATGGTGCGGAGCCGAAACCAGCTCCAGGAGCGGATGACGCTCAATCTGCACGACCACCTCGCCACATCGATACGAGGGGTCGGGAATCCCCGCCACATGCTGCGCCAGAACAGCCTCCTGCGGCGGCACGCGATGGGCAGCTTTGCCGACCTGATGCTCGAGATCACCTACGACCCGGCCATGCTGCTGTGGCTGAACGGCGGGGAGTCCAATCGCAGGGCGCCCAACGAGAACTATGGCCGGGAGCTGATGGAGCTGTTCTGCCTCGGCCTCGACCCCGACCTGGAGACGCTGACCCACGGACTGTGGCGCCGCAGCCACGTGTATTCGCAGGCCGACGTGCACGCCGCCGCGCGGGCGCTGACCGGCTGGCGGTACGACTGGAAGCTGATCCAGTCGGGCACGCTCGTCCAGCAGGAAAACCCCGTGCGATACGACCCGACGTGGCACGACACGGGCCTCAAGACGATCTTCGGCAGGCGCGGCCGGTGGAACTACCGCGACGTCGTGTCACTCGTCCTGCACCATCCGAACCACGCGCCGTTCCTGGCCTGGAAGCTGTGGTCGTACTTCGTGCCGACGCCGCCCCCGGCGGACGCGATGCGGATGATGGTGGCCAACTACCGGGCCTCCGGGTTCCAGCTGAAGCCGTTGCTGCGGGTGATCCTGCGGCACCCGGACTTCTACGCCGACCTGGACAACCCACGGCTGGTCAAGCCGCCCATCGTGTACCTGGCCGGCGCGCTGCGGATGACCGGGCAGACGATCACCAGCTCCTGGGCCGGGCTGTGCGACCAGATGGGCCAGATGCTGTTCTCCCCGCCCAGCGTGGCTGGCTGGCCGCAGAACGAGGCCTGGCTCGACTCGAACACGGTGCGCGCCCGGTGGACGACCATGAACCACGTCCTCGCCGACCCGCCGCCACCGGGCGAGCAGACCCCCGCCGAGGTCGTCGACACCGCGCTCGAGCTGCTCGGACATCCATGGATCAGCACGGCCACGCGGGCCCGGCTGGAGGCCTACGCGCAAACCTACTTCGACAACCACAAGACGCTCGTTCCGCCGCGCACCGGCACGTATCAGCTGGCCGCCGACCGCGACCGCCTGGAGCGGCTGAAGGCGGTCATGGGGCTGATCATGGCCGGCCCCGACGGACAGCTCCACTGAGGATGCACATGATGCGACGATCGACAAGCTGCAACGACTGGCACCTGACCACCGCGAACCGGGCCCAGCTGCTGCGTGAGGGCGGGGCGATGGTGCCGATCCCGGCCGCGGTGCTGCGCGGCGAGGGCGGGGGGCTGTCGCGCCGCGACTTCCTGCGCAACGGGGCGATCGCCGGTCTTGCCGTGTACGGGGCGCGGATGCTGTCCTGGGAGCACGTGTGGGATGCCGCAGCGGCACAGGCGGCCACACCGGCGGACGCGCCGATCATCGTGTCGGTGATGATGTCGGGCGGCAACGACGGCCTGAACACACTGGTGCCGATCACCGGCGCCGACCACTCGGCGTACGCCTCGCGGCGGCCGTTGATCGGCCTCGATCCCTCCAAATGCCTGCCGCTGGCCGGGCCGGCGGCGACGTCCCAGTTCGCGTGGAACCCCAGTGCGGGCGGGTTCCAGTCGCTGTACGACGCCGGGCGCATGGCGGTCATGCCGGCGGTCGACTACACGCCGAGCGAGATGAGCCACTTCCACAGCCAGGCGTACTGGCAGGCCGGCGAGCTCAACGCCTCGCCGTCCTCGGGCTGGCTCGGCCGCTGGATCGATCAGAACGGCGACCCGGCGAACCCGTTCCAGGCGGTGACCGTGGACACCGCGCTCGACCCCATGATGAAAAGCCAGGTGAACCCGGTGTCCGCGATCTCGAACGCCAATGCCTCGGGTTTCGGGCTGGCCCGGGTGGGACGCGACGTGCCGCTCATGATGTCCACCCTGAAGGGGCTCACCGACCGCACCGCGACCAGCTCCGGGATGCTCGCCGCCGATCGCGCGGTATCCGCGGCGGTGGATGTCTCGAACACGCTGGGTGGGCTCGTCCACCCGACGGTTCCCGCGGCCGGCTACGGCTACGGCGCCACCGGCTTCGACAACCGGATGTCCACGCTGGCGTGGCTGATTCGCTCGAATCTCGGCCTGCGCGTGGCCTGCCTGTCGTACGACGAGAGCTTCGACTTCCACGATGACCAGCTCGCCCGGCAGAGCGACAACCTGAGCAACCTGTCGCGAACGCTGTGCGCGTTCCAGGCCGAGCTGGAGGCCACCGGCGTCGCCGACAGGGTGATCACGCTGGTGTGGAGCGAGTTCGGCCGCCGCGTGGAGGACAACGATTCCGGCGGTGGCGGAACCGACCACGGAGCCGGCGGAACCGCAATGCTGATCGGCACGCGCGTGCAGCCGGGCATCGCCACCGAGTTCCCCGGCATCCGCACCGTGGACCTCGACGCCAACGGCAACCTGAAGGTCCCGGTCGACTTCCGCCAGATCTACACGACGCTGCTGGGTGAGTGGATGGGCACCGATCCGTCGGCGATCATCCCGGCGGCGTCCTCGTTCGCGCCGGCGCCGTTGCTTGCCGCTGCGTAACGCGCCGTCGTAGTGCGCAGCTGGATTCCATATTCAGAGATCTTTACATGATCTGTGCTTGACAGGTTCGCGGCGACGCGCTGAAACCCTGCCATTCGTTACGTGACAGGTTCTCTCACGTGAACGGTTTTCACGTTACCGAAGGTGCGCTACGGTGTCGGCCGGGCAATGAGGTACCGCAGCGTTCTCATGGGCGTGCTGCTCGCTGCATGCATGGTTGTCGTCGGTCTGCCGGCAACCGCAGCGGCGCATGATGCGACGATTCTCCGGCTGGGCGACAGGGGGCATGGCGTCACGCACCTCCAGCGCAGGCTGCACGTGCGTGTGACTGGATTCTTCGGGGTCCACACCCTGCGCGCGGTGGAGCGGTTTCAGCGCCGCCACGGATTGCTGGTCGACGGCCAGGTGGGGCCGCACACACGTCATGCGTTGCGTACCGGCTGGTTGGCGCACGTGGCGCGTGTGCGTTTCCACCGGCAAGCACGCGACACCCGGCGCGATCTGGGTGGCGATATGTTGAGCATCGGCTCACGCGGGTCGCGGGTGGCCGAGGCGCAGCGGTTGTTGCACATCCGGGCGGACGGCATCTTCGGGCCCCAGACGCGCGCCGCGGTGCTGCGATTCCAGCGCAGGCACGGGCTGCCGGCCGTGGGGTGGGTGGGGCCGCACACGCGGCACGCGCTGCTCATCGCCTGGCGACGTTCGCACGTGCCCGCGCGGCACCATCACAGGCGTCACGCTGCGCGGCGGCACCGGGCGCGCCGGGCGCGTCACCGCCACGCCGAGCCGGCGGTGTTCCGGCTGGGCATGCGCGGCGTACGCGTGGCGGAGCTGCAGGTACGGCTGGGACTGGCCGCGGACGGCGTCTTCGGGCCTGCGATGGCGGCGGCGGTGGAACGGTTTCAGGGCCGTCACGGGCTGAGCGCCGACGGCCAGATCGGGCCCCGCACGCTGCGCGCCATGCACCTCTCGCACTGGGGACGGCTGCCCTTCGTGCGGGCGGCGGTGGAGGCAGTCGGCGAGGTGGGCACGCCGTATGTGTTCGGCGGCGCCTCGCCGGGCGGATTCGATTGCTCAGGGCTGGTCATGTGGGCGTACGCCAGGGCCGGCGTGGCGCTTCCGCGCACGAGCTTCGAGCAGTTCCGCGATGCCCGCTCCCACCCGCCGCTGCGCGGACTGCGCACAGGCGACCTGGTGTTCTTCGACGGTGCAGGCCACGTCGGCATGTATCTCGGGCATCACCTGATCGTGCGCGCCCCGCGACCCGGCGCCCGGGTCGGGATCACCCGGCTGTCGGGGTGGTTCCTGCGGCACTGGTCAGGCGCCGGCCGCGTGTAAGCGCCGCCGCTGCGCTCGACATCGTCATGGTTGACACCAGCCCGGGCGCGGCATAGGGTGCGCCCCACAGACCGGGCAGGTTAGGGGGCGCGATGGCGCCGGGCGGATTGGCCGCGGTGCGGGGCAGGATCGTGACGATGGACTCCTCGGGGACCACCATCCCCGACGGCGTTGTGTATGTGCGTGACGGTGCCATCGCCGCGGTGGCCAACGCCGGCGACGGCGTACCCGACGGCTTTGCGGATGTGCAGCCGCTGGTCACCGGCGGCACGGTGTATCCCGGGTTGATCGAGCTTCACAATCACCTCAGCTACAACTGTCTGCAGCTGTGGCAGGTGCCGCGGAAGTTCGAGAACCGCGGGCAGTGGTCGGACTCGACATCGAATCCCGACTATCGCAAGCTGATATCGGGCCCGATGCAGGTGATCGGCCGGTCGCCGGACCTGGTGCCGTCGCTGATCCGCTACGTGGAGGCGAAGTGCCTGCTGGCCGGGGTCACAACGTCACAGGGCATCGCACTTTCCAGCGATGCCGGCATCGCGAAGTTCTACAAGGGCGTCATCCGCAACACCGACGAGCCCGACAGCGACCGGCTGCCGCGTGCTCCGTCGCGGATCCCCGACGTTGCCGCCGGCGACGCGGAGCATTTCGCCGCAGAGCTGGCCCGCGACAACCGGCTGCTGCTGCATCTGGCGGAGGGCGTCGGCGACACCGCGCACCGCTACTTCGAGGACCTGCAGCTTGCGGACGGCTCGTGGGCGATCTCCAATCATCTGATCGGGATCCACAGCGTGGCGCTGGGGCCGGCGGACATCGCCACCGAGAAGGCCAACGGGGCGAGCATGGTCTGGTCGCCGCTGTCCAACCTGCTGCTGTACGGGCAGACCGCCGCCATCGCCGAATTCCACGACCAAGGCGTGCCGATCGCGCTCGGCAGCGACTGGTCGCCATCCGGCAGCAAGAACCTGCTGGGTGAGCTGAAGGTGGCCTACGAGTACAGCCGGAACCAGCCGGGCGGCCATGTCTTCTCCGCCGAGGAACTCGTGCGCATAGTGACCTCCGACGCCGCCGGGATCGTCGACTGGGGGTCGGCTCTGGGCTCACTGGAGGAGGGCAAGCTGGCTGATCTGATGGTGCTCGACGGCACCAGCCACTACTACCATCAGGCGCTGATCGATGCCACGGAGCGCGACGTGATCCTGGTCATGGTGGGCGGCACCGTGTGCGCAGGCCGGCCGGACCTGCTGCCCGGCGGCGAGGCGATCACGGTCGGGGGCCAGCCGCGCCACGTCAACTTCGACACCCCGGGCGCTGACCCGACGGTGATACCGATCACGCTCGCCCAGGCCACGCAGACCATGGCCGATGCCCTGGCGCACCTGCCGGACCTGGCTGCTGCGGCCAGCCCCCACGTCGAGGGCGGGATGCGGCTCTCGCTGGACGAGATCGAGCCGACCGGGGCCTCGCTGCGCATGCTTCCCGAGCACGGGTACGAGACGCCGATCCCCGAGGTCGTGGCCGCGCAGCCGCGGCTGTCCAGCGTGCTGGAGCCGCTTACCCTGGACGGCCTGACTGCGATCGACGACGACGCGTTCTTCGAGACCCTGGCCGGCGAGCAGAACCTTCCCCCGTATCTGGCTCCCAGCCTCGCTGCGGCCTACGGCCGCAGCCCCTGACCGGAGGTCGTGAGATGACCGCGACGATCGAATTTGATCCCGGCTACGGCACCGAGCCGTGGGCGACGCTGTGCCGCAGCTACCCCGGGGACGACGTCTATCCGCCCGGCCGGTTTCGCACCGAGTGGGGGCCGATCTTCCACCGCGGCCGGCTCGACGGCAGCGCTCGGGTCCTGGTCATCGGGCAGGACCCCGCCCAGCACGAGGAGGTCGCCCGGCGGATCCTGATCGGCGAGGCCGGCCAGCGTGCGCAGGGGTTCCTGGCCAAGCTGGGCATCACCCGCAGCTACGTGATGGTCAACACCTACCTGTACAGCGTGTACGGAAGCGGCACCGACAGCTCCGACATCACCGGGTACCGCAACCAGTGGCTGACCGCGATCCGCGAGCGCAACGACCTGGAGGCGATCGTCACCCTGGGCGGCCTGGCCGACCGTGCGTACCACCACTGGCTGGAGGGGGCGCCCGACGGCACGAGCGACATCCCGTACCAGCACATCACGCACCCCACGTATCCCGAGTCCGGCAGCCACAGCGGCGTGGGCACCTACGCCACCCTGGTCACCCAACTGCTGGAGAACTGGAACGGCGCCCTGCAGGCGCTGCATCCGGGGATCGCCCACCCGGACACGCCGACCGACCTGGTGCTGTACGGCGATGCGTTCCTGCCCACGGACGACGTCGAGATCCCGGCCGCCGACCTGCCGCCGGGCATCCCCGAGTGGATGCGCGGACTCCAGGCCTGGGCCGACCGCACGGGCACCGACGCCGACACCAAGCGCGCCACCATCACCGTCACCGTGCCGTCTGCGGCGCGGGCCTGGGAGACGCCGGCGTAGGCGCCGTCACGGCGCGGGCGGCGTGGTGCCGAGGAAGCCCGCCACCATCGCCCGCATGTCCCACCGCATCATGCCGATGTAGGTGGCGCCCGGCGAGCCGGGTGGCCCGAGCGTGTCGCCGTACAGGTTCGCGTACACCCGCACGCCGGCCTCGCTTGCGATCTGTTGCTCCAGGGCCGGGTTGACCGAGGACTCGGTGAACACGGCGTGCACGTGCTGGGCGCGGATGCGA
>JBQCGJ010000391.1:0-5085 GCA_051955775.1 Gaiellales bacterium | reverse complement strand
ACCTACTGGATCGGCGTGACGCTGCTCATGCTGGCGGTGCTGGAGGGGTACATGGGCTACTCGCTGCTCGACGACCTGCTGTCGGGCATGGGCCTGGCCATCGGCTGGGGAGTGGCGATGTCGCTGCCCATCATCGGCGGCCCGCTGGCCACCTGGCTGTGGGCCGGCGAGTTCCCGGGTACCAGCGCGTTCGAGTCACGGCTGTACATCGCCCACGTGTTCATCGTGCCGATCATCATCGCCACCCTGGTCGCGGTGCACCTGCTGCTCGTGATGCTGCTGCACCACACCCAGTTCGAGGGCCGCGGCCGGCGGGAGGCCAACGTGGTGGGCTCGCCCCTGTGGCCGTCGTACACATTCCGCTCGCTGGGCCTGTTCGCCGTTGTCACGGGGGGCCTGTTCGCCCTCGGCGGGCTCGTGCAGATCAATCCCATATGGCTGTACGGTCCATACCACCCGTACATCGGAACCAGCGGCGCGCAGCCCGACTGGTACCTGGGGTGGCTGATCGGAGCCCTGCGCATGATGCCCAACTGGGAGCCGACGATCGGCGGGTACACCATCGTCCCGAATCCGTTCTGGGGCGGCGCGCTGTTCCCCCTGCTGATCTTCGGGCTGCTCTACGCGTGGCCGTTGATCGACCGGCTGTTCACGCGCGACCGGGCGGCGCACAACCTGCTGCAGCGGCCACGCGACACGCCTGTGCGCACCGCGTTCGGGGTCGGCATCTTCACCTTCGCCGCGGTGCCGTTCTTCGCCGGGTCGATGGATCGCGTGTACATCCAGTTCGGGATCCCGTACGAGGGCGCGGTGCGCGTGATGCAGGTGCTGTGGATCGTTCTGCCGATCGTGGCGGGATTGATCGCACTCGCGGTGTGCCGGAACCTGCGCGGGTCGCACCTCCGCCCGCTGCGCGGCGTGACGGCGCACATGGTCGGGCGTGCCGACGACGGCGGCCTGGTGGCGGGCGCCTCGCTGATGGCCAACCCGTCCTGGCAGCCCGATCCAGCCCCCCTGCCGGTGACTGAGCGAAGCGCCCGCGGCATCGGCGAGCTGGTCGAGGACGCAGCTGCGGAGAGTGCAGCCCTGGCCCGGCTCGAGGTCAACCGGGCGGTGTCGGAGCTCGTGGCGCGGGCCCAGAAGTCGGCGGCGGCCGCGGCCGGGATCGGCGCCGCGCTGTTCCTGGCCGGCGTGGCGGCGACAGCGCTGGTGACGGCCGTCGTGCTCGCCCTGGGGCTGATCATGCCGCTGTGGCTGGCGGGGCTGATAACCGCCGTCGTCCTGCTGCTGGCCGCCGCGCTGCTGGTGTGGCTGGGTGCGCGGCGGCGCCGCGCCAACCGGACGCCGGACTGACCGCGAGGACCGGGGCCTGGCCCCGATTCCTCCGCTGCCGCCGCGCCGGGCCGTCGCCTAGGAGTGCTCAGCCGGCCCGAACACCTCCGAGCCGTAGCGCGACTCCAGGAAGTGCGAGCCGATCGCCGCCCAGGCGGCGATCACCAGCGGCGCCGCGATCGCGGCCGCCAGCAACCACGGGTGGCTCGACGCCAGCTCGTGCAACGGGTTCATCGATATCCGTTTCGGTGCAGCGCCATCACGACGCCCACCGCGACCACCCCGACGGCGGCCGCGGCCGCCGCCACCCGCACCCAGGGCGTCCGGCCGAGGCGGCGGGCAGCCCGCCTGGGCGCATTCGCCTTGTAGGCAAGCGCCTCCACCGTGTTGCCGAGCTGCGCGCGTGCCTGCTCGACATCGCGCCGGGCTGTCGATTGATCCTGGTCCATCTCATACCCCCTTGTGCCCCGCCGAGGCGGGCGGTGAAACACCTTACACCCGAGAAGACGGCTCGCAGTTTGTGATACCCGCGAAGAGGGAATCCCGACTCACGGTCATGGCCGCCGACGTGAGCCACGCTGACGCCGAGACGGCGCCATGCATCTCCGACTACGGATTCCTGAGCGACCGCGTGACAGCCTGTCTGGTCTCGCGGGGAGGATCGGTGGACTGGTGGTGCGTGCCGCGGCTCGACTCCGGAAGCTGTTTCGGGCGTCTGCTCGACCCCGAGCAGGGGGGCAGCATGTCGATCTCTCCGACCGCCGCCCACGAGGTCTCGCGCTCGTACATCGACGGATCGCTGGTGCTGGAGACGACGATGCGCACGCGGGCAGGCGAGATCACCCTGACCGACATGCTGGCGCTCGGCCGGGACGGCGGCGCCGACGAGCAGGGCCATATGGTGCGGTTGGTCGAGGGCCGCCGCGGGATCGTCCGCATGCGCGCGCATATCAGCCCTCGCTTCGACTACGCCGAGGTGCGGCCGTGGATCCGCCGCACCGCCCCCGGGCGGTACCACGCCATCGGCGGCAACGACGCGCTGGCCCTGTGGTCGAGCACCGGGCTGGAGCCTGCGGGGGATCACTCGCTGGAGTCGGAGTTCACCCTGCGGGCCGGTGAGCGCGCGGCGTTCTCGCTGCGCTACCTGCCCCCCCATACTCTCGATCAGGACGACCGCGACGTGAACCTGGAGACGCTCGACCGGCTCCTGCAACAGACCGTGAGCTGGTGGCAGCGGTGGTCCGGCGCCGGCCGCGACCCCGGCCCCCCGGATTCGTCGACGCTGCGGTCCGCGCTCGTCCTGTGCGGACTCGCGAACGCTTCCACCGGCGCCATGGCGGCGGCAGCCACGACCTCACTGCCGGAGGAGGTGGGCGGCTCGCGCAACTGGGACTACCGCTACTCGTGGATCCGCGACTCGACGCTCGCGGTGCGAGCGCTGGCCGAGCTGGGGTTCGAGGCGGAGGCGGACGAGTTCCGCAAGTTCATCCAGCGCAGCGCGGCGGGGCACGTGGACGATCTGCAGATCGCCTACGGCGTGGGCGGCGAGCGGCGGCTGACCGAGTTCGAGCTGCCGCTGGCCGGGTATCGCCGCTCCCTGCCGGTGCGGGCCGGAAACGATGCCGCGCAGCAGCAGCAGAACGACGTGCTGGGTGAGCTCGTGCTGCTGGCCTGGCGCTGGCATGAGCGCGGGAACTCGCCCGACGACGACACGTGGCGGTTCATCGCCGACCTCGCGGAGGCCGCAGTCGCGCGCTGGCAGGAACCGGACAGCGGGATATGGGAGGAGCGAGGTTCGAAGCATCATCTGGTGCACTCCAAGCTGATGTGCTGGGCGGCGCTCGACCGCGGCGCGGCGCTGGCCGACGAGTGCCTGCGACGCGCCCCGGTGCGGCGCTGGCGGCGCGAGCGCGACAAGATCGCAAAGGCGGTCGAGCGTGACGGGTACGATCGCCGGCGGCGCACGTTCCGCCGCTCGTTCGGATCGCGGCAGGTGGACGCGGCGCTGCTCTTGATCCCGCACACCGGCTTCGTGGACGTGGCCGACGAGCGGATGGTCGGAACCGTGGATGCGATCATGGCGGACCTCGACGACGGCGGGCTGCTGCGTCGCTACACGGCGTCCGACGGCCTGCGCGGAGGCGAGGGCGCATTCGTCGCCTGCTCGTTCTGGCTGGTGGAGTGCCTGGCCGGACAGGGACGGCTGACCGAGGCCCGCCAGGTCTTCGAGCGGGCGGTCTCGACCTCGAACGACCTGGGCCTGTACAGCGAGGAGTTCGACCCGCACGCCGGACACATGCTGGGCAACTTCCCGCAGGCGCTGACCCACCTCTCGCACATCGCGGCGACGGTGGCGATGCAGCGGGCCGTGGCGGCTGAGCACGTGCCGCTCGAGGCGCCCCCCGCGGGGGGCTGACGTCACAGCGAGAGCGCCCACGCGCCGGCGACCACCACCGTGCCGGCGCACAGCCACAGCAGGTAATCGCCGATGATCCCGCTGTGCGCGGCACGCAGCGCGCGCACCGGCGGCCCCAGCGAGACGGCCGCAGCCGCCTGCAGCCCCTCCGGCAGGCGCTGGTGCCACAGCCCGAACGCGGCGACGGCGAGCGAGATCACGAGCGTGCCGATCCCGTACAGCAATGCGTCCGCCGCGACGCTCATGACCGAGAACGACGCTCGAGGCAGCTCGTGCATCGGCGTGGCGTGCAGCACGAGGCCGGCGTAGGCGGCGTGATCGACGAACCGCTGCGCCGCCAGCTCTGTCCTCGGTTCCAGCCCGGGCGTCACGCTGACGAGCAGCCCGAGCACGATCGCAACGGCGCTGACGGCGACCATCAGGGTGACCTCGCCGGGCCGCTCCGGCGCCTCCTCATCCGGCTCCGGCGAAAGCAGATCGTCGCGCCGCGCACCCCACCCCAGGAAGACCCGGGCGCCGGCCCGCAGCATCGCTCCCGCGCTCACCCCCATCGCGACCATGGTCACGATGGAGAGCCACGAGTACCCCTGCGCGCGAGCGCCCTCGTCCAGCAGCTGATGCCCCAGGAACGCCCCCACGAGCGGCACCCCCACCAGGCCGATGGTGCCGGCGAACCACAGCACGGCGACAACCGGCATGTGCCGGCCCGCCCCGCGCAGCGACAGCTCGTCGATGCGGCGCAGGTCGAACAGCACCACACCGCTGAGCAGGAACAGGCCGCCCTTCAGCAGTCCGTGAGCGAGCACGAGGCCGGCCGTGCCCGCCAGCGACTGCGGGTCGAGCAGCGCGACGCCGGTCAGCATGATCCCTGAATGTGCGATCGTCGAGTAGGCCAGGAGCCGCTTGATGTGGCGCTGGAGGAAGCACATGGTCGCGCCCACCAGCGCGGTCACCACCCCCAGCACGACCAGCACCGTCTGCACGGCGTGTGCGTGGCCGTGAAGCGGGGATGCGAACACGGTCCAGTACACCCGCGCGATGAAGAAGATCCCGAGCTCCACCATCGCTCCGGACAGCAGCGCGCACACGGGCGCCGGGGACGCGGCGTGGGCGTCCGCCAGCCAGAAATGGAAGGGCACGATCGCCGCCTTCACCATCAGCCCGGTCAGGATCAGCGCGAACGCGACGATGACCAGGCCGTCCGGTGCCCGGCCGGCCAGCGCGTGCCCGATCGCGGCCAGGTTCAACACCCCGGTGCGGGCATACAGCAGCGCGATGCCCGCCAGGATCATGTACGCCGCGACGGTGTTGGTGACCGCGAAGTTGATGGCTCCCTG
>JBQCGJ010000390.1:0-3429 GCA_051955775.1 Gaiellales bacterium | reverse complement strand
TCTCCGACAGCGCCGGGATCGGTGAGCCGAGAGCCCTCACGATGCCGGCGGCGTGATCGCCCAGCTCGGCGTCGTGCAGCAGCAGCCGTGCCCCCGCGTGCTCGAGGATGTGTGCCAGGTCGTCTGCGGTCAGGCGGTGGTTGAGCGCCACCAGCACGCCGCCGCAGCCGGGCACGCCGTAGTGCGCCTCCAGCAGCAGTGGGCTGTTGGCCGCCAGCACGCCAACGCGGTCGCCCGGTTCGACGCCCAGCTTACGCAGGGCGCCGGCGAGTCGGTGGCAGCGATCGTGGAATTCCCGGTACGTGCGGCGGGTGTCCCCGTCGACGACGGCCACACAGTCTGCGAACACCGACGCCGACCGTTCCAGGAACTGCAGCGGCGACAGCGGCTCGAACGACAGCGATTCGAGGTTCGTGTCCATGTCATGCCTCCTCGGCCAGTGCCGTCGCCGTCCGCGCGAGCTGCGGGACGCCGGTCCCGAGCGAGGCGGCGAAGGCGTCGTCCTGGGGCTCTCCGCGCAGGTGGCGGCCGTAGATCGCTTCGCAGAAGATGGCGCCCTTCCACAATCCGAATGCCTGGAACCAGGCGAGTCCGCCCACGTCGCGGCCTGTCAGCTCGGCGTACAGCTCGACCAGCCGCTCCGCCGAGGGGAAGCCTGGAAGCGCGGTGACGGGCGTCAGCTCGAGCGGCGTGCCCCGGCTGCCGGGCTGCGAGTAGGTCGCCACCAGGTAACCGAGGTCGGCCCGAGGATCGCCCACGGCAGCCATCTCCCAGTCCACGATGGCGGCCACCCGCGGCGGCCGGTCCGCGCCCAGCATGACGTTGCCGATGCGGTAGTCGCCGTGGATCACGGTGGTGTCTGCCGGCGCCGGCGCCGTCCGCTCGAGCCACGCTGCGAGCTGGTCGAGCTCCGGCAGCTCACGGGTCGCGTTGGCTTCCCACAGTCCGCGGAAGCGGCGGATTTGCCGCTCCACATAGCTTCCCGGGCGCACGAACGCGGCCACCGCGGGCGCGCCGAGATCGACCGCGTGCACCTCGGCCAGCGCGCGCACGACATCCTCCACCGCCTCCGCCCGCAACCGCGGGTCACCCTCCAGCAGCGGCGGCAGCCCGGTCGTCATCACGTGCCCTTCGACGTACGCCGACACATAGAACGGCACGCCGAGCAGGCTCGGGTCGTCGCACACCGCGAGCACCTCCGGCACCCGCACCCCCTGCGCGCGCACGGCCTGCTGGAACGCGGCCTCCCGCACGAGGTCGTGGGCGGAGGGCGGGAACGGCGGCCGCGGCGGGCGCCGCAGTACGAACCTGCGGCCGCCTCGCTCGAGGCGGAAGGTGATGTTCGAGTGGCCGTCGCCGATCCGCGTGGCCCTCAGCGCCCCTGCGCCCAGGCCGTGCTCGTCCAGGAACCCCTCGACGGCGTCCAGCCCCAGCAGCGGCGCCGGCTCCAGCCCCGGCGCCGTCACCGCCGGGCCGCCTCACGGCGCCTGCTGGCCCGGCGCGCGATCGCCCATCGGTGCACCTCGGCCGGTCCGTCGTAGATGCGGAACGCCCGCACCTCGCCGAGGAACCTGGCCAGCGGCAGATCCAGCGAGACGCCGATCCCGCCGCACAGCTGAACCGCCCGGTCGACCACGCGGAACACCGCCTCGGATACGAACACCTTGGCCACCGACGACCCGGCCCGGCCGTCCCCGCCGGCGTCGATCTCGGCGCACGCCTGGCGGATCAGGGCGCGGCTCGCCTCCAGGTCGATCACGCAGTCGGCGATCAGCGCCTGGGCCATGCCGAGGTCGTGCAGTCGGTGGCCGAAGAGCTCCCGCTCGGCCGTCGAGTCGAGTGCCACGTCCAGGCTGCGCCGGGCCAGCCCGAGCCAGCGCATGCAGTGCGTGAGGCGAGCCGGCCCCAGCCTCGTCTGCGCGCCGTGGAAGCCCTCCCCGACCGCGCCCAGGACGGCGTCGTCCGAGACCCGGCAATCCTCGAACACCACCTCGCAGTGGCCGCCGATGGCATGGTCGAGCGTGGCGATCCGGCGCACCATCGTGAACCCCGGGTTGTCCGCGTCGACCAGGAACATGGTGGCCGCGTCGCCGGATGTGCGCGCCATGCAGATCCCGAATGCCGCCCCGTCGGCGCCGGTGACGAGCCACTTGCGGCCGTCGATCCGCCAGCCTCCGGGCACCCGGGCGGCGGTCGTGCGCAGCGCTGCGGGATCCGAGCCGGCGCCCGGAGGGGGCTCGGTCATGGCGAAGAACGAGCGGGCCTCACCGCGTGCCAGCGGCGACAGATACCGCAGGTGCTGCTCGGGCGAGCCCGCGCGGTGCAGCAGGTTCATGTTGCCCTCGTCCGGCGCCGCGCAGTTCAGCGCGGGTGGGCCGAGCAGGCTGTAGCCGGCCTCCTCGAACACGACGCTCTGCTCGACCATCGTCAGCCCGCGCCCGCCGAACTCCCGCGCGACCTGCGGGGCCAGCAGTCCCTCCGCCGCTGCGCGCCCCTGCAGGCGGCGGAGCAGTTCCGGGCTGGGCTCGCCGGCCGCGCCGGCCTCCTCGGGGATCACGACCTCGCTCACGAACGCCCGCACGTGGTCGCGCAGTTCGCGCAGGTCGCTGCTCAGCGCCTCGTCGGTCACGCCGCCATGCCACCGTCGGCGAGGAGTGCGGCGCCGGTCACGTACGACGCGTCGTCTGAGGCCAGGAACAGGATGGGCGCGACGATCTCCTCGACGGTGGCCAGCCGGCCCAGCGGGATGTCCGCCAGCAACTGATCGCGGATGCGGTCGACGGCCAGCATGCGCTCGGTCATGGCGGTGGGCGCGTAGCCTCCGCAGACTGCGTTCACACGCACCCCGCGGGCGGCCCACTCGCGGCCCAGCGTGCGCGCAAGATGCGCCAGGCCGGCCTTGGACGCGCCGTACGCGACCAGGCGCTCGCTGGCCGTCAGCCCGAGCGTGCTGGCGACCAGCACCACACAGCCGCCGCCGTCGAGGAGCTGCGGCGCGGCTGCATGCAGGATGTTGAACGCGCCCGCCAGGTTGACGTCCAGCACGTCGCGGAACAGTTCGGGCTCGTGGTTCTCCGCGCGCCCCCGGAAGGGCGAGATCCCTGCCGCGTGCACGAGCACGCCGACGCGGCCCAGCCGGTCGCGCACGGCCTCCAACGCCGGCCGGCAGGACGTGGCATCGGACACGTCGGCGGTGAGGGCGAGCGCGTCCGGCCCGGCATCGCGGGCGGTCTGCTCGCACTCCTCGGCTGTTCGGGCCACGACGGCGACCCTGGCGCCCTCAGCGGCCAGCGCGAGGGCCGTGGCGCGGCCGATTCCCCGCCCGCCGCCGGTGACCAGCGCCACGCGTCCGTCGAACCGCTTCCCCGCAGACGTCATGTCGGCCCAGCGTACAGCCTTCCCGGTGACGTCGCGTTGCGGCGGGGCAGG
>JBQCGJ010000389.1:0-4613 GCA_051955775.1 Gaiellales bacterium | reverse complement strand
TGCGCCTGGGCGATCCCGTCACGGTTGGTGTGCGTTCGATTGAACGTTCGTCGGGAAAGGTGCTTCTCGAATTGCCAGGCTGATGCAAAATGTGTCGATGCGGCGGGGCACGGGCAGATGGACGAGGTGGTTGGCCGGTGGGGTCGTTGTCGTGCTCGGCGCGGCGGCGGTGGGGGGCATTCTGGTCACCCGCAGTGTCGGGTCGAGCGCCGCCCAGGGGCCGAACCCCGCCACCGCGGTGCATGCGTACATCGAGGCCTGGAAGGCCGGCGACCTGCGCACGATGTACAGCCTGATCTCTCGTCAGGCGCGGCGGACGACGTCGCTGGCCGGGTTCGAGCGCGCGTACGGGAACGCCTCCTCGGTCGCCACCCTGCATGCGCTGCGAACGGTTGGCCGTATGCGCGTGGGGCCGCACGCGGCGACGTTCACGATGGTGGCCGGCACACGGCTTTTTGGACATGTCACCGAGCCGGTGCGGCTGCCGCTGGTGCGCACGCCCACCGCCTATAGAGTGGCGTGGACGCCCAGCCTGACATTTCCCGGGTTGCTGCCCGGCGAGAAGCTGCGGCGCACGGCGCATGCGCCGCTCAAGCGCGGACGGATCCTGGCCCGCGGGGGTGAGGTGCTGGCGGAGGGGCCGGCGAAGCACCGGGTGTATCCGCAGGGCGCGGCCTTCGCGGTGGTCACCGGCTACACGGACGCGCCCGCCCCCCAGCAGGTGCACCTGCGCCGGATGTACGGCTGGCCGGCGGGCTGGCCGCTGGGCCAGGGCGGGTTGGAGAAGTCCCTCGACAGGGTGCTGGGCGGTTCGCCGCGGGTGAAGCTGCTGGCGGCCTCGGCCAACGGCAAGCGGGTGCTGGCTGTGCACGCCGGGCGCGCCCCGCACGATGTCACCACCACCCTTCAGGTCTCGCTGCAGCAGGCCGCCACCGACGCTCTCGGCAGCCGCTACGGCGGCGTGGTCGTGCTGTCGCCGCGCACCGGCGCTGTGGAGGCCGACGCCGGCGTGGGCATGGACGCGCTGCAGCCGCCCGGCTCCTCGTTCAAGACGGTCACGGCGTCGGCGGCGCTGACCGCCGGTGTGGCCGGCCTGGACAGCAGCTACGCGTACGCCCGGTTCGTGGTGCTGGACGGCTGGAAGCTGCACAACTTCCACTACGAGGACTGCGGCGGCTCGCTCGTGCTGGCGTTCGCCGTCAGCTGCAACTCGGTGTTCGCGCCGCTGGCCGACCAGGTGGGCTCCAAGAGGCTGGTCAAGATGGCCGGCGCGTACGGCTTCAACCACACGCCGTCGATCGCCTATCCGGTGCCGCCGAGCGTCACGCCGACCGCGGGAGCTATGGACAGCGACCTGTCGCTGGGGGTGGCCGGGATCGGCCAGGGCGGGGTGGACGCGAGTCCTCTGCAGATGGCCTCGGTGGCGCAAACAATCGGCTCGGGCGGCGTTCAGCATCCCCCGCACATCGTGTACACGCCAACCAGCGCCAACGACTCGCAGCCGGGCAGGCGGGTGATCTCGCCGACGGTGGCGGCGGACGTGCGCACGATGATGGAGGCCGTGGTCACCGAGGGCACCGGGACGTCGGCGGCGATCTCCGGGGTCACCGTGGCCGGCAAGACCGGGACGGCCGAGGTGGGCACGCGGCCGAGTGACGCGTGGTTCATCGCCTTCGCGCCGGCGGACAACCCGACGGTCGCGGTGGCGGTGCTGGTGGTCAACGGCGGTGTTGGCGGGGCGGTGGCCGCGCCGATCGCGCGCCAGGTGCTCGAGGCTGCGCTCGGACTTTGATCCAGCCGCCTGACGTGCAGGCCGCTGTGCTCGACATGGAGGGGGTGCTGCACGTCGACTGGCGGCCGCTGGACGGCTCGGCGGAGGCGGTGCGGCGGCTGCGCTCCGCAGGCCTGGAGCTGGCCATCCTCACCAACACCACCGGTCGCAGCCGCGCCGACATCTCGCAGCGGCTGGCGGAGATGGGGATGGAGTTCCCGCCGCAGCGGATCGTCACGGCGGCGCATGCCACCGCGCTGCACGTGCGGGCTGCGCATCCCGGCGCATCGGTGTACATGCTGGGCGAGCTGGGCGCATCGTCCGAGTTCGACGGGGTGCGCATGGTGGAGCGCCCATCCGAGGCGGACGTGATGGTCGTGGCCGGCCCGTCCGCTGCGGTCGACTACCCGCTCCTGAACGCCGTGTTTCGCGCGCTGGTGGACGGCGCACCGCTGGTGGCCATGCAGCGCAACCGGTGGTGGCCGACCGCCGACGGCCCCGCCATGGACGCCGGCGGCCTGGTGGCGGCCCTCGAGTACGCCGCGGATGTGCGGGCGGAGGTCGTCGGCAAACCGTCGGAGACGATCTACCAGATCGCGCTGGATGCCCTGGGCGCGCCCGCCGAGCAGGCCGTGATGGTGGGCGACGATCTGGCCAGCGATCTGCGGCCGGCAGCCGCGCTGGGCATGCGTACCGGGCTCGTGCGTACGGGCAAGGGAGACGCCATGACCCCGCAGCCGGGCGAGGTCACCTTCGACGAACCCGATCTGGCAGCCCTGGCAGACCGGCTGCTATCCTGACGCGGCCATGGATCCGCGCAGCGCCAGCACCACGCAACTCGCCCTGCTGTTGCTGCGCCATTCCCTCTCGCGCGTTTCGCACTGAGCAGGCTCCCTGACGGGAGAGGTGCGCCCTCAGGCGCCCGTCCCCACCCTGCCGTGCCCTCCGAACGAACCTCGAGGATCCATGAACGCGCGTACCCTGATCGTCTTTCGCCTCTACCAGCTCTTCAACGGAATCGCCTTCTCCGGGCCGATCTGGGGCGTCTTCCTGCTCTCCCGCGGACTGTCGCTGACCCAGTTCGGCGTGGTCGAGGCGTTCCTTCACGTGGGCATGCTGGCCGCCCAGGTACCGACCGGCGCGCTGGCCGATTCGCTGGGCCGGCGGCGGCTGCTGGTGGCTGCCGGGTTCTTCACCGCGGCCGCCGAGCTGGGGTATGTGTACGCCCCGGGATTCGCGCTGCTGTGCGTTGCGGGCGCTGTGCACGGCATCGGATTCGCGCTGCGCACCGGCGCAGACGAGGCGTACCTGTTCGACGCGCTCGCCCATGACGACGCGGAGGCGCAGTTCCCGCGCATGCTGGGCGGGATGTTCGCGGTGTTCCAGTTCGCGGCGGCGCTGTCGTTCTTCGCCGGCGGCGCCATCGCCACGTTCTCGCGCCCGCTCGCGTTCTGGCTGACCGCGGTCAGCGCGCTGGTGGCAAGTGCGATCGTGAGCCGGCTCCCGGATGACTCGTCCACCCGCGAGGGCGGATCGCTGGAGGTGGCCGCTCGGGGGCTGCAGGCCCTGCGCCGTTCGCCCCGGCTGGCGGTGCTGACCGTGGGGTGGAGCGTGTACTGGGCGGCCATCACGACCTGGTGGCTGTACGCACCGCCCCTGTTTCACGACCGTGGAGCCTCCGATCTCGTGCTCGGCCTCGTCCTTGGCGGCGTCATGCTGGTCGCGTCCGGGTGTAGCTGGCTGGGCGGGCGGCTGGCCGATGTGGTGCCGCTGTCGACAGTGGTGACCGCCTGTGGTGCAGCGTCGGTGGCCGGGCTGATACTGGGCCCGGCGGCGTCCGGGTTGGTGCTGCCGGTGATCATCCTGGTGGCCGTGTCGGGGATGCCGGACATGCTGTACGTGACGCTCTCCACCTCGATTCAGCGCAACACGCGGTCGGAGTTCCGGGCCACCTCGATGTCGATCGCCGAGGCCGGCTTCTCCATCCAGATGCTGTGGCTGTTCCCGCTGGTCGGCGTGCTCATTCAGCACTGCGGCTACGGCCTGGGCTACGGGTTGTGCGGCGTCGTCGTGGCCGTATCGTCGGCACTGTTCGTCGTCTCGCAGCGGCTGCGGGGGCTGGATGAGGTGCCCGAGCCAGAGCTTGTGGCGACGTAGGATCCCCCGGTGAGCAAGAGCCGCAAACTGATCGTCGAGAACCGCCGCGCGCGCCACGATTACCACATCCTGGAGCGGGTCGAGGCCGGCATCGCGCTCACAGGCACGGAGGTCAAGTCGCTGCGCGACGGCGGCGGCAATCTGCGTGAGTCCTACGCGCAGCTGCGTGAGGGCGAGGTGTTCCTGGTGGGCGCCAACATCGCGCCGTACAAGCAGGGCAACATCGCCAACCACGAGCCGCTGCGCGACCGCAAGCTGCTGCTGCACCGGCGCGAGATCGAGAAGCTCGGCTCGCAGGTGGCGGAGCGGGGGATGACGCTGGTGCCGCTGGCGCTCTACTTCTCGAACGGCCGGGTCAAGCTGGAGCTTGGCCTGGCCAGGGGCAAGGAGCGGGCCGACCGCCGGCGCGACCTGGCCGACCGCGACGCCCGGCGGCAGATCGACCGTGCGCTGCGCGATCACGAGCGCGGCGGCCGATCGAGGGCGTAGGCGTGCGGCTCGAGTTGCGTTTCCCGGCCGTTCCCGTGGAGGCGGTGCGGATGGCCCTGGAGCCGCTGGGCTATCGCATGGAGTGGGGCCCGGAGCTGGAGGGGATCGGGTTCCACTGGCAGAAGCGGCCGCTGTCCGGAACCGGCGTGCGGGCCAGCTACCTGGCGGACGGCGCGCAGGGGCTGCTGGCCATCGA
>JBQCGJ010000388.1:0-5912 GCA_051955775.1 Gaiellales bacterium | reverse complement strand
CTGGGCGATCTCGACCTCGCGGTCGGCCTGTCCTCCGGCCATCCGCTGTGGCGGCGGCTGGCGCTGCTGCGCAGGTCGCCGGGCTACCGGCTGTCGGCGTACCTTGGCGACGACCCCGATCCACGGCTCGACATGGTGTACGGGAACCCTCCGCTGGCCGCGGACGCCTGGAATCACCAGGCGCTCCTGCGGCCGGCCGTGCCCGCGGTAAACGCCGTGGCCGGCGCGCACGCCATGGCCACGCTGTACGGACGGCTGGTGGACGGCGGAGGGTCGCCGGTTTCCCCTGCGACGGTCCAGGTCGGCGCGTCGGTGGCCGCGGAGGGCGACGACCCGCTATCGGCCCGGCCGCTGCGGTTCGGGCCGACGGGATTCGAGCTGGCCGGCACGCCCAGCCCACTCGGGCCGGCCGAGGACGCGTTCGGGCACACCGGCTCCGGCGGCTCGTCGCATGGGGCCTGGCCGTCCCTTCGCACGGGCTTCTCGTATGTCACAGCCGATCTGCGCCGGGAGGACGCCGACGGCCGGGCGGCGGCGCTGCTGTCGGCCCTGCACGACGCGGTGTCGGCGCGATGACGCGCCGCCCCAACCTGCTTCTGGTGATGGCCGACCAGCTCGCCGCATCGGCGCTTCCGATGTACGGACATCCGATTGTGCAGGCCCCCCACCTGGCGGGGCTGGCCGCGCGGGGGATGGTGTTCGAGCGGGCCTACTGTGCGTCCCCGTTGTGCGCGCCGTCGCGCTTCGCCATGCTGACCGGCCGCCCGCCGTCCGCCGTCGGCGCCTACGACAACGCGGCCGATCTGCCGGCCGACACGCCCGCCGTCACCCACGTGCTGCGGGCGGCTGGGTACGAGACGGTGCTGGCGGGCAAGATGCATTTCGTCGGCCCCGACCAGCTGCACGGGTTCGAGCGCCGGCTGACCACCGACGTCTACCCCGCCGGCTTCGACTGGACACCGGACTGGCGGCGCCCGCCCGCCGACCGGCTCGGCTGGTACCACACCATCGCCGGCGTGCGGGATGCAGGCGTGCGGGAGGCCGCGCTGCAGACGGATTACGACGACGAGGTGTGTTTCCAGGCCGTGCGGGAGCTGCGGCACCTGTCGCTGCCGGGCCGAGAGCGGCCGTTCTTCCTCACCGTGTCGTTCACCAATCCGCATGACCCGTGGCATGTGCGGCGGGCCGACTGGGACCGATACGAGGGGGTGCAGATCGACGCCCCGAAGGTGCCGGCCATGCGGCGTGACCAGCTGGACCCGCACAGCCTGCGGCTGCTGGACATGTACGGAGGAGGCATACCACCGCTGACGGACCAGGAAACGACAGTCGCCCGCCGGGCGTACTACGCCGCCGTCAGCTACCTCGACCAGCGGGTGGGCGAGCTGCTCGGCGTGCTCCAGCGCACCACGCTGGCCGGCGACACCGTGGTCGTGTTCACGGCGGACCATGGTGAGCTGCTGGGGGAGCGCGGGCTGTGGTTTAAGATGTCGTTCCTCGACCCGTCCTCGCGGGTGCCGCTGGTGGTGTCCGGGCCGGGCATCCAGGCGGGGCGAGCGGCCGCTCCGGTGTCGCAGCTCGACCTCGCCCCCACGCTGTGCGAGCTGGCCGGGGTGGCCGCGCCGCTCGCGCACTTCGAGGGCGCCGGCCTGGCGCCGGAGCTTCACGGCGAGCAGCCCCGGCCGGCGCGGGTGGTGACCGGCGAGTATCTCGCGGAGGGCGTGCAGGCGCCGGCGGTCATGCTGCGGCGAGGGCGCCACAAGCTGATCCGCTGCCCCGGCGATCCCGACCTGCTGTACGACCTCCAGGCGGATCCGCTGGAGCTCGAGAACCGCGCGGGAGATCCCGCCTGCAGAGAGATCCGGGCCGAGCTCTCGGACGAGGCCGATCGCCGGTGGGACCTGCCGGCGCTGACGCGCAGCGTGCTGGAGAGCCAGGAGCGACGGCGGCTCGTGGCGGCCGCCCTGGCCACCGGCGCCCACACGCCCTGGGACCACCAGCCCTCGATCGACGCCTCCCGGCAGTTCGTGCGCGGCGAGCGGGCGTTCGCTCCGGGCTGCGACCGGCCCTACCCGCTGTCAGAGGCGCTCACCGAGCCCGACGGCTGACCGTCGCGGACGGCCAGCCCCAGAGCCGGATCGTCGGTGATCACGACCGCCACGCCGGGCTCGCGGCATAGCTCACCCAGCCGCCGCGCGGCGTTCACCGTCCACACCGCAAGCGGCATTCCAGCCGCCCGCGTCCGGTCCAGCAGCGACCGGTCGACGAGCGTCTCGTGCGGCGCCAGCAGGACGGCGCCGCAATCGCGGGCCAGTGCCAGCGGATCACCGCCGGCGTTGGGGCCGACCAGCAGCCCCGCCGCGACTTGCGGGTCGAGCGCGCGCACGGCCGCGACGCACTCCGGCAGGAACGAGGTCACGACCAGGCCGCGCGGGCGCGGCTCCACGGCCGCCAGCACCTGCGACTCGTATCCGGCCTCCTTCAGCTCCAGGTCGAGCGCGGCCCGCCCGTGTGCCAGCCCGACCAGCTCGCCCAGCGACATCGCGCCGGCCGCCGCCCCGCCCGTGAGGGGGTCGTGGGCGAGCACGAGCCGGCCGTCGAGGGAGCGCCGGACATCGGTCTCCAGCATGTCGGCGCCCTGCGCGATCGCGGCCCGAAACGCCTCGGGAGAGTTGTCTCGGTGCAACATGCGGGCGCCTCGATGGGCGCACACGAGCGGCGGCGGGCCGCTCACCCGGCGACCGCCAGCCTCTCGTGCACGCGCGCGCGAGTAGCTGGATCGTCGAGGCCGCGGAAGGCGAGCGTGGTCCGTGTGCGCAGGATGTCGTCGACGGTGGCCGCCCACTCGTGCTCGCGGGCGTGAACGACCTGGGCAGCGATGTCCGGGCCATCCGGATGCAGCGGCTCCAGCAGCTCAGGCGCCTGCTCCGCGTGCGCCAGCACGTCCAGCGCGACCGTCCCGTAGTGGCGCGCCAGATACCGCAGAAGCCCCGGGTCGAGGGCCGGATGACGGTCGAGCAGCGCGTGCTCGACCTCGTGCAGGGGGGCCGCGCCGGGCAGCGGCTCGGGCGGCGGGCGCCGCGTCCGCACGCCGACCTCGCGTAGCGCCAGACGCGCCGCGCGTGCACCGATCGGCCGCCACGTCGTGAGCTTCCCGCCGGCCACCGTAACCATCCCGGCGGGCCCCAGCCCGATCACCACGTCGCGACGGGTGCGAGATGTCGACCGCCGCGAGATCGGCAGCACGCGCAGGCCCGCGAACCGTGAGCGCACCCGCTCCGGCGTCACGGCGGCATCGACCAGCGAGCGTCCCGCCTCGGCCAGGATCTGGGCCTGGTCGCGATCGGTGGCGGCGACCAGACCGGGATCGCCCTCGTAGGGGCTGTCCGTGGTGCCCAGCAGCAGCATGCCCTCCCACGGGATGGCGAACGACACCCGGCCCTCGGGCAGCGGCGTGGTCACCGCAGCCGTCCAGCCGGCGCCACCCTCGAGCACCAGGTGCGCGCCCTTGGTCAGGCGGACGCTGGTACCCGCCCGTGACGATTCCATCCGCCGCACCTCGTCCACCCGCGGCCCGGCCGCGTTCACCACGACCCGCGCGGACACCGACAACCCGGCTCCGCCGAGCCGGTCGGCCAGTTCCGCGCCGACGGCCCGGCCCCGTGACATGCGCAGACCGACGACCTCCACGTGCGGGGCAACGATCGCGCCGTGTGCGGCGGCAGCCTGGAGGGCCAGCAGCGTCAGCCGGCCGTCGTGGGTCTGGTGGTCGTGGTAGAGGGCGGCGCCGCGCAGTCCGTCCGTTCGCAGCTGGGGGACCAACTCCCGGGCGTCGTCGATGCCTATGCCGCCGCTGCGCCCGTCGGCGAAGTGCGACATGGCGCCGTACAGAACCACACCGGCCCGCAGCCGCCACAGCGGATGCGTGGAGGTGGGGCCGACGGGGACGACGAACTCGAGCGGCCACACCAGGTGCGGCGCCAGTACCTCGGCGTGCACCCGCCGCTCATGATGCGCCTGGCCGACGTGAAACAGGTCGCCCATGGCCAGGTAGCGCAGGCCGCCGTGCACGAGCTTCGATGACGCGCTCGACGTGCCACCGGCCAGGTCGCCGCGATCCACCACCGCCACCGTCGCCCCGGCACGGGCGGCGTGCAGCGCGGTGGACGCTCCGATCGCCCCACCGCCGATCACCAGCACGTCGACACCTGCGCCGGACAGGCGGTCGAGCGACTGCTCGCGACGGCCACCCAGCACCATGCCCGGATTCTCGCACCCACACGGCTGGCGTGGGCGGACTAGGTGGGGTCTGCGGTCAGGTCGGGTGGATGACGGGCGATGGAGAGCTGTTCCGATCTCGGCACCGGATGCGTGGCCAGCGGAACAGGGGCGAGCGGGTGCTGGGAGAAGTTGAAGCTGTGCGAGTAGTCGTAAGCGCCGGCGTCGGCCGAGGTCAGCGGGTAGAGCCTGAAGTTGTGCTCGACGAACGCCAGCATCGATGCGAACGAGGCGGTCGTCGAGTCCGTGTACCGCGGCCTCGCGTAGGGGCTGACGATCACCATCGGCACGCGAATCCCCATGCCCGGCGGAGTCTTCACGTGGTCATAGAAGCAGCCGCAGTCGTCGTAGGTTATGAAGATCGCGGTGGAGGCCCAATCTGGCCCGGACATGACAGCGCTGACCACCTGCCCGATCCAGTTGTCGCCCTGCAGCATCGAGAACCCGTTGTGCTGAGAGTCCGGTCCGGTCGGCGTGACGATGCTGAGGTTGGGAAGCGTGCCCGCGGCGGCAGCGGCCAGGACGGCGCTCGCAGGGTGCTGGTTTCGTTTCTGAGATGTGTACTGGCACTGGGCGAACGTCGGGCACACCGCCCACACATTCGATCCGGCGTAGATGCCCCAGGTCAGGCCGGCGGCATCCATGCGATCCATGATCGTGGGCACGGAGGCCACCGGGGTGGAGCGGTACGCGCCGCCGTACGGGAAGGCAAGCGGGTCGAGCGAATAGTCAGGCACACACGCCGGCACGGCGATCTTCGGGGAGCCCCACCAGTTGTCCCGATCGCTCTCGCATCCCCAACCCGGGAGCGGCAGGGCGCCGGTCGTGCTGGGAAACGGGTTGACCCCCGGGTTCGTGTCGAACCCGTCGAGGGTCGCGGCGGCGAGTTCCATGTGCGCGCCCCACGACGGGATGGTGTCCATCTCGAAGGTCTGGTCCGAGATCGTGAAGTGTTCGGCCAGCGAGGCCAGGTTCGGTATCTGCGACGGAGCGAACTGGGTGTAGCAGCTGTAGTGGTTGACCCTGGCGCACATCTTGAGGTTCGCGAAACCGTCCATCCTGCCGCCGTCGATGGCCGTGATCTGATCCTGGCCGGTGTGCGGTGAGGGCGGCACCAGGTCCGTGGCCCGGGAAAGCGGAATCGTGATTCCGGTTGGCAGCAAACCCGTGGTCACGCCGTTGCAGCGGGACTGAAGGACGCACAACCGGCCAAGCACGTTGTCGAAGCTGTGGTTCTCCTGATACACGCTCACGACGTGGGTGATCGGGCTGGCGGTCGACGCGGCTGCCGGCACGGGTCCCGTGGGCGCACCGGCCCGCCCCGCGGTGACCACCGTCAGCGCCAGGGCGCACGTCGCCATCAGCGTGCGTTTCACCGGATCCCCTCCAGATCCGCTTCACAAGATTTGCGCAATTCCCGAGGTGCCAAAGTCGACTGGCGCCAGGCGGAATTTGGCGGCGACTATCCCACCTGCCGCCGCTGGTGTCAATGATCGCCGCTACGCTGGGGCCACGATGCCCGGTCGCGCGGTCATCTTCGACTTCAACGGCACGCTGTCGGACGACGAGCCGATCATGTACAGCGTGTTCGCCGGGATCTTCGCGGAGCACGGGCGGCCGCTCACCGAGCACGA
>JBQCGJ010000387.1:0-5728 GCA_051955775.1 Gaiellales bacterium | reverse complement strand
GCGCATCCAGCCTGGGGCGACGGCATTGGCGGTCAGGCCCGCCTCGGCGCCCTCGAGGGCGGCCACCTTCACCAGCCCGAGCACGGCATGCTTGGCCGCGACGTACGCCGCCTTATACGGCGCGCCCACCAGGCCGGCCGTAGATGAGGTCACGATGATCCGGCCGCCCGGCTGGCGGGTCAGCTGCGGCCACGCGAACTTCATCGCCAGGAACGGGCCCGTGACCATGAGATTCATTAGGCGGTCCCAGTCGGCCTCGGCGTAGCTGGCGATCGGGTTCATCGCCTGCGCTCCCGCGTTCAGGACCAGGATGTCGAGCCGGCCGTGCCGCTCCAGCGCCAGGTCAACCATCCGCCGGTTGCCCCCGGCTGTGGCCACGTCGGCGATCAGGCAGTCACCGCCGTGCACGTCCACGGGCACCACCATGGCGCCGGCGTGGCGCAGCGCCCGCAAGGTCGCGCTGCCCAGGCCACCCGCCGCCCCCGTCAAGATCGCCACACGCCCGCTGAGCGGGCCGCCCGGACTACCGCCGACGGGCGCTCCCCGGTCGCGCTGTGCCTGATTCGCCACCTCGGCACCACCCCTAACCCAAGCGACGTACCCAATTCGCGCCAGTGGCACTTCAGCGTCAGCGACCAAATCATTGCGGCCGCGACCAGGCCATAGGAAAACCTCCATACGGCACTCGCCACAGACACAGATCAGCAGCCTCTGCGCGAGCACCGCGATCACGGTGGACCATGGGCAAACCGCGCCGATCGGCAGATCTTCGCGCGCACCGTCACCGATGACCGGCTACGCTCTGCGACTGCGTCGCCACCTTCCTCGCCACGCCGCGAGATCGTCCCGGCCGCGGTCGCCCAGGTGTGCCAATTGCCGATGAGAATCGTCTTGCCGTGTCGGCACTGGCCGATGAGGCAGGTCCGGTGGGCAATCATCAGCGTGTGGCCTGGCTCCTCGCAACTGGATGCCGGTCCGGCGCCGGCATTAGTGAGTTGTTTCAGCCTGTGGGCGTTTGCCAGATGCTGTTGACAGGGGTGACGGCGTTGGCGTTGCCGAGGTAGGGGCTGAGGCCGAACCCGTCCTCGATGGTGCGCAGCAGGCTGTAGTGGTAAAAGGTCTGGCCGTAGGAGCCTGCGGTGGCGAGCGGGCTGATGACCGCGCACACGACGTGGCCGCCGGAGCCGAACCCGTTCTTGGGCGCGACCCCGCCGGCCCGCTGGTCCTCGTCGTAGGTCACGATGATCACCCCGTCGTTCCCGAACGCGGGCGAGGCTTCGATCTTGGGCACCTCCTGGGCGAGGAAGTCGTCGAACTGGGTGTAGCGGTTGTTGACCGGCTTGCAGTTGGCCTCGCCGTCGTCGCAGCCGTTCGGTATCACCATGTTGAAGCGGGCCACCTGGCCGGCGGCCAGGTCGGCGTTGAAGGTGGCCATTCCTGCGCTGGCGGTTCCGGCGGGGATGTCGTTGGCCAGGCACTCCTGTGAGGGGGTAACCGGAGACCAGACGCCGCCGGGGCCCTCGATGTCATCGAACAGGATCGGGGGGTTGCCGGTGGTGTAGAACCCGGTCAGCGGGCAGGGCGTGTTGCTGGTGCAGGTGCCGCCCGATCCGGTGTCGCACTTGGCGGTGCCGGCCTCCAGCCACACCTTCCAGCTCAGCCCGGCCGCGTCCAACTGATGGAACAGGTTGCCGACGTTCTGGTGGCAGGCGGTGCCGCCATCCTTTTGCTCGCACCTGGTGAACTGCCCGGTGACCAGCGCCACATAGTTGGCCTGTGACCAGTGGGTCGCGGCGTAGTAGCTGGTCAGCCAGGCCGAACGGGGCCGGATGGCGCCCAGCAGGTAGGGAGCGTTGACCGCGGTCAGGTGAGAATAGGTGGTGTTCTCGCCGATGATCAAAAACACGTGCCCGAACGCGGGCACCCCTTCGGCCATGGCCGGCGCGGCCGAGATGGGTGCCGGGCTGGCCGCGGCCGCCGGAGTGCTCAGGCCAACAGCTAGCGCCAGCACCGGCAGGAACACCATAGCGACTCTCGTACGCACCGAAATCACTCCGCTCCGCGCGATGAAAAGCCAGTCCCGGGCAGTCACGGCACAACCAGTACGGGGGCAGTATCTCTCACCTTGCCCAGGCCGAGTAGAGGCCGGACAGACCAGTGGGCAGCGGCGCGACGCGACCAAGCCAGGTCGCCACAGAATCCCTTTCGGTGCGCTGGACATGACCACCAAGGCGGCTCGCCCTGACGTGCAGGCGGATACTTGCGCACCGGGGCGGACCAGCGCCGGTCAGTGAACGTGATCCGATCTCAGAGTGCGCGTGCCGCCAGATCGCCGAATCTTTGCTAGTGACGACCTGGTCGTTTCCGGCCGGTCCGACACCGTCACTATGCCGTCTTGAGTGGGTGGTTACCTGGAGGCGATCCGGGTCTATCAGGAGGCCTTGCGGGATCACGCGGTCGGTCACTTCGTGGCGGACCTCCTCGTCTGGCGGGCTGAAGATGCTGAGCATGTCGGCCTGGCTGACGATCCCGGCCAGTGGGTCGTCTTGGTCGCTCGGGCTCAGCAGCTGCCCCATCGTCGTCTCCTGGGCGAGCGCCGGGCCGGGGATTTTCCCCGGCTGCCGGGACTGTCCGCCGAGGTTTGCCCTTCTCGACGGCGGCATTTGCAGTCGTGAGCTGCGATGCGGTCGATGCGAGGGGCGGTGCGCCGCGTGATGGTGGAAGAGTGCAGGGTGGGGAATGGCGTCGTAAGCGAGCGCTCGCCGGGCGCGGCTACGCCTGCTGGCCGGCTTCGGCGTTGCGCAGCCTCTTGACCAACGTCTGGAGCAGGTTCCAGGCGATGGTGGCGTTCTTTTGCACGAGCGGTCGGAACTCCCAGTAGGTGAGCCCGTGGCATACGAGCTCTGTGCGTGCGGTGATGGTCGCCGATCGCGCGCCCTCGTCGATGAGGGCCATCTCGCCGAAATAGTCTCCTTTGGTCAGCGTCGAGCGCTGCCGGCCGCCGACCGAGACTATTGCCTCGCCCGACTCGATCAGGAAGAACGCCGCGCCGCCCGCGCCTTCCTTGGTGATCGTCTCGCCCGCGGCGAAGCGGCGTTCTTTGAACAGCGCGGCGATGCCTTCGATGTCGCGCGGGCTCATGTTGGCGAACAGCGGCACGCGCTCGATCACCTCGATCGGCCCGCTTGCAGCTGGTGGCGCGCCTGGCCGTGATGACGACCTTGCCTGCGTCACTGCGCGACATTGGAGCAGGTATAGCCGCCCGCCCGCGAACGCCCACTCGATGTCGCGGGCTGGTCCGTACACCTGCTCGCACTGCCCGGCCAGCGCGTTCAGTTGCGCGAGCTGATCGTCGTCGAGGCACAGCCGCCCGACCAGCTCCGGTGCAACGCTCTCCTCGACGGTGCCGCCGTGGGAGGCGGCGCGGATTGCGATCTTCTTGACACCGGGCGTGCGCTCGCGCACCACGCCGGCGCGATCTATGCGGAAGCTGTCGGGGATGACGCGGCCGGCTACGACGACCTCGCCGAGCCCCCAGCTCGCCTCGATCAGCCGCTCGTCGGCCTTATTGACCGGGTTCTGCGTGAACATCACCCCAGCGACGTCGGGATCGAGCAGCGACTGGACGACGACACCGACGCTGGGACGGGCAAACAGGCCCACGCGCTGGCGGTAGGTGATCGCCGAGTCGGAGTTCGCTGACCACCAGATCTCCCGGATCGCCGCGGGCAGGTCGCCGGCCTTCGGCACGTTGAGCAGCGTGAGGTGCTGGCCGGCGAAGCTCGCGTCCGCGCTGTCCTCGCCGACGGCCGACGAGCGCACCGCGAGCGGCCCTGCGAGTGACCGGGCCGCGGTCACGAGCTGCTCGATGGCGCGCTCCTGCCCTGCGGCCACCGCGCTAACGATCGGGCCCGAGAGCGCGACACCGGGGGGGACTGGCAGCCCGCTGCGCGCCGCTGCTCCTAGCCCGGTCGCCTTGGCCCCGAATCGCGACTCCTCGCGCGCGTCGGCGAGCGGGACGACTTCCGTCATGGATAGACCGTCACTTCGCCGACATCGCCATCCACTCGTACGCGCGTGCCGTCGGGAATGAGGTCGGTCGCGTCACGCGTCCCGACCACGCCAGGGATGCCGTACTCACGCGCCACGATCGCCGAGTGCGAGAGCAGGCCGCCGGTGTCGGTGACGATCGCGCCGAGCAGCGGCAGCAAGATGTTGAACGCCTCGGTCGTCGATTCGGTGACGAGCACGTCGCCCTGCACGATGCGACCGAACTCAGACGGGCCCGAGACGCGCCGGGCCGGGCCTTCGTATACGCCGCCGCTGGCGGCGAGACCGCGCAGCAGGTTCTCCTCATGCGGCGCCTCCGAGCTGCCGGACAGCTCACCCACCCCGAAGCCCATGGCGTGCATGACCCTGGCGATGCCCGGCGGGAGGCCCGACGGGTCAGGCGGCGACGGCGGCGGTGGCCCGAGCGACGCCGGAGCCTCCCTGGCGGTGCGCGAGGTGCGGTCCGCGAAGCGCTGGGCGAGCTCGCCGGCCGACGGCCCGCCCGCGCCAGTGACCAAAGAGCACATCTCGCCGAAGCCGGCGTCGATGAAATGCTCGGCGTCGTGGATGCGGCCCCTGCTCTGGAGCCGGCGGCCGGCCGCGAGCGCGGCGCGGCGCATGATGCCCGATGCCCAGATGTCGCTGAAGACGCCCCGTTCGTCGCGCAGGCGGTACATCAGACGTGCCTCGCTGACGAGCTCGTCGAACTGTGCGCGGTGCCGATCGGGCACCTGCAAGCGGATGTCGGCGATGAGCGCGTCGACATCCGCCGTGTCGCCTTCCACCCGGTCGACGGATGACCGGATCGCGCGCAGCAGCGCGTCAGGCAGCTCGAGCGCGTAACGCCCGGAAATGTCGAAGCCGTCGAGCAGCCGGCAGCCGACGAGGTCGAGATACTCCGACATCGCCGTACCGACATCACCCCCGAATGCACGCAGATCCGACATCGTCTTGCCGGGTTCGCCGTCGGAATCGAGTAGCGCGCGAGCAGCCGAGTCCTGCCTGATCGCGACGACGAGCCGTTCGAGCTCACCCGACGCACCCGCCGACACCGGCGCAGCGCCGCGCATCATCGCGAGCGCACTGGCCGGCGCGACGCCCGTCCAGGACCCAAGGTGCGCAAGCAGGTCACCCACCGGCAGCAACGCCGACCCGGTGAAACGCATGTGCTGGTAGATCATCTGCGAGTGCTGCTCGCGGCACCGGGTGAGGTACGCGGCCAGCTCGTCGTCGGAGAGCGCGTCCACATCAACTGACTGCAGCGCGCGGTGGGTCCTGACCGCGGCAGGCTTGGCAGTGTCGTCCCACTCGCGCAACTGCTCGCGCCAGACCTTGCCCTCCCACACCTGCTCCGCCCGAGCGAACCGTTGCGGGATCTCGTCCTCGCGTGCCGGCCGCATCGCGCTGTACGCGAAGCCGTTGACGTACTGCGTCTCCAGCGACTCAATCAGCATCCCGTAGTACGCCATGAACTCACGCGTGCCCCGGCGGAACGGCTCGGGGTGCATCTCCGCCCAGTACCGCGTTGCCGGACGCGGGAAATGCACCGGGTCCAAGGTCCACGACCCCGGGCCGGGAGGCTCGAAATGAAGCGCGGTCGTACCCCGTCCGGACATGCTTGACCTCCCCCGCGGGCACCTGCCACGCAGCTCGGTGCCCCTGGCAATTCTCACCGCCC
>JBQCGJ010000386.1:0-19653 GCA_051955775.1 Gaiellales bacterium | reverse complement strand
GCGCAAGGCTGCCCGCCGCGCGGCCGGGACTAGTCTGCCCGCTGTGGCGGCCCACCAGCTCTCCCGGCGTGACGCGCGGCGGATCGCCCTGCGCGCGCAGCGCCTCGACCGGCAGCGCCCTTCCGGGCTGGTCGAGCTCGTGCGCCATATCACCCTGCTCCAGATCGATCCCACGGCCGCGATCGCGCCCAGCGCCCATCTGGTGGCCTGGAGCCGGCTGGGCTCTGGGTACGACCGGGCCGCGCTCGCCCAAGCGCTGCGCGAGCGGGAGCTGGTCGAGTACCGGGCCACGATCCGGCCGGCGGAGGACATGGCCCTGTATCGCGCGGACATGGCGGCCTGGCCGGGCACCGGCCGGCTGCGCGACTACCGCCTGGAGCAGCGCGACTGGCTCCAGGCCAACGACGCCTGCCGGCGCGACATCCTGCGCAGGCTGTCCGCGTCCGGCCCGCTGCCCTCGCGGGAGCTGCCCGACACCTGCGCCGTGCCCTGGCAGTCGATCGGGTGGACGAACAACAAGAACGTCACCCAGATCCTGGACGTGATGGTCAGCCGCGGCGAGGTCGCGGTGGCGGGCCGGCAGGGCAACGAGCGGCTGTGGGACCTGGCCGAGCGGGTCTACCCGGATGTCCCTCCGCTGCCGCTCGAGGAGTCGCTGCGACGGCGCAACGCGCGGCGACTGTCGGCATTGGGCATCGCCCGCGCCAAGGGGCCGCAGTGCGTGATCGAGCCGCTGGACGTCGCCCAGGCCGGCGAGGAGGCGGTGGTCGAGGGCGTGCGCGGCACGTGGCGCGTGGATCCGTCGTTGCTGGATCAGCCGTTCAGCGGGCGTGCAGCCCTGCTCTCGCCGTTCGACCGGGTGCTGCACGACCGCAAGCGGATGGCGGAGCTGTTCGGGTTCGAGTACGTGCTGGAGATGTACAAGCCGGCTGCGAAACGGCGCTGGGGCTACTTCGCGCTGCCGATCCTGTACGAGGACCGGCTGGTCGGGAAGCTCGATGCGATCGCAGACCGTCGCGCGGGCGCGCTGCGCGTGAACGCCCTGCACTGGGACGTCGAGCCGGGCGCGGCGATGCGTCGCGCGGGCGACCGCGAGATCGACGATCTGGCCCGCTGGCTCGACGTCAGCCGCGCTCAGGCGGTCTGACGGGCGCTGCCGGATCGCCGGGGCTGGATCAGCCGAGCAGCCCGCGGCCGAGCCGCACGGCCGCCTCCACGAGCGCCTCGATGTCGGCGGCCTCGCTGCGGTGGTTGACGAGGCACGCCCGCAGGCAGTAGCGGCCGTTCAGCTCCGCGTTGGAGGGGAAGGTGCGGCCGTCCCGGCGGATGGCGTCCATCAGCCGCGCGTTGAGGTGGTCGAGTTCGGCATCGTCGAGCCCGGCGCCGGGCGGTGTGAACCGGAAGCATGCGATGGACAGCGTGACCGGGCACATCGGCTCCAGATCGGGGTGCTCGTGCACGAGATGATCGAGATACCGGGCGAGCTCGACGTCGTGCGCGATCCGCCGGCCGTACGCCTCGGTGCCGTGGGCGGCAAGCGACAGCCACACCTTGAGCGCGGAGAAGTTGCGCGACAACTGCGGCCCCAGCTCGCCGATGTTCTGGCCGCGGCCCGAAAGCGCTGCGTCGTCGCGCAGGTAGGCGGCGTCGAACGAGTAGCTGCGCGCGAGGTCGGCAGGGTTGCGCACCAGCAGGCACGCGCTGGACTGCGGCGTGTACAGCCACTTGTGCGGGTCGAAGGCGATCGAGTCGGCGCGCTCGATGCCCGCTAGGAGCGGCCGCAGCTCCGGTGCGAGGGCCGCGGCACCGCCGTACGCCGCGTCCACGTGAAGCCACAGGCCGTGGCGGTCGCAGATGGCCGCGACCTCGCCCAGGGGGTCGATCGCGCCGGTGGCGGTGGTGCCCGCCGTGGCGACGACGACGAACGGGCACTCGCCCGCGGCCCGGTCGGCGGCGATGGCCTGCTCGAGCTCCTGCGGTCGCATGCGGTGCTCCTGGTCGGTCGGGATCAGGCGCACCGCGCTCTCCCCCAAGCCCAGCATGTCGGCCGACTCGGCGATGGTCGAGTGCGCCTCGCGTGAGGCGTACAGCACGAGCCGCAGCCCGGCGATCCCGTCCCGGCGTGTGTCACCCGGGGTGCGGGCGTCGCGGGCCGCCTTGAGCGCCGTCAGGTTGGACGCAGCGCCGCCGCTGGTCATCAGCCCGCCGGCGCCCTCGGGCAGCCCGAACTGTGCGGCCAGCCAGCGCATCAGGTGCAGCTCGAGCTCGGTGGCGGCCGGCGACAGCGCCCACCCGCCCACGTTCGGGTTGAGTCCGGCAGCCAGCAGATCGGCGGCGGCGCCGGGTACCGTGCCCGAGCCCGAGATGTAGGCCATGAACCCGGGGTGCCCGCACAGGGTCGACTGCTCGAGCACGAAGGGCCGCAGCATGGCGGCCAGCTCCGGCACCGCGAGCGGCTCGGCGGGGATCGGCAGGGCGGCGGCCTGCGCGATGTCGGCGGCCGCCGGCTGGCGTGACACCGGAAGCTCCCGCATCGAGTCCAGGAGCTCACACCACAGGTCCAGCGCTGCGCCGGTGAGGTCGCGGGCGCGGTCCGCCCCCCAGTCCAGATCCGCCACAGGCACGGGTCGGTTCATGCGCGCGATGCTAGCCGCGGCGCGTCGCAAGCGGCCTCCAATCGGCCGGCGGCTGTTCCTTGACACACATTCCGGGCGGCGGAAAAATACGTGGTCCAGGCGCGATTCCGGGCCGGCCGGGACGTGCCGCGGAGGGCCCGAACGGGCCCGGGGGCGGAGGATCTTGGGGTCGCAAGCGCAGGACACGGAGCAGCACCTCCTGGAGCGCATCCAGCGCCTCGAGGCGGCTGAGGAAGCGCGGCAGCGGGTGACCCAGACCGACGTCATCCCGTCTGTGAAGACCGACGTGATTCAGGCCGCCGCGAAGACCGACGTCGTGCGCCCACCGGCGGCCGGGCCGGATGCCACGCGCACCGACCTGACCACGCAGAGCATGTCCGTGTGGGCCCGCGATCCGTACGTGGCCCAGCTCGAGGAGCGGGTTCGCTACCTGGAGGGACACGACCGTGCGTACCGCGCCCGCCGCACATATTTCCTGCTCAGCGCGATGTGCTTCGCCGGCGCGGTGGGCGCCGCGGCCGTGGTCGCGATCAAGGTACGGCATTTCGTGAGCTCCGAGGATCTGTTCTCGTCGCCGCGGAACCTGCCCACCGCGCTCAAGCACTACTTCAATGCGATCGTGATCGCGTTCGCGCTGGACGTCCTGAGCATCGCGTTTCTGATCTTCGGGTTGTTCTCTCGGCCGCCGCGTCCGCGCTGACCGCACCGCGCTAGGATCGCTGGCGATCGTGTCGGACCAGGAACAAGAGCTCTCCCTCGACATCGACGACTTCGCGTCGGAGCTTGGCTTTGAGCCCTCCGACCGCTCGTTGGCCGGCGAGACGCCGTTCCTGCGGCTGGGCATGGTCGATTTCTCGGGCCGCACCTACGAGGGGGTGCTGGATGGCCGCGAGGCGTTGCTGGCGGAGTACTCGATCGGGTCGCCGGGCGCGTCGGAGGCGTTCGGCGGCAGCGGTGTCAGCGACACCTGGTTCACGCTGTTCCGGGTCAAGGTGGAGGCGCCGGAGTGGCCTCGGCTGACGATCCATCCGCGCGAGTTCTCGGAGGGCTGGGCGACACGCCTGTTCCACCGCGACGACTACCGGTTGCGCGGGTTCTCCGAGCGGTTCGACGAGCACTACCGCGTGCGCGCGGCCAAGGATGTGCCGGAGGAGCAGGTGCGCGACCTGATCGGCGAGGGGTTCGTCGCCTGGTATCTCGATCAGGGCGAGCTGGTGTTCGACGTCGAGAGCAACGTCGAGACCGGCGACTCGGTGGTCGTGGCCCGCCGCGGGCTGGGCCTGGAGCGGGCCGAGCTGGCCCGGCTGCTGGACGAGACGCGCCGCCTGATCGACCTCATCACCCGGTCTTCCGAAGCCGGCTGACGCCGCGCGCATGCGCGAGCGGGTGGGTCAGGAGCCAGGCCGAGGCCAGGCCTGCCCACGGGCCGTAACGGTCGAGCAGCCGGGCCGTGTCGTCGGCATCGGCCGCCCGCCCGGACAACGCTGACGCCAGCTTGATCAGCGCCAGATCGCCGACCAGGCCGCGCTCCGGCCGCCCGAATCCCCGCGTCAGCACCACCCCGGCGCTCCACGGGCCGAGCCCGCGCACCGTCCGCAGCCGGGCCTCGATGCGCGGCGTGTCCTGGGCGGCCAGTCCGCCCCAGTCCAGCCGAGCGGCACGTGACAGGACGACCGCGCGGGCCGGCGACAGACCGGCGCGCTCGAACCGCGCCGGGTGGGCGGCGGCGAGGTCGCAGGCCGCCGGCGGCAGCCGGAACCCATCCTCGAACGGCATCAGGTCGGCCAGCAGCCGGGACTCGATCCGGTACGCATCGGAGGCGCGGATCAGCTGGCCCGCGATGGCCCGCACGAGGGCCTGCTCCGGCGATGCCAGGAGCAGCGTGCGGTAGCCCGCCATGCGGGAGCGCAGCGGGCGCAGCAGCGGGTCGCGGTCGGCCAGCGACAGGAACGGGCGGTGATCCAGCCGCACCTGCAGGATCTCGCACAGCCGGTCGTGGGCGGGCTCCGCCTGGTCTGCGTCGATACGGGCGGACAGGCTGCCGTCAGGCAGTTGCCAGACCCGTGCGCGGGCGTGCTCGGCGCCGGCCCGGTACACCATCTCCAGCACGCCCGCCCGGTAGCGGCGGCACGCGTCGGGCGGGCCGGCGCTGGCCCGCAACAGGTACGGCGCGGCCGGCTGGAGGGTGAACTCGAGCACTGTCCCATGCTATGCGGGGCGACGGTCAGGGCTCCACGGTGACGAGCTTGAGCCCGCGTCTGCGGATCCCGTCGATGATCCTGGGCAGGGCGCGCACGGTGGCAGAGCGGTCTCCGCCGCCGTCGTGCAGGAGCACGATCGACCCGGCGTGGACATGCGAAAGCACGTTCTTGGTGATCCCCCTGGCGGTCGCGCCTGGCGCCCAGTCCCGGGGGTCGACGGACCACAGCACGACTCGCATACCCTGCTCGCGGGCGAGCTTCACGACCTCGTCGGACCAGCTCCCGCCGGGCGGCCGGAACAGGGTCGGGTGCGCGCCCTCGGCGGCCTCGACGGTGGCGGTGAAGGAGATCTCGTCGTGGATGCGGGCACGGCTCAGGTGCGACAGCGGTGGCACCAGCGGGTGGTCCCAGGAGTGGTCGCCGACCTCCATCCCGGCGGCCAGCTCCGAGCGCACCAGTGATGCCCGCGCGCGTACCTGCTCGCCGATCAGAAAGAACGTCGCCCGCACGTGCTTGCGGTGCAGGATGCGCAGGATGGCGCTGGTCGACGCGGGCCACGGGCCGTCGTCGAAGGTCAGCGCGACCGCCTTCGGGCGGCGCACCGGGCCAGTGGGCCGGAAGCCTGTGCTCGCAACCTCGCCGGAGATCCGCCCCACCACGCGCACGATCATCCCCGGCGCCCGGCCGAGCTCGTACTCGGGGCTCGGCGGCTCGCCCGTGGGTGACCGCACGAGCGTCGTGCGCACCGGCTCGGTGTGGTCGGCGCCGTTCACGACCGACACCCGGTCGCCTGCGGCCAGCACCCTCGCCGGCTGGGCTGCGCGTCCCGCGATCTCGACGCTGCCGGGATAGCGACCGGCCCGCAACACCTGTCCTGTGACGCTGACGAGGTTTCCGGCGCGGGGATGCAGGTGGTCGGCTGCGGCCAGTCGGCCCAGCGTGGTGCCGGCTGACACATAGCGGGTGTGGCCTGACACCACGATGCCGATCGGCGCCGGCGGGTCGCTGGCCGTCGCCGCCAGCAGCAGTGGCAGCGCCAGCCCCACGATGGCCGCTCCGCTCACCATGGCCAGTCGCTCGAATCGCATCTGTTCGTACGCTAGCCACGGGTTTTCGCGTCCTCGGCCGGGAGCCGAAACCGTGACCGAACCGTTACCCGGAGCGTGTCCCGGGCAGCGCGTGCCAGGGATGCCCGCACGCGCCGGTGTTGCAGGCGATGACCATCTCCACGGCCTCGTCCGGGTTGTCGGCCACCATCACCAGGTCGAGCTCGTCCGAGGTCAGGTTGCCGGCCTCGACGGCCGTGGAACGCACCCACTCGAGCAGGCCCTGCCAGTAGCCGGCGCCGTACAGCACGGCCGGGAACCGGTGCACCTTGTGCGTCTGGATCAGCGTCAGCGCCTCGAACAGCTCGTCCAGCGTCCCGAATCCGCCCGGGAAGACAAGGAAGGCCTCCGAGTACTTGACGAACAGCGTCTTGCGCACGAAGAAGTACCGGCACTCCAGCGCGATATCGAGGTAGCCGTTCTGAAACTGCTCGTGCGGCAGCTCGATGTTCGCCCCGACCGACAGCCCGCCGCCCTCCTGGGCGCCGCGGTTGGCCGCCTCCATGATCCCCGGGCCGCCGCCCGTGATCACCGCGTACCCGGCCCTGGCGAACAGCGCGCAGGTGTCCGCGGCGGCCTGGTACATCGGGTGGTCGGGCGGCGTGCGGGCCGATCCGAATACGGCGACCGCCGGCGGCGCGACCGCGGACAGCGTGTCGAACCCGTGCACGAACTCCGCGGTGATGCGGTGGATCCGCCAGGGATCCGTGTGCACGAAGCTCGGATCCTGGCGCTGCAGCAGGTGCTCGTCTGCGGTGGTGCGCCGGTCGTCGAGGTCGCTCACAGCGCGACACGCTATCCGACAAGGGGTCGCCCTGGAAGCGGCGAAAGGGTACAATCAGCCCACATGGACACGCTTCACGGACATGTGAGCCACGATGCCGAACCTGCCCCGGATCCCGAGGACAGTACGTCGGCGCGATCGTGCGCCGCAGGGAGCCGTCGAGCGTGTCGAGCCTCAGGTCGCTGAGCTCGAGGCTGCCGGTCTTCGCTGGCTGAACATCGAGGCGCCGACCGCGGTCGAGACCGCCTACTTGGCGCAGCACTTCGACTTCCACGAGCTCGACCTCGAGGACGTGCTGTCGACTCGCCAGCGGCCGAAGATCGACGAGTACGACGACTACCTGTTCATCGTGCTGCACCTGCCCTACTTCAACAAGCTGAAGGGCCGGCTCGATGCCACCGAGGTCAACCTGTTCGTCGGCCAGGGGCTCGTGATCTCGCTGCCCAACGTGGCGCTGAAGCCGATCGGGCGGCTGTTCACGCAGCTCGAGGCCAACCAGGAGCGGCGTGAGGAGTACTTCTCCAAGGGCGCCGGCTACCTGCTGTACGAGATCCTGTCGGAGCTGTTCGACTACTGCTTCCCGATCCTGGACAAGATCGGGTTCAAGCTCGACCGTCTGAACGACGCCATCTTCACCGAGCGCCGCTCGGAGGAGGTCGTGCGCGACATCTCCGACGTCAAGCAGGAGATCGTGGCCTACCGCAAGGTGATCAAGCCCGAGCGCTCGACGCTGCGCCTCCTGGAGCGCTCCCGCGCCCGCTATCTGCCTGAGGATCTCGAGGTGTACTTCGACGACATCGTCGACAAGGCGGAGCGGATCTGGGATCAGCTCGACAACTACAAGGAGGTCGTGGAGGCGCTGGAGCAGACCAACGAATCGGTGATCGCGCACAAGCAGAACGACATCCTGCGGCTGCTCACCATCTTCAGCGTGATCCTGCTCCCGCTGACCCTGATCTCGGGCATCTACGGCATGAACGTGGGCCTGCCCGACCAGCATGCGGGCCACGCGTTCTGGCTGATCTTCGGCGGCATGCTGACCATCGCGATCTGCATGCTGGCGTACTTCCGGCACAAGAGCTGGTTGTGACGGAGCGGCTGTGGGCGCCGTGGCGGATGGAGTACGTGACCGCCGGGGCAGACCTGCCGGAGTGCGTCTTCTGCGCCAAGCCGGAGGGCTCCGACGAGGAGTCGCTGATCGTGCCCCGCGGGCGCCGGGCGTATGCGCTGATGAACCTCTACCCGTATTCCAGCGGGCACCTGATGGTGGCGCCGTACCGGCATGGCGCCGGGCCCGGCGCGCTGGATGCCGAGGAGCGGGCGGAGGTGTGGGAGCTGATGGACCGCGCGATCCAGGTGCTGGGCGAGGTGCTCTCGCCGCACGGGTTCAACGCCGGCCTCAACCTCGGGCGGGTGGCCGGCGCCGGCGTCGAGGACCATGTGCACCTGCACATCGTCCCGCGCTGGAACGGCGATACGAACTTCATGCCCGTGCTGGCCGACGTCAAGGTCATGCCCGAGCACCTGCGCGTGACCGCCGAGCGGGTCCGCTCGGCCTGGCCGTGACGCTTTCGTCACCGGACCAGCTACTGAACGGGGAATGTTGCGAAGTTGGAGCGGGTTTGCGGCGATTCGCCGCCCTGCGAAGAGCTGATCCGCGGCGGCCGCCGGCACCCCGGCCGGGTCAGCGTCGACTCGGGCGTCGCGAATCAGTCGCGGTGCGTCACAAGACCGCGGGAACGCGGCCCGGCGTCGCGCGCTGTACCTGGAACTGAACGCTGGCGGTCACAAAGGCGTGAGCGTTCCGGCCCCGGCTCAGTCCTCGATCGTGCGGGCGAACAGCAGGTGGTCGCGCCAGGCCCCAGCGATGTGCAGGTAGCGGGGGCAGCGGCCGATCTCCGTGAACCGGTTTCGCCGCAGCACAGTCTGCGACGCGATGTTGTCGACCAGCGTGGCGGCCTCGAGGCGGTGCAGCCGGCCCTCGCTGAATCCCCACTCGCACACCCAGCCGACGGCCTGGGTGGCCACCCCGCGACCGTTGGCGTGCTCGGCAACCCAATAGCCCAGGCCGGCGTTCTGGAATGGGCCGCGGGTGATCCGCGACACTGACATCACCCCCACCGGCTGGGCGTCGGCCTCGATCAGGAACCGGTAGCCCAGGTCCGCGGCGCGGTCGCGTTCGTACATGCGCAGGCCGCGTCGCTGGCCCGCCACGGTGAAGAAGTCGCCGGGGCGGGCCGGATCGGTGGGAGCCAGGAACTCGCGGTTCTTCGTATACAGATCAGCCAACATCTCGGCATCGTCGACGTGCAGAGGCCGCAGAGTGACTGTGACTAGACTCTCGCCGATGCTGTCCCCCTCGGTGTTCAAGGCCTACGACGTGCGCGGAATCGTGCCAGACGAGCTGGATGCGGACGGCGCATACCGGCTGGCCCAGGCATACGTAGCCGCATTCGAGCCGGAGCAGATGGCGATCGGCCGCGACATGCGCCTGTCCTCGCCCGAGCTGGCCGCCGAGGCGATCCGCGGCGCCAGAGAGGCCGGAGCCGATGTGGTCGACCTGGGCCAGATCGGCACCGAGATGCTGTACTTCGCCGTCGGCGAGTACGGGTACCAGGGCGGCATCCAGATCACCGCCTCGCACAACCCGGCGGCCTACAACGGCATGAAGATCGTGCGCCGGGGAGCCCTGCCGGTGGGCGGCGACACCGGCCTCGACCGCATCAAGGCGCACGCGCTGGAGGCAGAATCCTCCGCGCCGTCGCGCACCGGCGACGTGACGGCCCGGGACGTGTATCAGGCCTTCGGTGACCGCGTGCTGGGGTTCGTCGATGCGTCCTCGCTGCGGCCGCTGAAGGTGGTCATGGACGCCGCCAACGGGATGGCCGGTCCCATGATGGGGCCGCTCCTGGAGCGGCTGCCGATCGAGGCAGTCACGTATGCCTTCGACCCGGACGGCTCCTTCCCCAACCACGAACCGAACCCGCTGCTGGAGGAGAACCGCCAGTTCATCATGGCCAAGGTGCGCGAGCATGGCGCGGATCTCGGCATCGCCTGGGACGGCGACGCCGACCGCTGCTTCTTCATCGACGACACGGGCGAGTTCGTCCCCGGCGACCTGATCACGACGCTGATCGCCGAGCACATGCTGGAGAAGCATCCGGGCGCCACCATCGTGTACGACCTGCGCGCCTCCTGGGCGGTCCGCGACGCCGTCGAGCAGGCGGGCGGGACCGCGCTCGAAAACCGCGTCGGCCACGCCTTCATCAAGGCCCGCATCCGCAAGGAGGACGCGGTGTTCGCGGGCGAGGTGTCTGGCCACTACTACTTCCGCGACTTCTACTACTGCGACACCGGGATCGTGCCCGCGCTGGTGCTGCTGGAACTCGTGTCGCAGGCCGGAGTGCCGCTGTCGGAGATGCTTGCGCCCTACCGCGAGCGGTACTTCATCTCGGGTGAGATCAACTCCACCGTGGACGACGTGCCGGTGCGGCTGCAGGCGCTGAAGGACAGCTACGGGCCGCAGGCGGAGCGGGTGTCGCACCTGGACGGCATCTCGTTCGAGTTCTCCGACTGGCACTTCAACGTGCGACCCTCGAACACGGAGCCGCTGCTGCGCCTGAACCTGGAGGCGCTCGACCGCGACACGATGGAGCGGCGGCGCGACGAGGTGCTCCAGATCATCCGCTCGTGACGACCACCGACCGCCGGCCGCCGTTTCGGTTCTCGACCCATACCCGGGTCGGCTTCGACGAGACCGACGCCCAGGGCATCGTGTACTACGGGCGGTACATGCCGTACTTCGACCGCGCCCGCGTCGAGTACCTGCGGCACCTCGACCTGCTGACGCGCGAGCCGGGCGGGCCGGAGTTCGTGATGCGCGCGCAGCACGTCGAGTACCACGCCCCGGCCAGCTTCGACGACGAGCTGGAGGTATTCGTGCGGGTGCGCCGGCTGGGCCGCACCAGCGTGACGTGGGAGTTCGCGGCCGAGAACGTGACCACGGGCGAGCGCCTGGCCAGCGCCACGCAGACCGCGGTGCAGGTGGATACGGCGCGCCGCCGGCCGGTGCCCGTGGATACCCGGATGCGCGGCGCCGTCAGCGAGTTCGAGCAGGAGGTGGAGGGATGAGCCAGGTCACCGACCACCAGCGAGGGGCGCTGGAGGCGATCGAGCGGGTGCTGGAGCGCGAGACCGAGTCCGACGCCGTCGTGCGCGAGACGGTGCAGCTCCTGCACGACCGCTTCGACCACTACTCGTGGGTCGGCATCTACTTCGTGGAGGGCGAGGAGCTCGTGCTGGGGCCGTGGAAGGGCCCGGCGGCCACCGAGCATGTGCGGATACCGGTGGGGCAGGGGGTGTGCGGCGCCGCCGCGGCCAGCGGCCGCACCGAGATCGTGGACGACGTCAACGCCGATCCGCGCTACCTGGCGTGCTTTTTGTCCACCCGGTCGGAGATCGTGGTGCCGATCTCCTATGACGGGCTGGTGGTGGCAGAGATCGACATCGACTCCGATACGCCGGCCGCCTTCACGGACGAGGACCGGGAGTTCCTGGAGCGGGTGGCGGCGGTCATCTCTCCGCACTGCCTGGTGGGCTGGGACACCGGCGGCATGGACTGGCAGGCGCCGGAGAACTGGACCGAGTAGTGGGAGCCTGAGCCCGGGCGGTTACGCCCAGGCCGCCTCGCGCACGTCCACCGGCGCTTTCAGCCAGTAGCTCTCCCGCATCCACTCCAGGGCCGCGTCCGTGCAGTCCCCGTCCTCCATGCGCACCGTCACCCAGCCGTAGCGGCCCACGTAGCGGGCCTCGGACACGAACGGCATCTCCAGCGCCACCTGCCGTTCCTCACGGGTCAGCTTGATCGTCACCGTGGCCGGCGGGCCGTCGCTGAGGATCGCGAACATGGTGCTGCCGCCGCCCACCTTGAACACGTGGCTTTCGGGGCCGAACGGATGGTCCTCGCGGGCCTGCGGGAACGACAGCGCGAGCTTGCGGACGGCGTCGGCGGCGTGCACCGCCTCAGTCTAGATGGGTGGTGGAATCATCCATCTACAGGGTGGGGCCCTCCGACTCCGCCGAACCAGCGGTCTCCTGCACCGGCTCGCCGTAATGGGTGTCGACCGCGTGCACCAGGCTGGACGGATCGTCGATACCGCGGAACGTGAAGTCGGCGTCGGGAGCGTCGGTGCCGGCCGTGTCCCAGTCGACGTCGCCGATGCCGAGCATGCGTTGGAACAGGCCCTGGCGAAGGCTCACGTTCTGGATGCGGTCGATGTGGGTGGTGCGCTCATGTCGCGACACGATCCCCGTGCGGATGGTGATGCGGCGGTTGGTCACGGTGTACCGGGTGGAGCGCCGGACGAGCCAGCCGCCGATGTACGTGAGCACCAGGAAGACGAATGTGAGCCCGTACAGGATCGTTGTGCCCATCTCGTGTCCCGCCGCGCGAAGTCCTGTCCAGATGGCCACGGGGACGATCGACAGGATCGTCCACTTGACGTAGAAGAGCAGCATCGACTTCCAGCTCGGGCTGCCCTGCCAGACTGTGGTTTCGCCGTCCAGATTCGGCATGCGGGCAGTCTAGAGCGAGGTTCGGCCGGTCAGCCGCCCGGGGTCACCCGGTAGGCGTCGAACACCGCCTCCAGGTTGCGAAGCGCGCTCAGCAGGCCGCGCAGCTCCTTCACGTCCCCCACCTCGACCGTGTACCAGTTGCGTGCCATCTGGTCGGACACATGGCCGCCGTACTCGACGATGTTGGCGCCGTGCTCCGCGAAGGTGCGGGCCACGTCCTCGAGCAGCCGTGGGCGGTCCCACGAGTGCAGCGCGATGGTCACCCGGAACGAGCTGGTGGCCGTGTCGGAGTCGTCCCAGCGCACCGGCGTGAACCGCTCCGGGTTGCGGCGCAATGCGCGCACGTTGGGGCAGTCCTCGCGGTGGATGGTGATCCCACGGCCCAGCGAGATGTAGCCGCAGATTGCATCACCGGGCACCGGCGTGCAGCACTTGGCCATGCGCACCAGCACGTCCGGATCGGCCGCGCCCTCGACCACGATGCCGTAGGTGGACGATGCCACCGGGCGTTTCTGCGGCCGCCGGGCCGGCATCAGCTCCTGCTCAGGCGTCACCACCTCCGCGGTCTTCAGCTTGCCCAGCAGCTTCGAGACGACCTGGCCGACGGGGATCTTGCCGCCGCCGATGGCGACGTAGAAGTCGTCGGCCTTCTTGAAGCCCATGTCGCGGATGATCCCGGCCAGGAGCGGCGACGCTGCCACCTTCTGGTGCGGCAGCCCGTGCGACTTCAGCGCCTGGTGTAGGGACTCTCGGCCCTTCTGCTCGAGGTCCTCGCGCTGCTGCTGCGAGAACCACTGGCGGATCTTGTTCTTGGCCCGTGAGGTCTTGACCAGGTTCAGCCAGTCGCGCGACGGGCCGCGGCCCTGCTTGGCGGTCAGCACCTCGACGAACTCACCCGACTTGAGCTGGTAGTGCAGCGGAACGATGCGGCCGTTGACCTTGGCGCCGACACAGCGGTGGCCGACGTCGGTGTGCACCGCGTAGGCGAAGTCCAGCGGCGTGGCGCCGATGGGCAGGCTCTTCACCTCGCCCTTGGGCGTGAACACGTACACCTCGTCCGAGAACAGGTCGACCCGCAGCGTGTCCATGAACTCGCCCGGGTCGCGGGCGTCCTTCTGCCAGTCCATGAGCTGCGTCAGCCAGGCGTCGCGGGGGCCGGTGGCCTGCGGCTTCTCCTTGTACATCCAGTGCGCGGCGATGCCGTACTCGGCCGTCTGGTGCATCTCCTGTGTGCGCACCTGGATCTCCAGCGGCTTGCCCTGCGGCCCGATCACCGTCGTGTGCAGGGACTGGTACATGTTCACCTTGGGCATGGCGATGTAGTCCTTGAACCGCCCCGGCATCGGCTTCCACAGCGAGTGGATGATGCCGATGGCGCCGTAGCAGTCCTTCAGCGAGTCGACCAGCACGCGCAGCGCGGTGAGGTCGTAGATCTCGTTGAACTCCTTGCCGCCCTGCGCCATCTTGGAGTAGATCGAGTAGTAGTGCTTGGCCCGGCCGGCGATATCGGCCTCGATCCCGGCGTCGTCGAGCTCGCGGGAGAGGATCGTCGACGCCTGGTTGGCGTAGCTTTCGCGGTCGTCCCTGGTCTGGTTGACCATGGCCCGGATCTCCGTGAAGCGGCGCGGATGCAGCGTCTGGAACGCCAGGTCCTCCAGCTCCCACTTGATGGAGTGGATGCCCAGCCGATGAGCCAGCGGCGCGTAGATCTCGAGCGTCTCGCGCGCGGTCTGGAGCTGCTTCTGCTTGCCCAGGGAGCTGATCGTGCGGATGTTGTGCAGGCGGTCGGCCAGCTTGATCAGCACCACCCGCAGATCCTGGGCCATGGCCACGATCATCTTGCGGTAGTTCTCGACCTGGGCCTGCTCGCGGCTCTGGAAGGTGATCTTGGCCAGCTTGGTGACGCCGTCGACCAGCAGCGCCACGTCGTCGCCGAAGCGCTCGCGGACGTGGTCCAGCTCGGCGTCGGTGTCCTCCACCACGTCGTGCAGCAGGGCGGCCTGGATGGTCGCCGTGTCCAGCTTCAGCTCGGCGCAGATGACGGCCACCGCCCATGGGTGGTGGATGAACGTCTCGCCGCTCTTTCGCACCTGCCCCGCGTGGTGGTCGCAGGCATAGTCGAAGGCCGCGGTGATACGTTCGCGGTCTGCTTCGGGGTTGTATGCCGAGACGTGGTCGAGCAGCTCGGCCAGTAGGTGGTCGTGCCGTTCGGCCTCGGCGCTGCGAGGCACGGTCGCCATGCTCTCATTGTAGGGGAAGCCATTTGGGAAGCCGCTGTGCGGCACATGTGAGGCGGCTGTGCGACGGCTGGCGGGCAGGTGCGACGGCGCTGAGGGCGGGCTGCTCTACGCCTGCTCGAGCCGCAGCACGAGTTCCTCGATTTCGCCGGCACGTGCTTCGGCGAAGCCTCGGTCGGTCGCGATGACGTGAAAGCCGCACTTCTCCAGGACGCGACGCGACGCGACGTTGTCGGAGGCGACGCGTGCGTGGATCGGGCGCGACGTATCGACGGTCAGGAAGGCGCCGAGGGCGCAGGTCGCGATCCCTCTCCCCCAGTAGGCGCGGCCGATCCAGTACGTGACCTCGCGCTCGCCGGGATCGCCCCACGAGCCAATCGTTCCAGCGACGTCGCCGTCGACGACGATGGCTCTGTTGAGCAGGGTCTCGTCGGCTCGCAGCCTGGCCCAGCGGCGCTCGAATGCGTCCCGGTCCATCTGATCGGGCACGGTGAAGGCAGCCATGTACATGGCAACCGGATCCGCCCACTGCTCGAACAGCGCCGCCAGATCCTCGTCCCGCACCTCTCGCAATCCGCATTCCATAGGACGAATCCTCGTCAGACGGCGATCTGATCCGACGCCAGGAACCGTCGTATGGACTCCACCCGCTCCAACGCCTGCCGGTAGGTCGCCGAGGCGGACAGGTCGAGCTTGCCGCCCGTATGCGGTTTGCCGTTCAACCCGATCTCGGCCAGCACCGTTCGGCAGCGTTCGAGGGTGTCCGTGGCCAGCGGGATCTGGCCGTTGCCGGCCTTGTCGGCGCGCCAGACCGCCACCAGGGCCGGGCGCAGCGGCTCCCGCGACTCGGCCACCGAGCGCGCGAACTCGATCTCCGCGGCCCCCCACACCAGGTGCACGGTCGTGATCGAGCCCAGCTCGGCCAGCAGCGCCCCCTGTTCAGGGTCAGCAGGCGGGTCGAGCGCCACCACCCTGCCGAACCGCGCGGCCGCGTCCTCCAGCATGGCCGCCTCGTCATAGGAGGCCAGGGCGATGGTGCCGCCACCCAGACGGCCGGGATGCAACGGCCCGCACAGCATGGCCGCCCGGCGGCCGGCGTCTGCCACCAGCACCAGCACGGGCTCGCCGCCTGCGGCCAGGCGGGCGATGGTCGAGATCTGGACGCCGCATCCGCGGTCGTCGATCACGCGGGCGCGACGCGGCGTCTCGCACGCCGGGGTCAGGGTCGGATCGTGGCCGGGCGGCGGCATCCCGGCGGGCGACGGGGTCACCGCGCGCAGCACCATCTGCGGCGTCACGGTGCCGTTCCACTGGTTTCGCTGCACCCGGTAGGCGACGTCCATCCGCCCGCCCCCGCGCAGCCCATCGGCCGCCGATCCCATGCCGAAACCGACCGCCCGGCAGCGGTACCCGCCCAGCTCGACTGCGCAGCGCAGGTGCTTGCCCTCCCCCATCCTCTCCACGGCATGCAGCGTCGCGCCCGGTGCCAGCATGGTGACCGCCGGGTTTCCGAGCCCGAACGGTTCCAGGCGTGTCAGCTCGTCGGCCAGTTCCAGCGACACCTCGGCCGGGGCGAGGATGGCGTCAATGCGGTGGCGCGGCGCCAGGTCGCGCTCGGACACCACGCCCTCCGCGTGGGCGGCCAGCGCTGATGCGAACGCAGAGATCGCGTCCGGGGCGATCGTCAGCCCCGCGGCCGCCCGGTGGCCGCCATACTTGACCAGATGCCCGCCGCAGGCCGTGAGGCCGGCGTGCAGGTCATAGGCCGGGATGCTGCGGCCGGAGCCCTTGGCCTCGTCATCGCCGACGGCGATCAGCACCACGGGCCGGCCGTAGCGCTCGACCAGGCGCGAGGCCACGATGCCGATCACGCCCTCGTGCCAGTCGCGCGAGGCGAGCACGTATGCGCGCTGGGCGCGCCAGTCGGCGGTGGCCTCGTCCACGCGGGCAACGGCGTCGCGCAGGATGTCGTCCTCCACGGCCTGCCGCTGGCGGTTCAGGCCCTCCAGGCGCTCCGCCAGCTCGCGCGCGCGGGCGGCATCGCCGGTCAGCAGCAGCTCCAGCGCCTCGGCCGGGTGGCACAGGCGGCCGGCGGCGTTGATGCGCGGGGCCAACCGGAATCCGATGTCGCCCGCCGAGACGTTCACGCGGTCGACCCGTGCGGTCTTCATCAGCGCGTCCAGGCCCTGACGCGGGGTGCGGGCCAGCCGGCGCAGCCCGGCGCGCACCAGGCCGCGGTTCTCGTCCACCAGCGGCACGACGTCGGCCACGGTGGCCAGCGCCACCAGGTCGAGCTGATCGTCGAGCTCGGCCGGGTCGCGGCCGGCCGCGGAGAACAGCGCCTGGGCGAGCTTGAACGCGACGCCCGTGCCGCACAGCTCGCCGAACGGGTACGCCGACGGGCGCGGGCACACGCGCGGGCAGTCCGGAAGCTCGCGGCCCGGCGTGTGGTGGTCGGTGACGATCACGTCCATCCCCAGCTCGCGCGCGCGGGCGACCTGATCCACGGCGGTGATTCCGCAGTCCACGGTGAGCAGCAGCGACACGCCGTCGGCGGCCAGTCGCTCGACGGTCTCGGCGGCCAGGCCGTAGCCCTCGTCGAACCGGCTGGGCAGATGCCAGGCGACGTCTGCGCCGAGCGCCTGGAGCGCACCCACTGCCAGCGCCGTGGCACAGATCCCGTCCGCGTCGTAGTCGCCGTGCACGCAGATCCGCGAGCGGGCGGCGACAGCCGCGCCGATCAGCTCACACGCCTCCGGCATGTCGCCCAGCAGCAGCGGATCGTGCAGTGAGCCGTCGAGCTCCAGAAACTCGCGGGCGGCGTCGGGGTCGGCCAGGCCGCGGCGCACCAGCGCCTCGGCGGTCGGCCGGTGCAGATCGAGTGCGGCCGCCAGCGCGTCGGCCTGGTCGGCCGGGCACGCGGCGATCTGAAAGCGCGGGGGAATTGCACCCATACCCCCATGCTAGGAATTGGTGCGGACGTTGCCTGCTTCGGGCCTACAGGCGCCCGCTGCGGGCAATCGAGAATACGAGCAGCAGGCCCAGCCCGGACGCGATCACGAAGCCGAACAGGGCCAGCACGTGCACCCCGAAGACGTGCGGGCCGGACCGGGCCGAGAGGCCGATCAGGGACGATCCCACCAGCGTCCCGGCCATCACGATGGCGATCACCAGCCGGTTCGCCATCACGTCCCAGCGGGTCGTGAAATCGTCCAGGCCCTTGTGGTGCAGCCGCACCTCGACCTCGCCGTCTCGCAGCTGCTCCAGCGTGTCGTGCACCTGATACGGCAGCTCCATCAGGAGCCCCGTGTAGTCCTCGACCTGTTCCCGGCCGCGATCCAGGATCGCGCGCGGCGAGTAGCGGCGGGCGACCAGCTCGGCGGCGTACGGCTCGGCCACCTCGAACACGTTGAAGTCGGGATACAGCTCGGTGCCCACGCTGCCCAGCGTGGCCAGTGTCTTGTCCAGCAGCGTGAACCTGGCCGGCAGCCGAAGCTGCATGCGGTAGATCAGCCCGAACGCCTCCCGCACCACCTGCAGAGGGTCGATCTGGCCCAGCGAGGCGCCGTGGTAGCGGTAGAAGATCTCCCGCAGCTCGAGCCGGAACTCCTCCTCCTGGGCCTTGTTGAAGCGCACGCCGAGCTCGTACAGGCGCCGCGGCAGCGCGTCCACGTTCTCGTTCACCGTGTCCAGCAGGAGCCTGGTCAGCCGCCGCATGTCGGCCTCGGTCAGGCTGCCGATCTGGCCGAAGTCGACCAGGCCCAGGCGACCGTCGGGGAGCACGAACAGGTTGGCCGGATGCGGGTCGCCGTGGAACACGCCGTGGCGGAAGATCATCTCCAGCCAGGCGTCCGCCATCAGCAGCGCCAGCCGCCGGCGCTCCTCCATCGGCGTCGACGGCAGGTCGAGCTCGCCGAGCTTGGGCCCGTCCAGCCACTCGATGGTCAGCACCCGCTCGCTGGAGTACGTCCAGTACACCTTGGGGATGGCCACGCGCGGCTCGTCGGCGAAGTTGCGGCGGAAGATCTCGGCGTTGCGGGCCTCGATCCGGTAGTCCAGCTCGCGCCTGATCGAGCGCGCGAACTCGTCCACCACCCCCACGGTGTCGATGAACTGCAGCTTCTCCACGCGCCGCCGCGCCATGCGGGCCACCTGGTAGAGCAGGGCCAGGTCGGACTCGACCTGCCGGCCGGCGTTCGGCCGCTGCACCTTGACCGCCACCTTGCGGCCGCTCTGCAGCTCGGCCACGTGCACCTGGCCGATCGAGGCCGCCGCCACCGGCTGCGGATCGAACGCCGCGAACAGCGAGTCGACGGGGGCCTTCAGCTCCGCCTCGATGACCTGCTGCACCTCCAGGATCGAGAACGGGGTGACCGAGTCCTGGAGCTGCCGCAGCTCCGCCGCCACCTCCTCCGGCACCAGGTCGGGGCGGGTCGAGAGCAGCTGGCCGAACTTGACGAAGGTCGGGCCGAGCTCGTCCAGCATCTCCCGCAGGTGCCGGCCGAGTACCGCGTTCGACTCCATCTCCGGGGGGCGCCGCCTGCGCGGGCGACGCTCGAACGCGTACCCGAACCCGTGGCGCGCCGCCACCTGCGTGATCTCACGCACGCGGGCAATCGTCTCCCGCCGAGCCGCCGGCCTCGTCGCCATGCGTCCATCGTACCCGCATGCGATGCGGTGTCAGGCACCGTCACAAACCCCGTGACGGATGCCAGACACTTGCCGCCGCGTCAGCGCGGCGCGTACTCGACGCGCGCAAACGGCCAGTCCGAGGCCAGCCAGACGCTGACCGCCGTGTACAGCGGAACGTCGAGCTCCGCCCGCCGCTCGGTCACCCACGAGCGGACCTGTGCGCCCGGCTCGCCGTCCTTCAGCGGATAGATGTAGAGGCATCCGATGACGTCGTCGGTGCCGGGCTCGAGAACGGTGTACGTGAACCCTTTTCGCTGCTCGTAGTCGTTGCGGTGGCGGCGCAGGTCGGCCAGGTTCTCCTCGAGCGTCATCGGGTGCGGCCAGCCCCATCCCTCGAATCCGGGCGTGGCGAGGATGTGATCCATCGACCCGGACCACGCGGCGTAGTCGCGCTCGTTGTGCTCCGGGCCGAGCGGCTCCAGC
>JBQCGJ010000385.1:0-2993 GCA_051955775.1 Gaiellales bacterium | reverse complement strand
CGCCGACCCGGATGATGACTGCGCCTGGGCGGGTCACAAAGCATCGGCTCCAACCGCTCCCACAACCGATCCTCGACCAGCCACGGCGACCGCCGCGGGCCGCTCGGCGATCGCCGCTTACCAGACCTCGGCGATCCTCTCATGGACCCACACCTTCGCTAACCCGACACGTTCTCCTCCATTACGAGTCCAGTTCCAGACACCGTCACGGTTCTGTGGCCGGCGAGAGCATGCGCTCGACGCCGCGGCGCTCCAGCCCGCGGGCCACGATCAGCCGCTGGATCTCGGAGGTGCCCTCCCAGATGCGGTCGACGCGCAGCTCGCGCAGGAACCGCTCGGCGGCCGTCGTGCGGATGTACCCGCGGCCGCCGAACACCTGCACAGCGCGGTCGGCGCAGCGGTACGCGGCCTCGGACGTGAACAGCTTGGCCATGCCTGCGCGCCCGTGCACCAGCTTCGGGTCGGCGCCGTCGTCCACCATCTGCGCCACCTGATAGGTGAGCAGGCGGCCCGCGGCGCAGTCGGCGGCGGAGTCGGCCAGCGGGAAGCTGACGCCCTGGTTGTCGTAGATGCGCTGTCCGAACTGGCGGCGTTCGGTGGCCCAGCCCACCGACTCGTCCAGCAGCCGGCGCATGGCCCCGACGCAGCGGGCGGCGATGTGGATCCGCTCCTCCACGAACCACTCGTTCTGCAGCTCGTTGCCGCGGCCGATCATGTCCGGCCCGCCCAGCACGGCGTCCTCGCCGACCTCGCAGTCGTAGCGGACGGTGGGGTGCCCGTGCGGATAGTTGTGCGTGAACGGCGGGTCGTCCACCACCTCGATCCCCGGCCGGTCGCGGTCGACCAGGAACAGCGTCGGCAGCCGCCGGTCGCCGTCGACCACGTTCACCATCACGATGTCGTAGTCGCACACGTCGCCCGAGGTGACGAACCACTTCTCGCCGCGGATCCTCCAGCCCGATGCGGTGCGCTCGGCTGTCGCGGCGATGCCTCCGGGGTCAGACCCGGCTTCGGCCTCGGTGACCGCGTAGGAGTCGGCGCGCTCACCGCGCAGCGTGGGCTTCAGGTAGCGCTCGATCTGCTCGGGGGTGCCGCGCGAGAGCACGTTGTAGGCGCCGCCCATGACCCACCAGATGCCGTTGGTGTTGCGGCCAAGCTCCTCCTGCACGATCACCTGGTCGAGCGCCGACCAGCCCCGGCCGCCGTGCTCGCGGGCGTGGTTGCCGGCGGACAGCTCGAGCTCGGTCGCGCGGGCCCGGATGCGCGCGGCCGCGTCGGCAGGCAGCCGCCCGCCGGCCCGCTCCGCCTCCACCTCGAGCGGGATCAGCTCCTCGTCGACGAACCGCGCAGCGCGGTCGCGCAGGGCCGTCTGCTCAGGTGTGAGGCCAAAATCCACGCCGGGAGCCTCCCACAGTTTGTAAAGCGACCACCCCGGTACCGGGTACCGGGGTGGGTTGTTTACAACTGCGAGCGGGTGCGGGCCAGGGCCTCCCGCCAGCCCGCCGTCAGCCTCTCGACCTGATCGCGGCTCATGACCGGCTCGTACCGCGCGCCGGCCCGCCAGGCCGCCTCCAGCGCGGCCGGCGAGTCCCACACCCCGAGGGCCAGCCCGGCCAGCGCAGCGGCGCCCAGCGCGGTCATCTCACGCTCGGCCGCCACCTCCACCGGCGCCCCCAGCAAATCGGCCTGGAGCTGCATCAACCAGGCGTTGGCCGACGCGCCGCCGTCGGCCCGCAGGGCGTCCGGCGGCAGCCCGGCGGCGTCCAGCACGTCCGCCACCTGGAGCGCGATCGCCTCCAGCGCGGCCCGCGCCAGGTGGGCGCGGGTGGTGCCGCGGGTGATCCCGCAGATCAGGCCGCGGGCATCGGGGTCCCAGTGCGGCGAGCCGAGCCCGGCCAGTGCCGGGACGAAGTAGACGCCGCCGGTGGACTCGACCGACCGCGCCAGCGCCTCGGATTCGGCCGAGTCTGCGATCACGCCCAGTCCGTCGCGCAGCCACTGCAGCGCGGCGCCGGCCACGAACACCGAGCCCTCCAGCGCGAACACGCCCGGCTGCGCCGCAGCCGTTTTCAGCAGGCCTTCCGGCGGCGGCGCGGAGTCGCTGCCCTGGTTGATCAGCACAAAGCTCCCGGTGCCGTACGTCGCCTTGGCCGCGCCGGGACGGAAGCAGGCCTGCCCGAACAGGGCGGATTGCTGATCGCCGGCCAGCCCGGCCACGGGCACCCGCGCGCCGAGCAGCTCCGCCTCGCCGGCAACCCCGCTCGACGCGACCACCCGCGGAAGCTGCTGCGCGTCGATCCCGAGCAGCTCCAGCAGCTCGCGATCCCAGCCCGCCGACTCGAGCGAGTAGAGCATCGTGCGCGACGCGTTGGTGGGATCGGTGACGTGCGCTCCGCCGACGGTCAACCTCCACACCAGCCAGGAGTCGACGGTGCCCAGCGCGACCCTGGGGCCCGCACCCGTCGCGTCGAGCAGCCACCGCCACTTGGTGGCCGAGAAGTAGGGATCGGGAACGAGCCCCGTGCGCTGTCGGATCAGCTCCGCGGGAAGCCGGCGGCAGGCGTCGGCGGTGCGCCGGTCCTGCCACACGATCGCCCGATGCAGCGGACGGCCGGTGTTGCGATCCCATGCCACCGCGGTCTCCCGTTGGTTTGTGATACCGATCCCGAGCAGATCGCGGGCCGCCAGGCCCGCTTCGCGCAGCGCATCTCCGGCCGCGCCCAGCACCGACTCCCAGATCTCGTCGGCGTCGTGCTCCACCCATCCCGGCTGCGGGTAGTGCTGCTGCAGCTCGCGGTAGCCACGCCCGACGGGGCGCAGTCCTGCATCCACGATCAGGCAGGTGGTGCCGGTCGTGCCCTGATCGACAGCCAGGATCATGGGGCGGCGACCGCCGGCGCCGGCTCCTCGGGTGCCGTGCGCAGGAGCCACGCGCCCGCCCCCCGGCAGCACACCACGAGCATCACGAACGCACCTCGATCTCCGGCCGCTCC
>JBQCGJ010000384.1:0-11761 GCA_051955775.1 Gaiellales bacterium | reverse complement strand
CGCCGTGGTGGCAGTGGCCGTTCCCGCTGTAATCGCTGGAGCCGGGCGACCAGCTGCCCACCGCCCGTGAGGTCGTCGGAGGGGGCGGCATGACCGACGTGATCCATGCGAGCGGGCTGGGACGGGCCTGCGGGCGCAGGTGGGCGCACGGTTGAAGGACCCGGCCGCGGAGCTGTGCGCGTTACGTGTCGCGGACCAGCACCAGCACGTTGTTCTCGGGTGTCGAGATGGCAGCCGGCACGTGCGTGCGGCGGACTCCCTCCACTCGCAGTCCGGCCGCGCGGGCGCAGCGGCGCCAGTCGCGCAGCGAGCGGATCCGTTTGTTGACCAGAACGACGTCAGAGCGGGTCGACCGCAGCTCGTCCCACGACGCAAACGTGTCTGTCGAGTGGAACTGCACATCCTGCGTGGTGTGACCGAACTGGCCCCCCACCACCAGCACACCGTCTGCCGCGAGCAGGCTGCCCAGGTTGCGCACGGCCCGCTGCCACACTGCGTCGTCGACGATATGAAACATCACACCGATCGCGTTGATCACATCGAACGGTCCTGTCAGGCCGGGCTCGGGGGCGGACACGTCAGCCTCGACGATCTCGACTCCGGACTGGCCGGCGTATTTGGCCGTCAGGCTGGCCACGGCGATCTCGGATATCTCGACGCCGACCACGAGCTCGGCGGCCAGCACGTCACGGTAGAAGTCGATCCAGTGGCCGGCGCCGCTGCCCACGTCGAGCACCCGACCGGCCGACCGCCGCCGCGACTCGGCGAAATAGGCAAGCAGGGTGTTCTCGACCGCGTTGTAGTGATAACGAGTGTCGATCGCCGACGCGCCGGACGAGATCGTCTCACTGTCCGACAGGTCACCGGAGGCCCGGTGCCATGACTCGAAGAACTGCTTCGACTCGTACGCATGACGAGGGCCCTTGACCTGACGCGGGCGGATGTAATGCTTAACGAACTTGGGCCCGACCACGCGCTTGAGCGCCCGGCGCAGGCGTCTGGCGTTGGTGTCGATGACGTCCACGATAACAACGGCCGTCCGCGCCACGAGGCCCGGCGGCCAGGCGGCAATCCTACCAGCGCCTCGTTGCGACCGCTCCACGCCACCAACGGATGCTGACGGGCTGCCGACTAGAATCGCCGGCGTTGGTAGGCGCCGTGAGCAGCTATGACGAACTGGTGTCAGACGTCGGGTCGGTGTTCGCCTCCTCATGGTGGCTGGACGCGGTCGCCCCCGGCCGGTGGCGCCCGCATGCGATCGAAGAGCACGGGGTCACCGTGGCCGCCTGGCCGACAGTCGTGCGCCGAACGCGGTGGGGAGAGGTGCACGAGGGTGCGCGGCTGACCCCGTTTCTGGGGCCGCTGATGCGGCTGCCCGAGCAGCCCGTCCGCCACTGGGCGGAGCAGCTGCGTCTGCTGGAGGCGCTGCTGTCGGTGATCGGCCCGTCGGCGGCGCTGGACGCACGCTGCCACCCCGCGTTTGAGTACTGGACGCCGCTCCTGTGGAACGGCTTCAGCCAGACCACCAGCTACACCTGGCGGCTGGACGACCTCAGCAATACGGAGGCCGTGTTCGCCGGCGCCCGCGAGAACATCCGGCGGGAGGTGCGAAAGGCGGCCAAGCGCGGCATCACGGTATCGATGGGCAGCCTCGACGAGCTGCTGGCGGTGCACGCCCACACCGTCGATCAGCAGCAGATCGGCGACGCCGACGGCAATCGCGCCATCCTGCGCCGGGCCGACCAGGCCGCGGCGCCGCGTGACGCCCGCTCGATCCTGATCGCCCGCGACGCCGAGGGCCGCGTGCACGCGGGCGCATATCTCGTGCACGACGCCCGCTACACCTACTACCTGATCGGCGGCAGCGACGCCGGCCTGCGAAACAGCGGCGCGATGTCGGCCGTCATGTGGGCCGCCATCGAGCTCGCGGCCGCACGAGGCACGGGCTTCGATTTCGAAGGCTCCGCGCTGCGATCGGTCGAACGCTACTTCCGTGCGTTTGGCGGCCGTCCGGTGGCCTGCTCGCGCGTGCGGCGGACATGGTCGCGCGGGCTGGCTGCCGAGGTGGCGGCCAAGCGAACGGTGCGATCGGCGACCCGCCGGGTGACCAGCTCGGCCAGATCCTCAACACGCGGCTCGTAGCTCACCTCCACCGCTATCGCGTGAGCGAGGGCTCCTTGCTGAACAGCCTCCAGTGCCCCTCGGAGATGACCTCGACGGCCCCGTCGACCACCTTGATGGCGGTCTGGTCGTCGATGGCGTATCCCGGCACCGGCAGCTTGGCGGCCCATTCCTCGGCCGCCGCCATGCTGTTGTCCGGCAGGTCCACGTGATCGACGTGCGGGAAGATCGAGAAATCGACGAATCCCAGCGCTCGGTCGCCACCCTCGGGCGGCCTCCAGCAGATGGGCTCCTCCCCCACGTTTGGAGCCATCACCATGCTCCCGCCGCTCACCCCCACCCACACCGCGCGGAGCGACGGCAAGAGGCGGGACAGCCCGGACTGTCGCATCCAGTGGGCCAGGTACAGGGCATCGCCGCCTCCCACCAGCAGCGCGTCGGTTTCCTGAACCGCGGGCACCCACAGCTCGTCATCGATGCTGGGCAGCGCGGTCAGCTCCAGCACTCCCAGCGACTTCCAGCCCAGCTCGCACATGGGCGTGGAGGCGTGTCCGGCGACGAACCGCCACGCCGCTCCGGGACCGCCCATCGGGTGCCCGTACGAGGCCGTGGGAATACACAGCGCGTGGGACTCCGAAATCGGTTTGCCGAGCAGCTCGACGAGCGCGTCGCCGATGCTCGTGTTCTTGATGCCGGCGGACGTCAGCAGAAGCTTCATCGTGGCCTCCCTTGGTTGTCGTCTTCCTGCCAGCGAAACCCGGTCGGCTCGGGTCGAGGCGTCAGCGGGCTGACCGGCAGCACGCCCGCCGGGTCATCCTCGTTGTAGGCGCTCGGCGCCACGTCGTTGGGCGCGTCAGCGTGGAACAACGCAGCCAGAAGCTCGATCTGCCCGCGGCCCACGCCCAGCTCGCCCATCCCCCCGCCGTACATCGGCCGCTGTTCCCGCGCGCAGCGCGCGTAGACGTCGAACAGGGAGCTCAGGCTGCCGATGCGCGAGGGCTTGACGTTGACCACGCGGGCGGCGAGCGGCGTCGCGCCGATGTCGTCAGCGCTTCGGATCGGCGCGTCGTACGACACGCGCTCGAGGTGAGCGCCGAGCCGCCTGGCGACCTCGGGCAGGTCGTGCGGGTCCTCCAGGTAGGCGTTCGGAAACGCCGCCAGCACGCGGTCGTACAGCGCACCCAGCGCCTCGGGATCCGTGACCTCGAAGCCGTACTGGCCCTTGAAGTCGATCGTGTCGACCGCGCCCGACGCCGCGACCTCGTCGACGAGCTCGGGTGACCAGGCCGCCTCCGCGTCGAGCTTGTAGTGCACGCCGGGGGAGCGGGCGAGTCGCCTCCGCAGCGGCTCGATCGACGGCTCCTTGCCCAGGCCCAGCGAGTTGACGAAGCGCACCGGCTGAGGCTCCAGCCCAAGCACCTCGTGCAGCGCGCGGCCGGCCTGGCGCAGCGCGAGATCGAGCGCCGCGGACTCGAACGCCCACCGGCGAAAGCGCAGCGCCACCTCCCACTCCGGCGGCTCAGCCCACAGCTCGAGCGTCGCCAGATGCTCACAGAAGCCGGCCAGTGTCCATTCCCCCTCGAGCGGCAGCGCCGGCCGAGCCTCGTGCAGCGTGGTGCCATCCTCGCGGAACACCGAGACGTCCTCGCCCAGCCCGTCAACGCCGGCTCCGGCCAGCCGCACGTGCGTCGTGATGCGCTCGAACTCGTACGCAAGGACGGCGTGCAGCCGCTCGTACTCACACGCCTCGATCACCAGCGGGAGCCCCGCAAGCCGCGGCCACAGCGACTCGCCATTCATCGCGACTCTCCCCACGTCGACAGCCGTCGTCGATCTCATCTTCCCACTCTGACCGGCCCGAGCCGCGATTCTCATCGGTCGAGTCAGCCCGGGTGGGGCAAGCGCCGCCCCTTGAACTGCGCGGTGAATTCCGTTACAAGGACGCAGTGGAGCAATCAGCGGTTCGCCGCATTCGCCGTCCGCGGCGGGCGGCGCTGGATGAGCACAACCGCGAGCTGGCGGCGCTGCTGGCCAACGTGCCCGGCGCGATCTACCGGTGCGCGCTGGACGCCGACTGGACGATGGCGGTGATCAGCGAGGAGATCGAGCGGATCTCGGGATATCCCGCGTCGGACTTCGTGCACAGTGCGCGACGGACCTTCGGCAGCATCATCAATCCGCACGACCGCGACGACGTCGGCCGGGAGGTGCGGGCGGCCACGGAGGATGACCGGCCGTTCGCGCTGGAATACCGGATCGTGCGCGCCGACGGCGCCACGGTGTGGGTGCTCGAGCGCGGCCAGCAGGTCGTCGACGCGGACGGCGAGCTGTGGCTGCACGGCGTGATCTTCGATATCACCGAGCGCAGGCGCGCCGAGGAGGAGCTTCGCCGTCAGGCCGCGGAGCAGGCCCGGGAGACGGAGATGAGGGCCGCGCGGGGGCGGGTGATCGCGGCGCAGGACACGGCCCGCCGCCAGATCGAGCGCGATCTGCACGACGGCGCGCAGCAGCAGCTCGTCAGCCTGTGCCTGATGTTCCGCACGATCCGGACTCGACTGCCCGCGGACGACCCCGAGCTGATCACGCTGGTCGAAAAGGCGATCGCAGAGCTCGCCAGGGCCACGGCTGAACTGCGCGACCTGGCCCGCGGAATGCACCCCGCGGTCCTCACCGACCTGGGCCTCCCCGCAGCGACACAGGTGCTGGCCAGCCGAGCGGTGATCCCGGTGGACGTGGACTGCGCGCTCAGCGAACGGCTTCCCGCCGACATCGAGACGGCGGCCTACTACGTGGTGGCGGAGAGCCTCACGAACGCCGCTCGGCACGCCAGGGCCAGCCGGGCAGCGGTCAGGCTCGAGCGGCAGCAGGAGTGTCTGGTGGTGGAGGTCTCGGACGACGGCCTGGGCGGCGCCGACCCGCAGTCCGGCTCCGGTCTGCGTGGACTCAGCGAGCGCATCGATGCGCTCGAGGGCACCCTGGACGTGACCAGCGACGCGGGGCACGGCACGTGTATCCAGGCCCGGATTCCCGTCGCCCCGACCGCCGCGATGCGACCCGACCGCACATGACTGCGGTCGGGCCGCTACTCGCGACTTGCTACTCGTAGTGGAGTGCGTGGAGCACGTCGAGCCGCGCCGCCCGCCGGGCCGGCATGACGGCGGACAGCACGCCGGCGCCGATCGCAATCACCAGGAAGGCAGCGATGGTATTGACCGGGATGGAGAACGCAACGCCGTCCGCGGCGAACGCGCGGGTGACGATGGCGGCCAGCAGGGTGCCGATCCCGATCCCCAGCATGGCCCCGATCAGACTCGTCGTGACCGCCTCGTGGCGGATCATGCGTCGCGTCTGCCGGCGGGTGAATCCGACCGCCCGCAGCATGCCGATCTCGCGGGTGCGCTCGAACGTCGTCAGCACGAGGGTGTTGATCATCCCGAACAGCGACACGACGACCGCCAGGCCGAGCAGCACGTACACGAGGTCGAGTGTGGCCCTGGTGCCGGACGAGCGGCTGTTCGCGAATCCGGACACAGACTGGACGCGCAGATCGGGCAGCGCAGCGAGCTGGCGCCGAAGCGACGGCAGCGACGCTCCGCCGGTGCTGGTCGTGGTCAGAAGCGTGTACAGGTTCTGGGGGTGCGCGAACGCCTGGTCGAACGACCGCTGGGCGATCAGCACCTCGCCCAGCAGCGGATCGAACGCGGGCGGGCTGTAGATACCGGCCACGCGTTCGGCGTACCCATGGTGGCCGACGGTCATGGTGAACGTGTCACCCGCGGCCAGGTGATGCGAGGTCGCGAAGTCATGCCGCACGATGGCCTGGCCGCTGTGCAGCGTGCGCACGGTGCGATCTGAGCCAACCGCCCAGTGGAACGAGTACTGACCGGCGATCGTGCCCGGATCGATGCCGCTGACCACCGCCGAGGCGCTCGCCACGGTGGCGGAGCCGCTGCGCACGGTCGAGGCCGAGGCGACGCCGGGCCAGGTGGCCGGGTCGACGCCGTGGGGATAGGTGAACGGCTGGTTGGTGTCGCCGCCGTTGCCTGCGCCGCTGCTGGTGATCACGTACCCGCCGCGGAACTGGTCATGCACCGCCGTTCCCTCGGAGGTGGACAGACCGGAGGCAAGCACGGCCAGGAAGCTGATCAGGCTGACGCCGATCATGAGGGCTGACGCGGTGGCGGCCGTGCGGGCCGGGTTTCGACCCGCGTTGCGGCGCGCCAGGTCACCGGCCGAACCGCCGAAGCGCGTGGCCGGCCAGCCGATCAGGCGGGCCAGCGGACGCACCAGGTACTTGGCCAGCAGGGTCACGCCGAGCAGCGTCCCGATCGTGCCCAGGCCCAGCATGGTCAGGCGCACGCCGACGGACAGGCTGCCCACCAGGGCACCCGCCGTGACCGCTCCCAGAGAGGCCGCGAACACGGTCACCGCCAGGGCAGGAAGGGATCGAGCGAGCTGCGTCTCGGGCACCTGGGCGCCCTCTCGAACAGCAGCGATGGGAGGAACACGGGTCGATCGCCTGGCCGGCACGAACCCCGCCAGGACGGTCACCACAGTGCCCGCCACCAGCGACACGACGATCGTGCGCGGGGCGATCACGGTGCCGGACTGCGGCACGGTTGCGCCCAGCTGCCCGAACACCCACGACAGCCCGCGGGCGATGGCGACGCCGAGCACGAGACCCGCGGCGGAGGCTGCGACTCCGATCGCCAGCGCCTCGGCCAGCACCGAGCGAAGCACCTGGCGCCGGGACGCGCCGAGGGTGCGCAGCGTCGCCAGTTCGCGGGTGCGCTGGGCGACGGTGATGGAGAGCGTGTTGAAGATGACGAACGCGCCCACGAAGAGCGCGATACCGCCGAAGGCCAGCAGCACGTAGCGGATGATCCTGATCGCCGAGGCCGTGTGATGGGCCGCCGCGTTTGCCTGCGCCGCACCGGTCTTCACCTGCGCCGAGGGCGGCAGTACCGGAGCGATCTGACCGGCCACCTGAAGCGGCGTGACGCCGGGCTTGGCGGCGACGGAGATCGAGGTGTAGCCCGGCACGCCGAGCAGGTGCTGGGCTGTGGGCACGTCGAAGATCTCGAACGTGGCGCCGATCGAGCTCACACCTCCGAAGATCGCGGTGCCGACAAGGCGAAAGCTGACGACGCGACCGCGCGCCGAGAACTTCACGTCATCGCCCGGCCGCAACCCCTGCTGCTTCGCCGTGTGCGTGTCGAGCACAACCTGGCCGGGGCCGCTGGCCCAGTGGCCGGAGCTCAGTGTGAGCGGGTTAAAGCGCTGGTAGGCCGGGTCGACACCGAACGTGAACGTCTTGCCGGAGCCGTTGACGACATGCCCCTGGCGGTCGAGCAGCTGGGCCGGCGTCTGCTGGTTGAAGTCGATCAGCTCGCCTGCAGCCACGGCAACACCCGGCAGCCGGCGCACTCGACCCAGCACGCTGGGGGAGACGGTCGGGCTGCTGCCGTTCCAGGTCGTGGTGCTCGAGCGCGCCGAGACGACCGCGTCGGTGTGCGCATAGCTGGTCTGGAAGATCGAGTCGAACGCGCGCTGGATCGAGTCGGTGAGCACGAAGGTGCCACTGATCATGCTGACGCCGAGCACGATGGCGAGCGCGGTCAGAACGGCACGGGTGCGGCGGGCAAGCAGCCCCTTTATGCCTACGCGGGTCATCGGTCTGTGACCTCCTGCATCGAGTCCAGCACCTCGCCGGCGGTCGATGCGCCGATGTCCTTGACGATCTCGCCGTCGGCCAGGAAGAGAATGCGGTCGGCCTTCGCGGCGGCCGCCGGGTCATGCGTGACCATGACGATGGTCTGGCCGAGCTCGTCGACCGAGTTGCGGAGCAGCCGCAGCACGTCGCGGCTCGACGCGGAGTCGAGGTTTCCGGTGGGCTCGTCCGCGAATACGACCGCCGGCCGTGACACGAGCGCCCTGGCCACCGCGACCCGCTGCTGCTGGCCACCGGAGAGCTCTGCCGGGCGATGACCGCGCCGGTCTGCGATCCCCACCGAGGCGATCAGCTCGTCGAGCCACCGGCGGTCAGGCTTCTTGCCCGCAATCGCCAGGGGCAGCCGGATGTTCTCCTCCGCCGTCAGCATCGGCAGCAGATTGAAGAACTGGAAGATGAACCCGACCTTCTCCCGGCGAAGCACGGTCAGCTTGGAGTCACCCAGCGTCGTGATCTCGACACCGTCCACCAGGACGCTGCCGGACGTCGGCCGGTCGAGCCCTGCCAGGATGTGCATGAGCGTGGACTTGCCGGACCCGGACGGGCCCATGATGGCGGTCATCCGGCCCGCCTCGATGCTCAGCGATACGCCGCGCAGGGCGTCCACCGTGGTGGCGCCGTCTCCGTAGCGGCGCACCAGGTCACTCGCTTCCAGGATCCCCGGCGGCCTCACATGCTCTCGGGGGGAGCTGCTCTCGACGGTGATGCAGGACATGGCGCCTCCTCGGCCTCTTCGTGTGTCCGAGGTTCAGGAGCCCCGGAAGGAACCAGGGCAGCCTCGGCCACCAGGCCCTGCGCCGCAGTGCGGCAGCCCCGGCAGTGACAGGAGGCAACCCCGCTTCCGTGAGTGCGGCTAGCCCCCGTGCCCGGGTCCGAGCGGCGACCGCCGCCGCACTCGGGTTCACGGCGTGTTAGGGGTACCGCGGGAAGGAGGAGAGTGGACACGACGGAACATGCGGTGCTGATCGCCGGCGGCGGCCCGACCGGCATGATGCTGGCGGCCGAGCTGATACTGGCCGGGGTTGACGTCGCCGTGGTGGAGCGTCGGCTGGGCCAGGAGCTCGAGAGCTCGCGGTCGCGCGGCATTCACGCGCGGACGATCGAGGTGCTCGACCAGCGCGGTGTCGCCGACCGGTTCATCGCCGAGGGCCAGCCGGTGCAGATCGGCCGGTTCGCCGGAGTCGCCCTGGACATCAGCGGGTTCCCCACTCGGCATGCCTACGGCCTCGCGCTGATGCAGAACGAGTTCGAGCGGATCCTGGCCGGCTGGGTCGGCGAGCTCGGCGTCAGGATCCATCGCGCGACCGAGGTTTCGAGCTGCGAGCAGGACGACGCCGGCGTCGACGTGGCCCTGGCGGACGGCCGGTCGCTGCGGGCGAGATATGTGGTCGGGTGCGACGGCGGACGCAGCGTGGTGCGCAAGACGGCCGGCATCGAGTTCCCCGGCTGGGATCCGTCGGTCAGCTCGATGATCGCCGAGGCGGAGATGACCGAGCAGCCCGAGTACGGCATCCGCTATGACGAGAACGGCACGCAGGCGATCGGCCCCCTGGACGGCGGGAAGCGGGTGGGCGTGGTCATCACCGAGCCGTATGCCGGGCAGACAGCCGATCCGGCGCTTGCGGATCTGCGCCGCGCGCTGGTCAACGTGTGGGGAACCGACTTCGGGGTGCACAGCCCGACGTGGATCTCCCGGTTCACCGACATGACCCGCCAGGCGGCGTCCTACCGGCAGGGGCGCGTGCTGGTGGCCGGAGACGCCGCGCATGTGCATTACCCCGTCGGCGGGCAGGGGTTGAACCTGGGCGTGCAGGACGCGGTCAACCTGGGATGGAAGCTCGCTCAGGTGGTCAAGGGCGTGTCGTCGGAGGGCCTGCTCGACACCTACCAGGCCGAGCGGCACCCTGTGGCCGCAGACGTGCTGCGAACGACGATGGCCCTGACAGCGCTGACTCGTGCCGACGCGCGCATCGAAGCCCTGCGGGAAACCATCGCCGATCTGTTGAGCCTGGACGAGCCGCGGACACGCCTCGCCGCACGGAGCGCCGGCCTGGACATCCGGTATGACCTCGGGGAGGGCCACCCACTGCTCGGCGGCCGCATGCCCGATCTCGACCTGGTCACCCCGGACGGCCCGGTGCGGGTGTTCACCCTGCTGCACGAAGCGCGGCCGGTGCTCGTCGCCCTCGGGCAGCCTTTCGATATCGACGTCACGCCGTGGGCCGATCGCGTGCAGGTCGTCGGCGCGCGATACGACGGCGTGTGGAAGCTGCCGGTGCTCGGCGAGGTCCCCCCTCCCACCGCCGTGCTGATCCGGCCCGACGGGCACGTCGCCTGGGTTGGCGAGGGCACGAGCGAGGGGCTGGCTGACGCACTCACCACGTGGTTCGGGCCGCGATCCACGGGATGAAGGAGGCGCAGCTGATCCAGGAAGGCGCCGGACTGGCGCCGGCGGCGCCAGGATGGTTTGTGGTCAACGCCCGGGACGCGGCCTGGTACACCCACGCATTCGGCGACGCGTGCTTCTTCGAGGGCGAGCGGGCGCCGTTCGACCAGCTGGGTGTCGGCATCCGCGTGTTGTGGCCGGGACGGTCCACCTGGCTCTACCACTCGGAGTCCGCGCAGGAGGATTTCCTCGTTCTGAGCGGCGAAGCACTGCTGCTGGTCGAAGACGAGGAACGCCCGCTACGGCCGTGGGACTTTGTGCACTGCCCGCCGGGCACGCCTCACGCATTCGTGCCGGTTGGAACGCACCCGTGCGTGATCGTGATGGCCGGCGCCAGACTCGGCGAGCACGCATACCGGTATCCGCGAACCCCGCTGGCAGTTGCCCACGGCGTGGCGGCGGTGGTCGAGACGACCTCGCCCGAGGAGGCGCAGACGCCCTTCTCCGACTGGAAGCCGAGCGGGACAGGCGCACAGGCCGGACTGCCCTGGTCGGAATCGCCCGGCCCGCCAGATGATTGATGCCCCGCATCTAACTATTCGTAGAACGCCAGCACCGCCAGGATCACGTAGAGACCGACCAGCGCGATCCCCTCGTACGCGCGGGCCTCGCCGTCGCCGGAGATCTGCCACACCGACAACGCGGTCAGCAGGAGTGCGGCGATGTAGACGGGTGCGATCGCAAACGTGAGTTGCGTCGCGAAGAACAGCGACGCGAGGATCAGCACTGGGTACAGGAAGGCGGCGATCTGGGCGACGGAGTTCTTCACCACCGAGATCGCGGTGTCCGACTGGCCCTTCCACGCCAGCACGAGCCCGGCCACGTTCTCCACCGCATTCCCCGCGATGGCGACGATCACCAGGCCGGCGAACGCTTTCGAGATACCCAGGCTCTCGACCGCCGGGTCGATCGAGGACACAAACCAGTCCGACACGAACGCCGCCGCCACACCCGCGATCACCAGCAGCGCGACGGCGACGGAGAAGGAGGTACCAGCCGCGTGCGTCACCTCGGCTTCCGCCTTCGCCTCCGCCGCGCCCTGGGAACGCCGCGCATCATCGCGCAGATAGCCGACGATCCACGCGCCGTACGTGACCAGGAGCGCGACCGCGCCGACCACCGAGATGCCGACCTTGTGCTCGGCGGCTGGGTCGTGCGCCGCTGTCGCGACGCCGAGCAGGCCGATCACGAACACGGCGAGGAAGAGCAGCGTCGTCGTGTCATTCGGAAGCCGCCGGGAGAACCGCATCACGCCATCCTGGGAGCGGATCGCACCTACGATCAGGACACCGCCGAGGACGAGCAGCGCGTTTGCGAACAGGGATCCGAGAATCGATGTCTCCGCGACCGTGGTCTGCCCCGCGCGAAGCGCGAACAGGACAACGAAGAGCTCCGGCAGGTTCCCAAGCGTCGATTGCAGGACACCGGTCAGGCCGGGCCCGAAATGCTCACCGACCGCTTCC
>JBQCGJ010000383.1:0-3900 GCA_051955775.1 Gaiellales bacterium | reverse complement strand
CCCGCGGTTCGATCCGCCGAAGCCGATCGCGACGACGACCAGCACCAGCATCCCCGCGATCCCTCCCAGGGCCTCTCGTCGCACTGTGTGAAGAGTGTATGGCGAGAAGCGGTGTCAGACACCGTCAGGGAACCGTGTCGGTGTCTGACACGTGGCTCATGGTGGGGCGAGCGGCTGGTCGAAGAATCTGGGCAGGAACCGCCCGTCGCGGTAGATGGGCTCGCCGTCGGCCTGGATCTCGCCGCCCTGCCGCAGGTCGCACACCATGTCCCAGTGCAGCGCGGATGTGTTCTTGCTGCCCGTGTTGGGATACCCGGCGCCCAGCGCCATGTGGCACGTGCCGCCCATCTTCTCGTCCAGCAGCACCTGTTTGGTGAAGCGGTCGACGGCGTAGTTCGTGCCGATCGCGAACTCGCCCAGAATCGACGATCCATCATCCAGGTCGAGCATCCGCTGAAGGTAATCCTGGCCGGAAGCCGCCTCGCCTCGTACGACCCGCCCGCCCTCGAACTCCAGCCGCACGTCCTCCACCTCGCGGCCGCTGATCACCGCCGGGAACGTGAAGCGCACGCGCCCGCTCGTCTCGGTCTCGACCGGTCCCGTGAACACCTCTCCGTCGGGGAAGTTGCGCTCCCCCTTGGACGCCACCCAGGAGCGGCCGGCGACGCTCACCGTGAGGTCGGTATCCTCGGCCAGCACGCGCAGGGTGCGCACCTCGGCGAGCAGCAGCGTGAGTGCCTCGAGGCGCTCGGCGAACGCCCGCCAGGCGGCTACCGGATCCGGGGCGTCGAGCCATCCGGCGCCGTACACGAACCGCTCATACGCCTCCAGCGACATGTCACAGTCCTGTGCGAACGCCTCGCACGGAAACGCCGTCACACACCACCGCAGCTCGCCCGTGGCGGCGCGCTGCATGAACCGCTCGCCGACCGGCCGCATCGCCGCCTGGCGGGTGGCCAGCTTGGCGGGGTCGATCCCCGACAGCTCACGGGTGTTCCACGCCCCGATCACGGAGATACGCGCGTCGATGGCCTCCATCTCCTCCAGCGCGTACGGCGGCAGCCAAGACAGCTGCGCATCGGATGCCCGCTCCAGATAGGCCGTGTCGATGCCGTCGACGCCGACCCGGACGCGCGGCACCGCTCCCGCGCCGAGCGCGGCTCGGGTCAGCTCGGCCAGCAGCGGCTCGGCCAGCGACGGGCCCTGGATCAGCACGAGATCGCTCTCGCCGAGACGCACCGAGTGCCCCACGATCACATCCGCCAGCGCGTGCAGCCGGGGGTCGCTCATACCAGGAACCGTCCGTCGCGCGCCAGCAGCTCCCCGTCGCCGTACACCTCTCCGCCCTGCCGCAGGTCGCACACCATGTCCCAGTGCAGCCCCGAGCTGTTGCTGCCGCCGGCCTCGGGAAAGGCCATGCCCAGCGCGACGTGGAACGTGCCGCCGATCTTCTCGTCGAACAGCGTGTCGCGGGTCTGGGACTGGATCTCGTCGTTCATCCCGAACGCGACCTCGCCCAGCTGGCGAGCGCCGGCGTCCTGGTCGAGCAGGTCGCGCAGGTAGTCGGCCCCGCGGGACGCCTCCTCACGCACCACCTTGCCGTCCTCGAACCACAGCCTGACCCCGCCCACGTCGCGCCCGTTGTAGGTGGCGTCGAAGCTGAAGCTGACGTGGCCGCGGGTGGCCGTCTCGACCGGGCTGGTGTACACCTCGCCGTCCGGGAAGTTCTCGTGGCCGTCGGCGTTCAGCCACGTACGCCCTCCCACCTCGACCGTGAGGTCGGTGTCCTCCGCCACCATGCGCAGCTCCCTGACCCCGGACAGGCGCTCGGCGATCTCGGCCTGGCGGGCCGACTGGCGCTTCCAGAACGCGATCGGGTCGGGGTCTGACAGGTGGCCGGCGGAGAATACGAAATCCTCCCAGTCGGTCAGGGACATCCCGGCCTCCTGAGCGGCCGCGTGACTCGGAAAACACGTGCCGCACCAGCGCGCCTCGCCGCTGGCGGTGCGGGCCAGGAAGCGCTGGAACAGATCGCGGAAGGCTGCGGTGCGGATCGCCAGGTGCTCGGACGGCGCGGAGCTCAGGTAGCGCGTGTTGCCGTTCGCCCAGATCGTCAGCGTCTTTTCGGGCAGCTCGGTCTCGAGCTCGTCCAGCCGTGTCACCGCCTCAAGCTGGGCGCGGGTGCCGCGCTCCATGAGCAGCGCGTCCACGCTCTCCAGCGTGGGCCGCACCATGGGGTGGCCGCCGGCGTCGGTGATGGACTTGACCATCTCGACCATCAGCGGCTGCGCGAGCGCCGGCCCGGATACCAGCACGAGGTCGCCCGGGCCAACCTCCAGCGAGTACCGGCAGAGGAGGTCGGCCAACGTCGTCAGACGGGGATCCGGCACGGGCGCGAATACTACAGCCGGTCGGCGCCCGCTCCTGTGGCGGCGCGCGTTGTCAGGACGGCGTCGAGCAGCCGGCCTGCGCCAAACCTGACGGGGTCGTCGGCGACCAGGCCGGTGGCGCTCTCGGTCTGCTCCACGGCCGCCCGGGCATCGGCCTCCGACAGCCGGTTGGTCTTCAGCGCGACTCCCGCCATCGGCGCCGGGCGGACGTAGGCGGCGATCCGCTCGTACTCCTGGATCAGCCCGGCCAGCGGCGGGATCGGGTAGCGCGGGTCGCCGTCGATCAGCTCCCGCCCGGGCTCGTGCACGATCAGCATGGTGTGCGGCGCCGATCCGTGCAGGAGGCCGAGCGTGACGCCCGAGTAGAACGGGTGGTTGATCGACCCCTGGCCCTCGATCCACAGGATGGCGTCGTCCCCTGCCCGGCGGTGCCCCTCCACCACCAGCCGCTCCGCCGCGCCGGCCACATAGTCCGAGACCACCTCGTCGACCGCGATCCCCCACCCCGCGATGGCGATCCCGGTCTGCCCGGTGGCCACGAACTGGGACGTCAGAGCGCGCCGGCGGGCCTCCCGGTCGAGCTCGAGGCACACGGTCATCTTGCCGAGCGCGCAGTCCGAGCCGACGGTGAGCACGACCTGCGCGGGGATCTCCAGGTTTGCGCCGGTGGGCACGTTCAGGCCGGCTGGAGGCCGCCGCAGATCGCGCAGCTCCACGCCTGCCTCCGCGGCGGCCGCAGCCAGTGCCGGGTCGTCGCCCAGGAAGTCGTGCAGGCCGCTCTCCACGTCGAGCCCGGCTGCGATCGCCTCCCGCACCGCCGCCTTGAACTCGTCTGGCAGCTTGCCGCCCGGGGGCGCGATGCCGATCAGCATGGTGGTCGGCTCGAGCGGCAGCGCCTCGGCCAGCGTCGCCACCACGGGCACCGCCGAGTCGAGGCCGGGCACGTGGTCGCCGACCGTGCTGCCGGCGCGCGACGAGTCGATCACGGCGACGGTCGGGGACTCGGCGTAGCGGAGCACGCCGGTGGCTGTCTTGGCGTCCTCGTCGAACCCGCCCTCACACAGGGCCACGTAGCGTTTCACGGCCACGGCTCGAGCGGCGTGACGCCGAGGCCCGGGCCGTCGCCGGGCAGCACCCGGCCGTCGGCGAATCCGAGGCCGGTGAAGGCGTCGTTCGAGTTCAGCAGGTGCCCGTCCAGGTCGACCACGTCCACCAGCGGCGAGATGGCGGCGCCGCCGGCGATGCCCAGGCTGGACTCGTTCATGCACCCCAGCATCACGCGCAGGCCGAGCGCGCGGGCGGCGTGGATCATGCGCAGGGCCTCGCGGACGCCGCCGGACTTGGTCAGCTTGATGTTCACGCCGTCGGCGCGGCCGGCCGCGGCGGCCACGTCGGGCAGGGTGTGACAGCTCTCGTCGACGACGATCGGGATCGGCAGGCCGGCCTCGTGCAGCTCCGCGTAGCCGGTGGTGTCGGAGGCGGGCAGCGGCTGCTCGATCAGCTCCACGCC
>JBQCGJ010000382.1:0-3151 GCA_051955775.1 Gaiellales bacterium | reverse complement strand
TCGGTGGAGCTGGCGCCGAGGCTGGACGCGGCGGACGCCATCGTCGACCTGGTGACGACCGGCGACACGCTGCGCGCCAACGGTCTGCGCCCGATCGCCACGGTGCTCGAGTCGCAGGCCGTGCTCCTGGCGCGCCGGGATCTCGATGACCGCCAACGCGCGGTTGTCGAGGAGCTGGCCACCGTGATCCGCAGCGTCGTCGCCGCCCGGGACCAGCGGTACCTGATGCTGAACGCCCCCGACGGCTCGCTGAACGGGATCATCGACCTGCTGCCGGGGCTGGATTCCCCCACCGTGCTGCCGCTGGCGGCGGCCGGCATGCACGCCGTGCACGCCGTTGTGCCGCGCGAGCAGGTGGTCGAGCTGCTCGCCCCGCTGCGGGCGGCCGGCGCCCGGTCGCTGCTCGTACTGCCGATCGACAACCTGATCCCATGAGCGCCACCCTGCCCATCCGGTCCGACCTGGCGGACGCCGAGCCGTATCGATGGCAGGAGGGCCTGCCGGAGGGCATCCCGCTGGCCCGATTCGACATGAACACCCTGCCCTCCCCGCCGCGCTGGTACGCGGCCGCGCAGGCCCGCCTGGCGCGACTGCCGATCCAGTCGTACCCGGACGCCACCTACCAGCGGCTGCGATCGCTGCTGGCGGACTACACCGGCTTTCCGGCCGGGCGCATCATCCCCACCTGCGGGGCGGACGAGGCACTCGTCATGTGCGCCCTGGCGGCGCTGCGGCCGGGCGACCGCGCGTATGCCCGCAGACCCTGCTACCCCGTATTCGAGACCGCGGCCCGGCTGGCCGGCGGGGAGCTGAGCGAGCAGGAGGACGGCGCGCGGCTGCGCTTCGTCTGCTCGCCCCACAACCCGACCGGCGCCGACGCAGAACCGGCCGAGCTCGAGGAGCGCGACGGGCTGCTGGTGATCGACCAGGCGTACGTCGAGTTCGGCGGCGCAGACCACGCGAAGCTGGCGCTGGAACGCGAGGGCACGGTGGTGGTGCGGACGTTCTCCAAGGCCTTCGGGCTGGCCGGGGCGCGCATCGGCTACATCCTGGCGCCCGAGCGGCTGGCCGCCCCGCTGGACGCGATCCGCCTGCCCGCAGGGATCTCGACCACCGCGGCCGCCATGGCCGAGCTCGCCCTGGAGCACGTGGACGACATGCGGGCGGAGGCCGCGGCCACGGCAGCGGAGCGCGACCGCATGGCGGCGGCGCTGCGCACAGCGGGACTCCGTGTGGCGGATTCGACCGCCTCGTTCCTGCTCATCGACACCGGGCGGCCGGCCCCACAGGTCGCCGCCGAGCTGGCAGCGCAGGGGTTGATCGTGCGCACGTTCGGCCATCCCAGCCTGGCCACATCCATCCGCATCAGCCCCGCCTGGCCGGGCGACAACGACCGGCTGCTGGCGGCCCTGGGCGCCGCCACGGCAACCGGAGCACCGCCTGGTCGCGAGCGGGTGGCCGAGATCGAGCGACGGACGGCCGAGACCGACATCCGCTGCCGGCTGGCGGTCGACGGGAGCGGGCGGGCCGGGGTGACGACGGGGATCGGGTTCTTCGACCACATGCTGACGGCGCTGGCCTGCCACTCGCTGATCGACCTCGAACTGACCTGCCAGGGCGACCTCTGGGTGGACGCCCACCACACGGTGGAGGACGTGGCGATCGTGCTGGGGAGCGCGCTCGACCGCGCGCTGGGAGACCGTGCCGGTGTGCACCGGTTCGGCGATGCGCGGGCGCCGCTGGACGAGGCCCTCGCCCATGCCACCATCGACCTGTCCGGCCGCGGCGTGGCCACCTGCGACCTGCGACTGGTCGGCCCGGCCGTGGGCGAGCTGCCGGCGTCCATGGTCGCGCACTTCTTCGACACGCTGGCCCGCAACGCCCGTATCGGCGTGCACCTGCGCGGCGCCGGGGCCGACGACCACCACCTGGTGGAGGCCGCGTTCAAGGCGTTTGCGCTGGCGCTGCGCCAGGCCTGCGAGCCCGACCCGCGACGCGACGGCGCGGTGCCCAGCACCAAGGGAGCGTTGTGAGCGGCACGGTGACGGTGATCGACTACGAGGCCGGGAACCTGGCCAGCCTGACGGCCGCCTTCCGGCGGCTCGAGCGGCCGGTCGAGGTGACCGGCGACGCGGCTCGCGTGGCTCGGGCGCGACTGCTGGTGCTGCCGGGGGTCGGCGCCGCCGGGCCGGCGATCCGGGAGCTGCGCAGGCTGGGCATCGACCAGGCCGTGTCGCAGGCGCTGGCGGCCGGGGCGACGCTGTTCGGGATCTGCCTGGGCATGCAGCTCCTGTTCGACCGCAGCGACGAGGGCGGTGAGCCCTGCCTGGGCCTGCTGCCCGGCGCCAGCCGCCGCATCGGCTGGTCGCGGCGGCTGCCGCACATGGGCTGGAACGATGTCTCGCCTCGCTCCGACCATCCGCTGTCGGACGGGCTGCCCGCGGTCTGCTACTTCGCCCATTCCTATGCCGTCGAGCCGGACGACGCCGACATGGTCGTGGCCGAGACCGAGCTCGACGGGCGCAGCTTCCCGTGCGTCGTGGCACGGGGCGCGGTGGCGGGCGCCCAGTTCCACCCCGAGCGCAGCGGCGGGCAGGGGCGCCGCCTGCTGACGTCCTACCTGGCGTGGGCGGATGCTGCGTAGGCGCGTGATCCCGTGCCTGGACGTGCGCGGCGGCCGGCTCGTCAAGGGGGTGCGATTCCAGGAGCTGCGCGATTGCGGCGACCCCGTGGAGGCCGCAACCGCCTATGCGCGGGAGGGTGCGGACGAGATCGTGTGGCTCAACATCTCCGCGGGCGACGAGACCTGGCGCGAGCTGCTGGAGGCGGTGTCGCGCGCGGCCGAGCAGGTCGACGTGCCGCTCACGGTGGGCGGCGGCGTGCGCTCGCCCGAGCAGGCCCGCGACCTGCTGCTGGCCGGCGCCGACAAGGTGTCCACGAACACGGCCGCGCTGGACCGCCCGGGCCTGGTGGACGAGCTGGCCGAGCGGTTCGGGCGCCAGTGCGTGGTGGTGGCGGTGGACGCCCACCGCGACGGCAACGGAAGCTGGCGGGCGCGGGGGGCCGCCGGGGCGCGCGGCCGCCCGCGCGACCCCCGGGCGGGGGTGGGCGGGGCGGCGCGGCGCGGCGCCGGCGAGCGGCGGCGGCCCCC
>JBQCGJ010000381.1:0-2523 GCA_051955775.1 Gaiellales bacterium | reverse complement strand
CGACGTCGCGGCTCCGCCGACCCAGGCAACGATCATCAGGAGCCCAGCCGTATCGCTGGTCTTGTGGTGACCGTGGCTGACCGAGGTCGTTGACAGGATCCATCCCGCGAGGGCGATCGCCGTCCACAGGGCTCCGAGCGCAATCCAGCTCGACACGCGTGCTCGCACCCCGGCATAGATCGGAGCCCAGGCACCAAAGCCGATAGGCAGCAGCGACAGCCACGGCCACCGGCTGCGCATCCGTGCTCCCGGTGCCGGATGCAGTTGTGGCTCGCCCATCCGCCGTGCCCACGGAGACGTCTCACGCACCATGTAGCAGACGGCATACCCGGCCCGAGCGGTCGCGTACACACCGCGGCGAGACTGTCGGCTCCCCGGCCGCAGCGTCAGCCAAAAGCTGTGTCTCGCCAACGAAGCAGGTGTGGCCCCTCAACCAGCGAGGCACCTCGTATTCACCACGACCGCAACCGCCGAGGATCGCACGGCCCGCCGACCTGGCGACCGCCCTGTAGTCCGCGCTTTGCTGGGCGTGAGGCGCCTGTTGGTGGAATGCTCGTCCTCGGAGCAATGCAGAGCCGGGCGGGAGCGCGGCGACTTGCCCGCGTGCGCACGCTAGATGACCTGGTCGCCGCGGCGCTCGGGCCTGGCTGCCGAGCCGGGCCCGAGGCCGGTGGGGGCGGTGACTCGTGCCTACTGGAGGACCATCAGGGTGTTGCCTTCTGGATCGCGCAGCCAGAACAGAGGCGGGACAGGATCTCCCATACGGCTGACCTCCGGGTCGACGTCGACACCATTGGCCTTCAGCTCGGCGTGGAATGCGTCGATGTCATCGGTCTGCAGCCCGATGCCGGTTTCGCGGTTCCCGGTCGAACCGCCAGGGGGCGGTGGGACCACGGCGATCGTAGTGACGGCGTCGGCCGGCGCCACTTCGACCCAGCGATACCCCTCCTCGGGTCCGAAAGGGACGTCGACGCGCTTCTCGAAGCCGAGCCTGTTGGTATAGAAGTCGACCGCGCGCTCCTGATCGGCCACCGGGATTACAACTGTGCTGATCTTGTTGACGCGAGTCTTGCTGCTCACAACATCCTCCTTGGTTTGGGTTGACAACCGCCGGGACCGCTGAACCCGGCGAAATTCATCGGCGGCTGATCCAGGCCGGCCGGTCGCGCTCGAGCCGGCCCTCCTTCTAACGACTGCCGGTTGTTCCTGGATTCGCTGCGGCGCGGACGCTTAGGCCGTCGCGGAACCCTTCGCGGTACGTTGGGTATGTGGGGTTCCAGCCGAGCCAGCGCTTGGCTTTGGCGTTGGAGCTACCGCGGATCTGGGTCATCATCGAGACTCCGACCTCACCGGCGGCGAGGCGCCCGAGCCACACCGGCACGTGCCGTGGCGGCTTGGCGCCGATCGCCTTCGCCAACTCGGGCAGCCAGCACGAGACAGGCGCGGGCTCGTCGTCGACGATGTTGTAAACGCCGGCCGCGCCACGCTCGACCGCGGCCACGGCTGCCGATGCAACATCGTCAATGTGGATGAACGACCACACACCGGTGCCCTCGCCGATGATCGGCAACCGACGCTTACGTACTAGCTGCGTGACTTCGCCGTCGGCGGACAGGCTCGTGCCGGGGCCGTAGAAGTTGCCGTAGCGGAGCACGACGCCCTCGACTGGTGCGGCGCCCAGAACCGCTGACTCCAGGTAGCGGATCGCCTGAAGCGACCGCTGCTGGTTCTTCGGGGGCGCCGGGTCGAGCGCGTCGGTTTCGATCTTCAGGCCCTCGCCGGTCCTCGCGTAATTCCAGTTGCCGTAGCTCTGGGCGACCAGCCGCCGCACACCGGCGGCTTTCGCCGCCCCGAGCAGGTAGTCGATCCCCTCGGTGCGGAGCCGGTTGGTGAGCTCGAACTCGCGATCGAAGTGCTTGAAGTCGGTTGCGCCCGCCAGTGCCGTCAGCTGGTGAATCACGACCTCGGGCTCGGCCCGCATCACCGCCTGCATCACCTCGCCGCGATCGAGCGCGTCGAGCACGACCGGCGTTGCGCCGAGTGCTGCGATCTCGTCGGTCTTGGCGGTCGAACGCGTGCTGGCCGTCACGTGATGGCCCGCTGCGATCAACTTCGGGACCAGCCGCTTGCCCACGGCACCGCTGCCTCCTGCCAGAAATACCTTCATCGTGAGCCTCCTCGTCAGGGTTGTCGGCCCCTAAGACGAGCCGGGATGGCTGCGTGTGACAGCTAATTGGCGAGCGGCACGCGCTCCTCACGCGCGACGGCGACAGGCGACACCGGAAGTGGGCGAGCCTGCGCGGATTGATGATCAAGCGCAAACCCTGACGACGCCCTCGGCCATCTCGAACACGAACAACGTCGATCAGCGGGCCCTCGCCATTGAAGTTGAGCGTGCCGGGCTGTCCGTCGATTCCGGTGAGCTCCAGGCGGGCGCCCAGGCCGCGACCCTCACGCGAGCAGGCGGGACACCGCTCGGCGCGCGGTAGACGGGCTTCGGCAGCCCACGGCTGGCCTTCGAGG
>JBQCGJ010000380.1:0-8961 GCA_051955775.1 Gaiellales bacterium | reverse complement strand
TGCCTAACGCAGCCGCTGAACCCGCAGCAGGTACGCCTTCCGGTTGAGGGGGTTGTCGTCGGTGCGCGGCCGTGAGGGCGCCGGTTCGTCGTTGACCGGCTCGTAGCGATCAAACCACGATTCGAGCACGCCGTCTCCGCGCGTCAACGCCGGGAGCTGCCGGCGAAGCTCGTACACCCGGGCGGCGGGGACATCGCCCTCGAGGATGCACGACGAGCCGCGCAGCTCCGGCACCGCAGGCACCGCACCGAGGCGGCCGAGCGCCGGCAGCAACACGCCCAGCACGTCGGCCGGTGCATCAAGCCGGAACCGATGGATCGGCTCGCAGACGACCGTACCCGCCCGCCGCAGCGCTTTCATGACGATCAGCGGCGTCAGCTTGCGGAAGTCCTCGCCGGTACTGGACAGGGCCTTGTTGAAGTACTGGTGGCCCAGGCCGTGCTTGCCCAGGTAGCCGGAGTGCGTCATGGCGACCGTGCAGTCCGTGACCTGCCATCCCCGCAGGCCCTGTGCGAGCGTCTCGTGCACCGTCGTCTCGACCACCCGGAAGAACGCGAGCGGCATCGAGCCGAGCTCCACCTCATCGCGCCGGAAGGCGATGCCCGAACCGGCCGGCGCCGGCTCGATACGCAGCCCCACAGTGGCCAGGAACGGATTCGGCGGCTCCTTCAGGCGCTCCACGGCGGCGCCCGTGCCGACCGGCCGCTCCACGCAGATCGTGGTCGTCTCCCGGAACGCGACGTCGAGCCCGTACTCGGCCCCCAGCGTGGCCTGGATCACCTCCTTCTGCACTTCGCCGTACAGCGAGACCGCGATCTCCTGCCGCACGTCGTCCTGGCGCACGTTGATCAGCGGATCCTGCTCGGCGAGCTGGGCCAGCGCCGAGCGCAGCGCGCCCAGCTCGCCGGGCCGGGCCGGGACGACCACGGTCTCCAGCGACGGCGGCGCGAAGTGGTGCTCGGCCCCGCCCCTGGGCGCCCCGATCGCGTCCCCGATGCGGATCTCGGACAGGCCCCACAGCCTGCCGATCTCTCCCGCCGTCACGGCATCGCGCCGCTCGCTGGCCCCGTCGGCGAACACGCTGATCGCGGTCACCTTGCGCTCGGCTTCTCCCGCCAGGCGCACGCGCTCGCGGGTGCGCAGCGTGCCCGAGAACATGCGCACGAAGGCGATCTTCTCGCCCGCCGGCCCCCGTTCGACCTTGAACACACTGCCCGACAGCGGTCCGTCGACGTCCCGCTCGGCCGCAGGCATCAGCTCGGCGATACCGCGCATCAGGGCGTCCACGCCGGCACCGGTGGCGGCCGAGCCGAAGAACACCGGATGCGCGGTCGTGCGCGCGGTCTGCTCCTCCAGCCCGCGACGCAGGCGGCGGCTCGACACCTCCACCCCACCGTCGACGTACGCGGCGAGCAGCGCGTCGTCGTGCTCCGCCAGGGCAGATCCGAGCCGCAACGCAAACCCGGGGTCATCCGGGTCGTACGGCAGGAACCGGGCGCCGCGTGTGCCCGGATCCAGCAGCGTGCCCATGGGCACGATGTCCGGTGTCAGCCGCTCGGCGATCGACTCCAGCACGCGCGCCTCGTCGGCGCCGCTGCGGTCGATCTTGTTCACGAAGAACAGCGTCGGCACCCGCAGCCGCTCCAGCGCGCGCATCAGGATGCGGGTCTGCGGCTGCACACCCTCCACCGCCGAGATGACCAGCACCGCGCCATCCAGCACGCTCAGCACCCGCTCCACCTCGGCGATGAAGTCGGGGTGCCCGGGCGTGTCGATCAGGTTGACGGTGACGTCCCCGATGGCGAACGACACCACCGCCGACTTGATGGTGATGCCGCGCTGACGCTCCAGCGCCAGCGTGTCGGTCTGCGTCGTCCCGTCGTCGACGCGGCCGATCTCGTCGATCACGCCGGCCGAGTGGAGAAGCCGCTCTGTGAGTGTTGTCTTACCGGCGTCTACATGCGCCAGGATCCCCAGGTTCACCAGTCTGCGAAGCACGCGCCATACCCTCCGAATAGGTCATGAAGGCCTTCTCGATGGACATGGGAGCTGCCCGCATGTGCGCTCCTTCAGGGATCGGCGTTGCCGTTGACTCGGCGGATCATAGACGCTGGGGTAGCGTTGCGGCATGGCGTTTTCCGTCGATCCCCATGCGTACGACCGGTTCATGGGCCGGTACTCGAGGCCGATCGCGCCGCAGTTGGCGGATCTGGCCGGGGTGGCCGCCGGCCAGCGCGTACTGGACGTGGGCTGCGGCACCGGCGCGCTGACACAGGAGCTGGTCGGTCGCGCCGGCGCCGGCTCGGTGTCGGCGGTCGATCCATCGGAGCAGTTTGTGGCCGCGATGCAGGAGCGGTTCCCCGGGCTGGATGTGCGCGCCGGCAGCGCCGAGCAGCTGCCGTTCGAGGACGACTCGTTCGACACCGCCCTGGCGCAGCTCGTGGTGCACTTCATGACCGACCCCGTGGCCGGGCTGGCGGAGATGGCACGCGTTGTCCGTCCAGGCGGGACGGTGGCCGCGTCGGTGTGGGACTTCGGCGGCGGAAACGCCCCGCTCAGCATGTTCTGGCGGGTCGCGCAGGAGCTCGACCCGTCGGCCCCCGGCGAGGGCCGTAGGGCTGGGACGCGCGACGGGCAACTCGTCGAGATCCTCACCGCCGCGGGATTGCGCGACGTTGAGCAGGCGGTGCTGAGCGTGGAGGTCACACACGAGAGCTTCGAGGAGTGGTGGGAGCCGTACACCTACGGCGTCGGGCCGACCGGCGAGTTCTGCGCCGGCCTCTCCGACGACAGCCGCCAGCACCTGCGCGAGCGCTGCCGGCAGGCCCTGCCCAGCCCGCCGTTCGTCCTCGTCTCGAAGGCGTGGGCTGCCCGCGGGACGGCGTAGCGCCCATGGACGTGAGACCGGTTGATCCGCGCGTCATCGAGCTCGAGCTGCCGCCTGTCTATCACGTGTACTTCTGGAGCGACCATCGCCGCCGGTCGGATGAGTTCGAGCTGACCGGGGCCACGGGCGTACACGAGGTCCTGAAGTGGGCCGAGGAGCACGCGAACGGGAGGGAGATCGAGATCGCCGTGGTGATCGGCAACCAGGCCAGCTACCTGGTTGGGCCGCTCGATCACAGCTCGCCCACGTGACTCGGGCCGGCGCGCAACCGCTCGCGTCAGTTCACACGATCCCGGCTGGGCGGCTGTCGAACCACGGTGTTGAGCAACGGGGCCAGGCCCCGGGAGCCTGGCCCTCGTGGGTATCCCTCGTCGCTTGAACCACGGGGCCAGGCCCCTGGGGCCAGGCCCCTCTGACCTAGGCCTCGCCGCGCACCATCGCCGCCCCCTCCACCATCGCCTCCAGCTTGCCGTAGGCGACGTCGCGGGGCAGGTACTTCATGCCGCAGTCGGGCGCCGCGGTCAGCTCCTCGCGGCGCTTGTAGGGGAGCGCCCGGCGAATGCGGCCGGCCACCGTCTCCGGTGACTCCACGTCCAGGCTGTCCAGGTCGATCACGCCCAGGATGATCCGTTTGCCGGGCAGCCGCTCGAGGATCTTGGTGTCCAGGTTCGACTGCGCCGTCTCGATCGAGATGTGGTCTGCCGAGCACGCCGCCAGCTCCGGCAGGAAGGAGTACGCCTCGGGCCGCTCGTGGATGATGGCGGCGTAGCCGAAGCAGATGTGCACGGCGGTCGTCCCCGCCACGCCGTCGAGCGCCCGCTCCAGCGCCCGCAGCCCGAACTCCCGCGCCTTCTCCGGACGCGCCTGCATGTACGGCTCGTCCATCTGCACGATGTCCGCCCCGGCCGCGAACAGGTCGACGATCTCGTCGTGCACGGCCCCGGCGTAGCCGAGCGCCAGCTCCGCGTCGCTCTCGTAGTGATCGTTCTGAGCCTGCTGCGACATCGTGAACGGCCCCGGCACGGTGACCTTGATCGTGCGGCTGGTGTTGGCGCGCAGGAACTTCACGTCGCGCACCTGCACGGGGTGCATACGCTCGATCGGCCCGACCACGCGGGGCACCGGGTTGGGATGTCCGCTGCGGTCGAGGGCGGTGCCCGGGTTGTCGATGTCGACACCGGCCAGCGCCGTGGCGAACCGGTTCGAGTAGCTCTCCCGCCGCGCCTCGCCGTCGGTGATGATGTCCAGCCCCGCCCGCTCCTGGTCGCGGATGGCGAGCAGCGTGGCGTCGTCCTGCGCCTGCTCGAGGTACTGCGGGTCGATCCGCCACAGCTCCTTCGCGCGCACGCGCGGGGGAAACCTGTGGCGCAGCCGCTCACGGTCGATCAGCCAGTCCGGCTGGGCGTACGAGCCGACCAGGCTGGTGGGAAGCACGGCTGCTCGCTGGTCGGACGCCATCGGCGCCAACGCTACCTGCTGGAGCTGTGCGCCAGGTCTCGAAATCGTGAACTTCGCACGTACACTGGCAGTGGGTCAGCTGACGCAGGAGGGGTACAAACATGAGGAACAGGCTGTGGAAGCCGCTGGCCGCGACGCTGGTGGTCGGACTGGTGGTGGCGCCATCCGCCGCTGCCGCGACGCTCGCGGACTGGGAGATGAACGAGGCGCCGGGCGCCACGGTGATGGTGGATTCGAGCGGCAACCACGTCAACGGTGCCATCGGGTCGGCCGTGCAGACCGGGTTCAAGGCAGCCGGGGCGACCGCCTACCACTGGGTGTTCACAAGCCCGACAATGCCGCCGGCCAAGCCCGAGCGGCTGGTCACCGTGACCAGCTCGTCGCTCAACCCGGGCTCGGGCACCTACACCGTGGACATCCGCTACCGCACAACCAAGCACTTCGGCAACATCGTGCAGAAGGGCCAGGCGGGGTCATCCGGCGGCTACTTCAAGCTGGAGAACCCGGGTGGGCACCTGAACTGCGTGTTCAGGGGCGTGAACTCGTCTGGCGCGTTCCTGCGCAAGGCCGTTGAGTCACCCGCAGTGCTGAGCGACGGGAACTTCCACGAGGTGATCTGCAAGCGCACCTCGACCGGGCTCACCCTGACCGTCGACGGCAAGCAGGTGGCCTCGGCCAACGGCAGCACCGGCAACATCTCGAACTCCCGCCCGCTGAGCATCGCGGGCAAGCTGAACTGCGATCAGAAGACGGTCACCTGCGATTACTTCACGGGTGACATCGACTTCATCAAGATCTCGAACTGAGCCGCCTCCATGCTGGCGCGGGTACGATCCCGCGCCAGCATGGCGTATCAGGTCAGCCACCTGGACGAGCTCGAATACGCGGAGCGCCCATACCGCGACGGCGACCCGCCGCCACACGCCGCCGGCCTGACCGCGGCGCTCGGCCTGGAGAGCTCGCGGGCCAACGTGTGGCGGTACCCTGCCGGCGCGCGCGGGCGGCGGCACATCGAGGGCGCACAGGAGGAGGTGTTCCTGGTGCTCGAAGGGAACCTCACCCTGGCTCTGGGCGAGCCGCCGGAGCTGGTCGAGCTGCGGGCGGGCAGCATCGCCAGGGTCGGCACCGGCACCGAGATCCAGGTGCAGAACCGAAGTGACGCCGAGGCCCGCCTGCTGATCTGGGGCGCCCCGCCGGTGACCGGCCAGGGGCAGCTGCTGGACGACCTGCCCTGATCGCCAACCGGCGTTGCCAGGCGGGCGAATCCGGGAACCTGAAGACTCCCGGCGGCTAGTCCGAGGACGGCCTGCCGCCGGCGCCGAGCCGGCTGCGCAACCGGTCGAGCAGTGGCTCACGGGCCGGCGGAGGCAACGCGGAGCGCCCGCTCAGGCTGAGCATGAACCGCCCCACGCTGTGGGTGGTGTCGTCGTCCAGTGCGATAACGCAGGTCACCCGCCCGACGCCGTCGTAAATGCTGAGGCGGGTGTGCGGCGGGCCGTCGGCGGGATCGAAGTACCGCGACACGCGGAGGCCTCGGCCTGGGGCGTCGACATCGGGATGGGCCGGGAACTGCGCCACCGACTTGCGCTGCTGGGGCGCCGCGCACCAGGGGCAGAACGGGAACTCCGAATCGACCCCGTGACCGCAATTTCTGCAGACCATGTTCGCCCCCAGATCGCCGGTACTCGAATCAAGGGTACTCCAATCCCCCAAGGAGTACCCAGCCGGGTGATCCGACCCATCAACGGTCAGACCGATGTATGCCGCATGAGCACCACACAACAGGCGTTCCTGTTCGGCGCGGCCCTCACCGGAGCGGTGACCGGCACGCTGGCCGGCCACAGGAACCGCAATGCCCTCGCATGGGGCCTCCTGGGATTCGCGTTCGGGCTGCTGGCGCTGCTGGTGTGCGTGCTGCTGCCACGGCGGCAGCCCTCGGGCGCCTCGTACTGAGAGCCCGAGCCTCCCTCCACCTACATATGGCCGACGGCGCCGGCAGCGAAGCCGCCGATGATCTGCAGCGCGATCAGCGCCAGCATCGGCGACACGTCGAGGCCACCCAGTGGCGGCACGAAGCGCCGGAAGACCCGCAGGTACGGAGACGTCATCCCGTCAATGACGTCTCTCGTACGCGCGAGCAGGTCCGAGTACGGCAGCCGCACCCACGACAGGATCACCGCAGCCAGGATCATCAGCGTGTACATCCAGACCAGGCTGTTGATGAAGTTCCCGAGTGTGTGCATTGATTCTGAGTCTGCCAACCATCCCTGAGAGGCCCGTTGGAACCGGCCTCCGGGCGCCCGGGACGTAATCGCCGACTCGACGCGTACGTCCTTCGTGCGCCCTTCGACCCTGGTCATCGTCGCGGTCCTCGTGGTCTTGACCGGCTGCTCGGCCGAGTCGTCACCGTCCCCCGCCCCGACCACCGCCACGACGCACACGGCGCCCTCACCGCCGCCCTCACAGACACCGCCGGCAACCGGGCAATCCTCGCCACCCGCGCCGGCGCTGCACCACGTCGCGCTGGTCACCGCCGAGCACCTGAACGAGCTGGTGGCGGTGTCGCTGCCCGCCGGCAGGGTGGTCCGCCGCGTCCACATCGCGCCGGACCCGACAACGGTGGCAGCCGGATCCGGTTATGGACCGGTGGTCGCGGTCAGCCCCGGCTCCGCGCGGGTCACGCTGCTGTCCGTGCCCGATCTGCGTTCGATCGCCGTGCTTCGCCACTTCCGATCGCCGCAGATCGCAACGGTGACGCCGGACGGCGAGTACGCGATGGTCAGCGACGCGGCGGCCGGCACCGTGTCCGCCATCGAGTTCGCCGACGGTCGCGTCGCCGGACATGTGTCGGTTGGCCCGGGCGCACACCACCTGGCGGTCAGCCCGGACGACCAAACGGCGTGGGTCGCGCTGGGCGAGACGGCCCACACAATCGTCGTGTTCTCGTGCTGCACCGATCCGCGGCATATGCGCGTGCTGCGGCGGCTGCACCCGGCCGTCGCCGCCCACGACCTGGCATTCGCCCCCGACGGCATGACCGTGTGGGTCACCTCCGCCTCAGCCCCGTACGTGTCCGTGCTGGACGCGCGCAGCGGACGCCCTATCCGAAAGGTTCCCGCGGGGCCGGCGCCCCAGCACATCGTGTTCAGCGGCAACCGCGCCTACATCACCAGCGGCTACGGCTCGTCGATCGAGATGGTCGATGCCTCCACCGGTCGCGTCCTGCGGCGGGCGGCGCTGCCGTACGGATCGTTCAACCTGGCGAGCTCCGGGAAGCTGATCGTCACCACCTCGTTGCTGGACGGCTGGGTGACCGAGCTGCGTGCCGGGACACTGCGCCGGGTCGTGTCACGGCGGGTCGCGCCGAACGCCCGCGCCGTCGCGGTCGCCGCAACAACTCGAGGATAGAATTCGCGTCATGTGGAGGTTCCTGCGCAGGGGCGACGCCCGCTCGAGCGTGCTGATCGCGCTGGCCATGACGCTGTTCACGCTGTTCAGCCTGTCCTCCGATGGGATGGCGTCGTCGAGGACGGCGACGCTACTGGCCATCGAGCTGCCGCTGGCGTTCGCGATCGCCTGGTTGATCACGGCCAAGCTGGGATCGGATCTGGCCGCGGTGCACGCCCAGAACGCCGAGGCGGCCGAGCGCCGCGAGGCGCTGTTGCGCAGACTGGGCGACGACGAGCCGTGGACGTCTGCGAGCGAGGACGAGTTTGGGCGCCTCGTGCAGGCCGAGATGGACGCCCTGCCCGCGTGGCTGGCGACCGCCATCGAGGAGCGCAATGTCGGCATCATGATCGATGACGAGCTGCCCCCGGATCCGCGCACACTTGGCCTGTACCGGACAGCCGGCGGCACCGCGCAGATCGTGCTCTACCGCCGCACGATCATGCGGGCGGCGGGGGGCGAGTGGCAGCTACGGCGCGTCATCCATGACACGCTCCTGCACGAGCTCGGGCACCTGTTCGGGATGAGCGAGCGCGACCTCGACCGCTACACGATCGGCAACAACCCGCTGCCGGACGCGCAGCCGGTGCACCCGCCTTCACTGTCCTGACGACCCGCCGCGTGCGAACCGGATGATGTCGCGAGTCATCGTCAGGATGCCCGCCCGGACCTCGTCCTGGTCGGCGAGTACCGGTGGATCGTCCGTGCGGGCCTCGAGCTCGGCGGGCGGCGCCTGCTCGTGGGCCGGCGCCTCCTCGCCGGCGCGATGGGCCATCTCCTCCGCCACCAGCGCGTCCAGCGCATCGAGCGCGGAGCGCATGCTCTGGAGCACCGCGGACACAGCGGACAGCGAGCCCGCTTCGACCGCGGCCTGAATCTCGGCCTGGGCCGGCTCCGCCTGTGCCCCGTTGCCGCTGCCCTGCACCAGCGCAATCGCCTCACGCAGTTGGTCACGGGTCATCGACACCGCGGCCTCCACGCGCAGGTCGAGCGCGGTGGCAAACAGCTCGGCACGCCCGTCGTCGGCGGGCACGCTGGGCCGCTCCGCGACGGTCTCGTCGACCTCCGGGTTCCGCGCCCTGTGGGCGCCGCGGTGCGAGCCGTCCCCGTTGGCGTAGACGACCTCGGCCGGCTCGTCCGTAGACGCTGACGCAGCCACCTCGTCCTCG
>JBQCGJ010000379.1:0-3090 GCA_051955775.1 Gaiellales bacterium | reverse complement strand
CCCGACGCCCTGGGCGTGGTCGACCTGGCGCCCGACTCGCCGACCCGCGGCACCGTGGTGTCGACGCTGGACATGCCCGGTGTGGGCGACGAGCTGCACCACTTCGGATGGAACGCATGCAGCGCCGCGCTGTGCCCGTCCGCGCCGCGGCCGCACGTCGAGCGCCGGTACCTGATCGTGCCCGGTCTGCGCTCGTCTCGCATCCACATCGTGGATACCAAGCCTGATCCGATGAACCCGCAGATCGTTCGGGTCATCGAGCCGGACGAGCTGGCCAGCCGTACCGGGTACTCGCGACCGCACACCACGCACTGCGGCCCGGACGCGATCTACATGTCGGCGCTGGGCGGCGCCGACGGCCCGGACGAGACCGGCGGCGTGCTGCTGCTCGACTGCGAATCGTTCGACCCGCTGGGCGCATGGGAGGTCGAGCGCGACGGGCAGCGATACGCCTATGACTTCTGGTGGCACCTCGGCTACGACACCCTGCTGTCCAGTGAGTGGGGCGCGCCCTCGATGTTCGAGAACGGCGTCGTGCCGGAGAAGCTGCTGGGCCGGGAGTACGGGCACGCCATGCACGTATGGGACCTGCGCCACCGCCGTCACGTGAAGACGCTCGACCTGGGCGACGAGAACCAGATGGTGCTCGAGCTGCGGCCCGCCCATGATCCGCGCAAGGCCTACGGCTTCGTCGGCGTGGTGGTGTCGGTGGAGGATCTCTCGGCCTCGATCTGGCTGTGGCACCGCGACGGCGCCGACTGGAACATCACCAAGGTCATCACCATCCCGGCCGAGCCCGCCGAGGCCGACCAGCTGCCGCCGCTGCTGGCCGGATTCGGTGCGGTGCCGCCGCTGGTCACCGACATCAACCTGTCGCTCGACGACCGGTTCCTGTACGTCTCCTGCTGGGGCACCGGCGACTTCCTGCAGTACGACGTCAGCGACCCCTTCTCGCCCAAGCAGGTGGGCAAGGTGCGGCTGGGCGGGATCGTGTCGCGCGCCGCGCACCCCGCCAACGGCGCGCTCAAGGGCGGGCCGCAGATGGTGGAGGTGAGCCGCGACGGCAGGCGGATCTACGTGTCGAACTCGCTCTACTCGTCGTGGGACCACCAGTTCTACCCCGAGGGGCTCGACGGCTGGATCGCCAAGCTCGACGTGCCGCCGGATGGCGGGATGACCCTGGACGAGGGCTTCCTGGTGACCGAGTTCGACGGCCGGCTGCCACATCAGATCCGGCTGGACGGCGGCGACTCCTCGTCTGACTCGTACTGCTTCCCGTGACCGGTCTCGACCTCGGCGGGATCGCGGCGCTGGGCGCGTTCCACGGCATCAACCCGGCCATGGGCTGGCTGTTCGCGGTCGGGCTGGGCCTGCAGGAGAGCTCGCGGCGGGCGCTGGCGCGGTCGCTCGGCCCGATCGCCATCTGGCATGCGGCCGCCATCGCGCTGGTGGTGATCGCGGTGCAGGAGATGCGGGGGTTTGTGTCGCCGGATGCGCTGCGGATCGCCGGCGGACTGTGCCTGGCCGGGTTTGCGATCTGGAAGCTGGTCCGCAACAGGCACCTGCGCTGGGTGGGGTTCCGGCTTCGCCGCCGCGAGCTGGCGCTGTGGTCGTTTCTGATGTCCAGCGCCCACGGGGCGGGCCTGATGCTGGTGCCGTTCCTGCTGGGAAGCGGCGTGGCGGTGGGCGGAAGCGATCAGCTCGTCGCCAACGGCTATGCGGGGGACGCGCTGGCGGTGGCCGTGCACACGGCGGCGATGGTGGCGGTGGCCGGCGTGGTCGCGGTCCTGGTGTACGAGCTGATCGGGGTGCAGATCCTGCGCACCGCGTGGGTCAACCTCGACCGGTTCTGGGCGATGGCGCTGCTGGTGGCCGCGGGCGCGACGCTGCTCGGCTGAGTTTTGAAGACGCAACCCCGGTACCCGGTACCCGGTACTGGTGGGAAATTGTTAAGACGCCAACCCGGGGTCTGACCCCGGGTTGGCGGCCTTTACAAGGGCGGCCCCGAGGTCGGCGGGGAGCGGCGACACCGCCTCCACCGGCTCGCCCGAGTGCGGGTGCGGGAAGCGCAGCTCCGCCGCGTGCAGGAACTGCCGCTGCAGCCCCAGCTCCGGGCCGTGGCAGTACACCGGGTCCCCGGCCACCGGGTGGCCGATGGCCGCCAGGTGCACCCGGATCTGGTGCGTGCGCCCGGTCTCCAGCCTCACCCGCAGCAGGCTGTGGCCGGGCAGGGCCTGCGCCAGCTCGAAGTGAGTGACGGCGTCGCGGGGATTGTCGGTGTCCAGGGACATGCGGGTCGGGTCGCGCCTGTCCCGGCCCATCGCCGCCTCGATGCGGCCGCGCCGCGACGGCGGACGCCCGCGCACCAGCCCCAGGTACGTCCGCTCGATGCGGCGCCGGCGCAGCAGACCCTGCAGACGGGCCAGCGTGATCTCGTCCCGTGCGACCACCAGCAGCCCGCTCGTATCGCGGTCGAGCCGATGCACGATCCCGGCTCGGGCGGGCTCCCCGCCGCCCGCCATCCCGGCCAGCGCGCTGACCAGCGTCGGGCCGGCGAATCCGGGCGCGGGATGCGTCAGCAGGCCGGCCGGTTTGTCGACCACCAGCACGTACTCGTCCGCGTAGACGAGCAGGACGCCGAGCTCGCCCGAGGCCGGCGGCGGCGCCGGCGGTTCCGGCTCCGGGAAGCTGACCGTCGCGCCCCGCGGCAGCCGGTACGACTTCGGCCTGGCATGCCCGTCGACCAGCACACGGCCCTGCTCGATCAGCCGCTCGGCGCGGCCTCGCGAGCCGACCATCTCCTGTTCGGCCAGGTAGCGGTCGAGGCGGGCGCCGGCATCAGCCGCCGCCACCTCCAGCTCAGGCACCGTTCTGGTCGTCCGCCCTGGGCGGCGGCTCGACCCGCGAAAGCCCGATCAGGAGCAGGACGACGCCGACCACGATGAAGGAGTCCGCCAGGTTGAAGGTCGGCCAGTGGCTGACGTGGATGAAGTCGGTGACGTGGCCCTGGACGACGCGGTCGGCCAGGTTCGACACGCTGCCGCCCACCAGCAGCCCGAGCGCCACCGGGAACAGCATGTGCCGTGACCC
>JBQCGJ010000378.1:0-3661 GCA_051955775.1 Gaiellales bacterium | reverse complement strand
AGCTGCGCAGTCCAGCCCTCGTCATCCTGCACGACGGGGATCACGACCTTGCCGGTGATGTCGCCCCCCATCACCAGCACCTGCGCCTTGTAGTACCTGGGCGCGTTCAGGAACTTCTTCCACAGCACCGCGGTACCGTGGATGTCGGAGGCGTAATAGAGGCGGAGGGCGGCAGCGCCGCCCGCCGCCGGCGTGCGCCGGAACAGGCCCACGGGCTATTCCGGCGGGATCTCGAGGTAGTTCAGGTCGAGATCGATGCCCTGCGATGCCCGCCACGCCCTGCCGGCGAAGTAGATGATCGCGCCCACGATCAGGCACGCCGCAACCAGCGCCAGCCCACCACGGAACGGGCTGGTGAAGAGCTGCGCGACGATGCCGTCGCCGGCCCTGGGCAGGCCCAGCGCCGGATATGCGAACCACAGCCAGGCGCCGAACAGCCCGGCGATGATCGAGCCGATCCCGAAGTACAGCATCAGCGGCAGGCCGAACAGCGAGATGTTCGACACCGACGCCTCGTACGCGGCCTTGCGCCTGAACGGGAACAGGCACGCCGAGATCCCGACCATGATGAAGGTGGGGAAGCCGACGATGGTCGACAGCGCCACGACCTTCAGGAAGTTGGCCGAGTACGCCGCCATGTACAGGAACGGGATCGAGCATACGGTGATCAGCGCCAGCGTGAACACCGGCGTGTGGGTGCGCTCGTTGATCGAGGCGATCCGCTCGGGGATCACCTGGTCGAACGACCACGCGAACAGTGCACGCACGGGCTGCACGATCTGGATGTACACGATCAGCGGCGCCCAGGCCACGAACGTGAGGCCGAGGAACGCCACGAACAGCGTGTTCGTGTGGATGGCCGCCACCAGCGTGATCCACCACGGCGCATTGGGAAGCGTGTATACGGTCGAGTCCCCCGAGATGCCGTTCACGGCGGTCAGGAAGGTCTGGCCGACGGTGTGGTACAGCAGGGCCACCATGACCAGGATGGGGATGAACGTGCAGGCCAGCCCGCCGAGCATCGAGTACCAGTTCTTGCGCGTGCCGGCCTGGCGGATCTCGCCGGCGATGTTGGTCGAGAACCACACCCACACGCCGAACGCGATGAACGCACCGGTGGCCACCAGGGTGTTGTGCCAGTCGGTGCCCGACGACAGGTTGACGCCCGACTTGTGGGCCTGTCCGATGAAGTAGTGGTAGGTGTCGGCCCTGTGGGTGAAGGGCCGGGCGTAGGTGTTGTACGAGCTGATGAAGCTCGAGCGCGACGTTGTCAGAAGCACGATTGCGGCGGCGATGAAGCCGATGCTGCCGAGCGCGAACAGCCACAGCTGCACTCGCATCATCATCCGCATCCCAACCGCCATGATGAAGGCCAGCAGGGCGATCTCGATCAGCCCGATGGCCATGCTCCACCCGTTCGAGGTGACGTCGGTGCCCCAGTGCTGGAGCGTGCTGGAGTTGGCGGCGACGCCGACCATGGTCAGCATCGGGCCGATGCAGATCTTGGCCGTGAACACGCCCCAGTACCCCATGGCGATCATGGACGACGCGCCGATAAGGATGCTCGAGCCGATCGCCAGCGCGGGGTGCAGCGAGCGTGAGATAAGGATGTAGTCGGCGCCGGAGCGGGGCATGATCTGCGACAGCAGCCCGAACGCCCCCGAGATCAGGAATGAGCACAGCGCCGTGATCAGGATCGCTGCGTAGATGTTGACCTGGGCGAAGGAGGACAGCACCCAGAACACCGACACGGCCATGACCAGGCCGGGGCACGCCGGGAGCACGTTGAAGATGACAGCGTCACGCACTTTGACCTCGCGGACGAACCCGGTCGCCTTGCGGGCGAAGTGCGCGTGGGTCGTCGCCGTGTGTTCGCTAGCCATGATCCATCACCAACCTCCGGGTTGATCGTTCAAGCGGCGGTAGTCTCCCGCGTCGCGTTTGGCGTGTCAAGCCGTCCGGGCGCGGGTTTGACCTGCCGTGCGGCGCTCGTTAGACTCGGCCCTCTTGAACGATCAAGCACCGAGCTCGAACGGGCCGCCGGAGATCCTGCGGCGACTGGAGCGTCTGCACCCCGCGGTGGTGGCCGACTGCCTCGACAAGGTGGGCGTGCGCTCGAATGTGATGGACCCCCGGATCCGCCCCCTGTACCCCGAGGCGCGCATGGCCGGGTTCGCGTCCACTGTCCACGCGATCGAGGTGACCACGCCGCCCGCGAACCCCGACGACTACTACCGCGGAGAGCTGCAGGCGGTCGATGCCCTGCGAGACGGCGACATCATGGTCGTGTCCACCGTCAGGGGCTCGTACTGGGGTGAGCTGCTGGCCACCGCGTCGCGCTACCGGGGGGCCCGCGGCATCGTCGTCGACGGCTACACCCGCGACACGCTGGCGCTGATCGAGATGCGGTTCCCGACCTTTGCAGCGGGCATCAGCTGCAATGACTCCCTGGGCCGGCTGGACGTCGACGCCGTGGGGGTGCCGATCGAGTGCGGCGGCGTGCGGGTGGAGCAGGGCGACCTGGTGCTGGCCGACTTCGACGGCGTGGTGGTGGTGCCGGCGGCGGTCGCGGACGAGGTGCTCTCGCTGGCCGAGGAGAAGGTCTCGGGCGAGAACCTGGTGCGGGCGAAGCTGGAGGAGGGCATGCCCGTCTGGGACGCCTTCCGCACGTACGGCGTCATCTGACGAGGCTGGTCTGCGGTGCCTCGCCGGCGCGCAGCCGCGCCTGGTCTACCGCCGGACCAGTGCCCGCCGCCCTCCCGGACAGGCCTCGATGCGGTGCAGCGCGTCGTCCAGCACCAGCTCGTCCAGCGCGGGATTGAACAGCGGCGAGACCGACGGCCGGGTGAGCAGGCGGTGGACGATGGCGACCCCGGCCGGATGCAGCTCCTGGTCGCGGTCCTCCAGCGAGGCGGCCACCGCCAGCAGCCGCTCCTTGCGGGCGAGCACGCGCCGCTCGAGCGCAGTTGCGGTGTATCCCGGGCGGGGGTGAGCCTGCTCGGCCGACATCACGATCCGCCGCAGCCACGCGGCCAGCCGGCCGCGGCGCTCGCGGGTGGCGAACCGCGTGCCCTCCCGGGAGACCGCCTCCAGGCCGTACGCGTCGCGCACCTGGAGCAGGGTCGAAAGCAGCGCCCGCCGCCGGGCCCGGGCGATGGCTGCCGTCACCAGCGCGGCCACCGCGCCGGCCAGCAGCACCACCCCCAGCCATGGCATCACCAGCTCCGCGGCCAGCGCCAGCCCGGCCAGCCCGGCCGTTCCCAGCATGCGTGCGCGGCGCTGTCTGGAGAGATCCGCAAGCCGCCGCTCCGCATCCGCGAGCGGGGGGACGTCAAGATCGAGAAGCGTGCGCAAACCCATCCTCCGCAGGGTACGTACCCCGGCTTTGGTTGGATGCTACTTCGCCGCAGCCGCGGCGGGCTGTTCCCTCGACACGTGGTGCACGCTGGCCTCGCGCAGCCCCTGCATGTAGCCGATCGCGTGCAGCCGGCCGAGCAGGGCGTAGCTCGGGGAGTCCATCGGCTCGCCGTGCAGGGTGGGCACATGGTCGGGACGCAGCACGCCGTCGAAGCCGATCTCGTGCCAGGCGTCCATGCACGCCCGCATGTCGGTCTGGCCCTCGTCGTGGAATGTCTCCTGGAAGCTCGTCGGCGTGCCGCGC
>JBQCGJ010000377.1:0-5567 GCA_051955775.1 Gaiellales bacterium | reverse complement strand
CTCCAGCGAGGACAGAAGCGCCGTCTCCTCGCCGCAGATGTACGCGCCCGCGCCGCGGTGCAGGACCACGGTGGCGTCGTAGCCGGAGCCCAGCACGTTCCGTCCCACGTATCCCCTGGCGTGGGCCTCCGCCAGCGCCTGCCGCAGCACCTCGAACTCGGTGCGGTACTCGCCGCGGATATAGATGAACGACGACGTGGCGCCGATCCCGTAGCTCATGATCAGCACGCCCTCGATCAGCGCATGCGGGTTGCGCAGCATGATCTCGCGGTCCTTGAAGGTGCCAGGTTCGGACTCGTCGGCGTTCACGCACAGGTAGGCCGGCTTCCGATCCTTGGGCAGGAACGACGCCTTGCGGCCGGTCGGGAAGCCGGCGCCTCCGCGCCCGCGCAGGCCCGACGAGTCGACTGTGGACACGATGTCGCCGGGGTCCATGGTCACGGCGCTGCGCAGCGACGCGTAGCCGCCGGCCGCCTCGTAGGCCTCGATCGATCGCCGGTCGCCGTCGAAGTCCAGCAGGATGCGGCGGGTGTCCTCGCTCATTCCGCCCCGCCCCGCAGCTCCGCCACCAGCCCGGCCACCCGCTCGGGCCCGAACGGCTCGTGGTAGCGCTCGTCGACGCTGACCACCGGCCCCCACCCGCACCCGCCGTAGCACTCCACGGTGCGCAGTGTGAAGACGCCGTCGGGCGTCGTCTCGCCTGAGCGGATGCCCAGCTCCTGTTCGAAGGCCCGCAGCGTGTCGCCGGCGCCGACCAGCGCGCAGGCGATGTTCGTGCACACGCAGATCTCGTGGCGGCCCTGCGGGCGCAGCCGGAACATGTCGTAGAACGAGGCCACCGACTTGCAGTACGCGGGCGTGAACCCGGTGGCGTCGGCGGTCGCCTCGAAGGCCTCCGTGGACAGCCAGCCGAACTCCTCCTGAGCCAGCCGCAGCGCCGGGATGATGGCCGACCTCGGCTCGGGGTACAGCGCCACCACATTCGCGATCCGCTCGGCCAGCGGCAGATCGGTGTCCGCGGCAGGCGCGGGCGGCGGCATCTCGGGCCGTGTCTGGCGGGCGCCGGCCATGGTCTCGGCCGCCGCCGGGTCGGGTGTCCGGCTCACCGGTCGGCCTCGCCCATCACGCCGTCCAGGCTGCCCACCACGGCGATCATGTCCGCCACGTAGCGGTTCTGCGACATCATGCCGGTGACCTGCAGGCTGACGAAGCTGGGCGCGCGGAAATGCACGCGCCACGGCTTGGGGCTGCCGTCGGACACCAGGTAGCAGCCGAACTCGCCGCGCGGCGACTCGACCGCGTGGTAGACCTGACCGGGCTCCACCCGGAACCCCTCGGTGACCAGCTTGAAGTGATGGATCAGCGACTCCATCGAGGTGTGCAGCTCGGCCCGCGGCGGCAGCACGTACTTGCGGTCGTCGGCCATCACCGGCCCGGACGGCATCTGCTCCAGGCACTGCTCGATGATCCGCACCGACTCGTACATCTCCTTGGTGCGGCACATGAAGCGGTCGTAGCAGTCCCCCCGCGTACCGGTGATGACGTCGAAGTCGAGCTTGTCGTAGGCCAGGTACGGGTCGTTGCGGCGCAGGTCGAACGGCACCCCGGAGGCGCGCAGGTTCGGCCCCGACAGCCCCATGGCGATTGCCGTGTCGGCCTCGATGGTGCCGATGCCCTGCAGGCGGCTCTTCCAGATCGGGTTCCCGGCCAGCAGGTCGAGATAGGAGTCGATCTTCTTCGGCATGTCCTGGCAGAACCTCTTGCACTCGGCATAGAAGACCTTCGGCAGGTCCTCCGCCACGCCGCCGAACTGCGGATAGCGGTCGTGCATGCGCACGCCGGTCACCATCTCGAACAGATCGAGCACCGAGTCGCGCTCGCGCAGGCAGTAGAAGAAGACCGACATGGCGCCCAGCTCGATGCCGGACGTGCCCAGGTAGATGAGGTGCGAGTGCAGCCGGTTCAGCTCGGCGAACAGCGTGCGGATCCACTGTGCGCGCTCCGGCACCTCGATCCCGATCAGCTTCTCCACCGCTCCCACGTACGCCAGCTCGTTGGAGAAGAAGCCGAGGTAGTCCATGCGCGGCGCGTAGGGGATCGCCTTCCAGTACGTCTTCTGCTCGAAGTTCTTCTCGAAGCCGGTGTGGACGTAGCCGATGTCGGCGTCCAGGCCGACCACCACCTCGCCGTCCAGGGTCACGATCAGCCGCAGCACCCCGTGCGTCGACGGGTGGTTGGGCCCGAAGTTGACGGTGATCAGATCCTCGCCCACCGGCGGCTCGACATTGGACGGCGCTCCCGGCGGGATCTGGCAGGGCGTGTACAGCGCCACCACGGGCGCCGGCTCGCGGTCGGTGTCAGCCCGTCGGGTGTCGGTGCTCATACGGCGTCCGTGAACTGCACCGGCTCTCCACCGATCGGATAGTCCTTGCGCAGCGGATGGCCGTCCCAGTCGGACGGCATCAGCAGCCGCTTCAGGTTCGGGTGGCCGGCGAACCGAACGCCCATCATGTCCCACTGCTCGCGCTCGTGCCAGTCGGCCGTGGGCCAGATCCCGACCACGCTGGGCACATCCTGGCCGTCGTCCACGAACACCTGCACGCGGACGCGGCCGGGCGGGCCGCCCTCGCCGTCGATGTGGGCCAGGTGGTAGGTCACGCAGAACCTCGACGAGGGGGCAGCCGACGTGTGCGGCGAGCCCCAGCTCCCGGTGGCGTTGATGTCACGCCCGCGCTCGGTGCCGAAGTAGCCGGCCACCTGCTCGCCGTAGCCCAGGAAGTCGACGGCCGACACCGCCGACAGGAAGTTCTTGCCGTGCTCGTCGCGCAGCACCCGGCACACGTCCAGCAGCTTGTCGACCCCGACCACCAGGGTCGGCATGTCGAGCCCGTCGGAATGGTCGGCCACGCCGCCCGGCACGCTGCCGCCCACCGCCTCGGCCAGCTCGGCGGCGTTCACGCTTTGGACTTCTCCATCTCGTAGGCCGGCGGCAGTCCGGCCCGGATCTTCTTCTGGATCACCCGCAGGCCGTCGATCACGGCCTCCGGGCGGGGCGGGCAGCCCGGGACGTGCACGTCCACGGGCACGATCTTGTCCACCCCCTGGAGCACCGCATAGTTGGCGAACATGCCACCGGAGCTGGAGCAGGCGCCCATCGCCATCACCCACTTGGGCAGCAGCATCTGGTCGTACACCTGGCGCAGGGCGGGCGACATCTTGTGCGACACCCGGCCGGACACGATCATCAGGTCGGCCTGCCGCGGGGACGAGCGGAACACCTCGGCGCCGAAGCGGGCGATGTCGTACCGCGGCGAGGGCAGCGACATCATCTCGATGGCGCAGCAGGCCAGGCCGAACCCGGCCGGCCAGATGGAGTTCGACTGGCCCCAGGCCAGCGCCTTCTCGACCGTGGTCAGCATCACGTACTGCTCCAGGTCGTCCGGGCGCACCGCGCGCGCCACGTGGACCGGCCTCACCGCCATTCCAGCGCCCCCCGCTTCCACACGTAGACGTATGCCACCCCGAGCAGGATCACGAACGTCACCATCTCGGCCAGCCCGAAGGTCTTCAGCCGGTGCATGGTGACCGCCAGCGGGTACAGGAACACGATCTCGATGTCGAACACGATGAACAGCATCGCGGTCAGGTAGTAGCTGATCGTGAACCGGCCCGGGGTGAACGTGCTGCCCGACACGCCGGACTCAAATGGGATCTGCTTGTCGCCCGCCCGGCGCTTGCTGCGGGTGGATACGACGAAGGTCCCCACGAGGAGGCTGAACGGGATCACGAACGCGACCGCGGCGAAGACCAGAAAGGCTGCCCACTGTCCGAGCACTGGCCGCGACTATAGCACTGGCACAAAGATTGTGGCAGACCCGCGCGGATATGGCCTGTATTCGGGGAATCCAGGCCGGTTACCACTGTCACAAAGTCGTTCGGTTCAGGACCTTCGAGACAACGCTCAAGGAGCCGGGCGATCTGTACGATACGGGGAGGGATGGTCACGATCACACCACGCGCTGCCGCCAAGGCCCTGGAGCTCCTGGCAGCCGAGAACGATCCCAGCCTGACCTGCCTGCGAGTGGCGGTCGAGGGCGGCGGGTGCTCGGGTTTCCAGTACGCGCTGGGGTTCGACGGCGAGCCTGAGCCGGGCGACGCCGTGGCCGAGCTGCATGGCCTGCGGCTGGTGGTGGATCCGGCCAGCATGTCGCTGCTGGAGGGAGCCGGCGTGGATTACGAGGACAGCCTCCAGGGCGCCGGATTCCGAATCGAGAACCCCAACGTCTCGGCCTCGTGCGGCTGCGGCGAGTCGTTCCAGCCGCGGGAGCAGGCGGCGCACGCCGCGCACGCCGGCGGCGACGACTGCGGCTGCTCGCACTAGCCCGCCAGGCCGCTCAACTACACTTCGGGCGGCGCGTGCAGGCGACGCCGACGGTAGAGTTTGGATCCAAACTCTGGTTCTTTGTGTTGCGTGGAAGGTGCCTGTGACCGGCTCGGACATCGTTGACATCACCATCATCGGCGGCGGCCCGACGGGGCTGGCCGCGGCCTACTACGGTGCACACCGCGACGCCTCGGTGCGGATCGTGGAGAGCCTCGAGCAGCTCGGCGGCCAGGTGTCGGCGGTGTACCCCGAGAAGCACATCTTCGACGTCGCCGGATATCCGAAGGTGAACGGCCAGGAGCTGATCGACCGGCTGACCGAGCAGGCGATGCAGTACGAGCCGGACGTGCGGCTGGGCGAGGTCGTGGACACGATCGAGCATGTGGACGACGAGATCCACCTGCACACCGCCGGCGGCGAGACGCTGCGCACCCGCACCATGATCATCACGGCCGGGCACGGCGCGTTCAACCCGCGCAAGCTCGACCTGCCCGATCTCGAGCGCTGGGAGGGCAACGGCCTGCACTACTTCGTGCGCAAGAAGGATGTGTTCGCGGGCCGCCGGGTGGCGCTTGTGGGCGGCGGCGACTCGGCGCTGGACTGGGCGATGGGGCTGCAGGACGTGGCCGAATCGCCGATCCTCTTGATCCACAGGCGCGACCGCTTCCGCGGCCTGGAGTCATCGGTCAACGAGGTGCGACGGCTGGCCGATGACGGCAGGGTGACGATCCTGACCCCGTGCGAGGTGCGGGCCGCCGCCGGCAACGGCCGCATCGAGCAGATCACGGTGGAGAACACCGAGACGGGGGAGATGGCCAACCACCCCGTGGACGAGCTGGTGACGCTGCTCGGCTTCGTGTCCCACCTGGGCGTGATCGCCAACTGGGGCCTGGAGTTCGAGAACAAGCGCCAGATCGCGGTCAACCGGGTGATGGAGACCAATCTGCCGGGTGTGTACGCGGCCGGTGATGTGGCCGGCTACGAGGGCAAGATCACGCTGATCTCGATCGGCTTCGGCGAGGCCGCCACGGCCGCCAACCACGCGGTCGCGCACATTCGCGGCGAGAAGGCTCAGCCCAAGTACTCGACGGAGTAGTGGTCGGCCGTGGAGCCGTCATCCGCGGCCGATCTTCCCTACGTAGTGGTTCCGGAACTCGGCGGCTCCTCGCTGGGCCGATAGGCG
>JBQCGJ010000376.1:0-14314 GCA_051955775.1 Gaiellales bacterium | reverse complement strand
AGGGGATCGTCGTCGTACCCGATCAGCGACACATCGTCGGGAACACGCGCGCCAGCCCGGTGAGCCGCTGCCATCGCGCCGACCGCCTGGTTGATGTTGGAGGCGAACACGCCGGTGGGCCGCTGCGGCTGGGCCAGCAGGTGGGTCATGCCCTGAAAGCCACCCGGCTCCTCGAACGGCGCCTCCACCACCGACACGTCGAGACCCGCCTCTGTGGCCGTCTGCAGGAATCCCTCGGCGCGGCGCTTGGCCGTGTCCAGTTCGGTGGGCCCCGAGATGTGCGCCAGCCGGGTGTGCCCCAGCCCGATCAGGTGCGCGGCCGCCAGGCCGCCGGCCTCCTCCTCGCGCATGGACACATTGCGCCCGCTCCCCGGATGCCGGCGGTTGACGAACACGCAGGGCACCGAATCCCGCGCCGCGAGGTCGATCAGCGGGCTGCCCGGCCTCGTGCTGGCGATCATCAACCCGTCGATGCGGCCCTCCTGGACGAGCCGCTCGTACGCCTGCTGCGCGCTCGACTCGTCGAGGTCCTCGGCCAGCATGACCACGAAGCTGCGCTCCCAGGCCCGGTCGAACGCGCCGCGGATGACCGCCGAGTACACAGGGTTGCGAAGGGACGGGACGAGCAGGCCGATGGCGCCCGTGGTGGATGTCTTCAAGGCCCGCGCGACGGCGTTGGGGCGATACCGGAGCTCCCGCGCAGCTTTGAAGATGCGCTCACGGGTCTCCGGCCGGATGGCGTCCCCGTCCCGCCCATTCAGAACGCGGGACACGGTGGAGACATGGACGTCCGCCCGTGCGGCGACGTCTTCGAGGCGCGGCGTGCGGCCCTGGCTGGGCGACATGACCCGCCGATCCTAACGGCCCTGTGCCCTGTGCGCTAACGTTTGCGCGGTGGCGTTCGAGATCTCCGTGCTCGGCTGGGACCACCCCCGGTGCACGAGGCCGTTGGCCGCTGCCAGGGCCGCCTGGGAGGCGCGCACAGGCGGCACCGTGAAGCTCGCACTGCGCACGCTCGAGCAGTTCGGCGATCAGCCGATCGAGGATGCCGCCGGCGAATGTGACGTGCTCGTGTACGACCATCCGCATGTCGCCGAGGCGGCCGGGACGGGCGCGCTGGTGCCGCTTGAAGACCTGCTGTCCGCCGAGGCGCTCGACCTGCACGCCGGGGACGCGGTTGGCGCCTGCCACTGGTCATACCAGTACGCGGGACGCCAGTGGGGCCTGGCCGCCGATGCCGCATGCCACGTCACTGCGTACCGCGCGGACCGCCTAGAGGCTCCCCCCGCCACGTGGGATGAGGTGCTGGCACTCGCCGAGCGGCAACCGGGCGCCGTCGCGCTGCCGGGACACCCGACCCACGTGCTGTGCGCCTACCTGACGCTGTGCGCCAATCGTGGAGGCGACTGGCGCGATCCGGCGGCCGGAGTGCCCGCGGTCGAACTGCTGCGCACGCTGCACGCCTTGGCGGGGCGCCCGCGGTCGGAGCCGCCGGCCCTGCTCCACGATCTGACCAGGCGCGAGGGCCTGCTGGCGTTGGTGCCGATCGTCTTCGGATACGTGACGTATGCCGTTTCCGGGCCGGAAGTCGAGGTGCCCTGCACGTTCTGCGACCTGCCGTCGGCCGGTCACGGCCCATCCGGCGCCCTGCTCGGCGGCGCCGGTCTCGGCGTCTCGTCCACCTCGCCCCACCCGGCGGCCGCGGCAGCGTTTGCCTCATGGTTCTGCTCGGCGGAGATCCAGCGAACGGTGGTCGCCCCGGCCGGCGGCCAGCCGGCGACGCGCGAGTGCTGGCGCGACGGCCCCACCAACCGATCATGGAACACCTTCTACGCCGGCACCCTTGCCACCATGGAGGCGGCGCGGATGCGTCCGCGAAATCCGGGCTGGCCGGGCTTCCAACGAGCTGCCGGCCATCATCTCGCAGCTTCGCTGGGCGGTGGCGAGCCTGCGGCCGGGGTGGTCGCGGGCTTGGCTGAGCTGGCGGCCCGGTGTCAACTCGACCGCGAGCCGTAGCCGCGCTGCACGCGTACGAGCACTGCCTGGGGTGGTGTTCGGCTCCCCTGTTTAGGTGTGGCTAGCATCCTCGATTCAGCGCAACCTGTGGCTACTGATTCTCCCCGTTTGGAGGTTGTGCCCCTGTGGTTCGTCGTACGCTGATCGCGAGTCTGCTGACCGCCGCGTTCGCGGTGTCGCCGGCCCTGGCGAATGTGTGGAACACGCAGCTGAAGGACGGGGTTGCCACCTCCTGGCGCACCGCGACGAATTGCTCGTTCGACACCTCCGGCAGCTCGCTGCTCGTGACATGCCGGACGGGCGGGAAGGCAAAGGTCGGCTACACGTTCACGTCGTCACGCCGCATCGTCGGCACGCCAACGCGAAACGTCGACGCCGCGACGAGCGGCAATTCCGTCGCCAGGTCAGCCGTGACGGCGGCAGGCAGGACCGTCCGGGTATCCGTGTCGGTGTCCGGTGCCGGCACGGTTCGGATCGACTCCGTCGGCGTCGGCTACTACACAAGGTAGGCGACGGGGCCGACCCCGTCCCGGGGCTTCACTCGGAGGTCTGTAGGGTTGGGGGGAAAGCCGAAGCGGGCATCATCCCGCCATGCCGGACGACGCCACCCAGCGCGCCTTCTCGAAGATGACACAGGGGCTGGACACGCCCATGTTCATCGTCACCGTCGCCCACCACGGCGAGCGGGCCGGGTGCCTGGTGGGCTTCGCGAGCCAGGTCAGCATCCACCGGCCGCGCTTCCTGGCCTGCATCTCGGTCAAGAACCACACCCACCGGCTGGCCGCGCGGGCCGCGACCCTGGCGGTGCACATCGTGCCCGACTCCCAGCGCCGGCTGGCCGAGCTGTTCGGCGGCGAGACCGGGGACGACCTGGACAAGTTCGAACGCTGTGCCTGGCGCCCGGCGGAGGACGGCACCCCGCTCCTGGACGATTGCCCGGACCGCTTCGCCGGCCGGATCGTCGACCGGCTCGACCTTGGCGACCACACGGGCTTCGTGCTCGAGCCGTGGCTGGCCGAGTACGCCGGCCAGTACCCGCAGCTCTCGATGCAGCGCACGCTGGACATCGAGGCCGGTCACCAGCCGTAGCTGCGCATCCGCCGCACCCAGCGCGGCGTATCCTTCGTCCCGCCCTGGAAGGAGCAGCCGGTGGTCCTGCAGCAGTACTACCTCGGGTGCCTCGCGCACGCCTCGTATCTGGTCGCGGATGAGAAAAGCGGCGTGGCCGCGGTCGTCGATCCGCAGCGCGACGTCGAGCAGTACCTGAGCGACGCCCGGCGGCTCGGCGTCCACATCTCGCACGTCTTCCTGACGCACTTCCACGCGGACTTCGTGGCCGGGCACCTCGAGCTGCGAAGCCGTGAGGGCGCGGCCATCTACCTCGGCAAGAGCGCCGCCGCGGAGTACGAGTTCGTCCCCGTCGGCGACGGCGACTCGATCGCCCTCGGGCCCGAGGTGCGGATCGACGTGCTGGAGACACCCGGCCATTCGCCCGAGTCGATCTCGCTGCTCGTGTTCGACCTCTCGGCGGACGCCGCCACGCCGCACGCCGTGCTCACCGGCGACACCCTGTTCATCGGGGACGTCGGCCGCCCCGACCTGCGCGTGGCCCTCGGCTGGAGCGCCCAGGAGCTCGGCGGCATGCTGTACGACTCGCTGCGCGACAAGCTGCTCGACCTGCCCGACTCCACCCTCGTCTACCCCGCCCACGGCGCCGGCTCGCTGTGCGGCAAGAACCTGAGCACCGACACCGTCTCCACGATCGGCGAGCAGCGCCTGCACAACTACGCGCTGCAGCCCACCACGCGCGAGGACTTCATCCGCATCGTCACCGCCGATCAGCCCGAGACCCCCGCCTACTTCTCCTACGACGCCGTCCTCAACGCCCAGGAGCATCCCTCGCTGGCCGACGCCCTCAAGCGCGGCCTGCGCCCGCTGACGCTGGACGAGACCCTCAATGCGCGGGATGCCGGGGCGCAGCTCCTGGACACCCGCGACGCCGCCGACTTCGAGGGCGCGCACCTGGCCGGCAGCATCAACATCGGACTCGGCGGCAGCTATGCCACCTGGTGCGGCACCCTGCTCGACCGCGAGCGGCCCGTGGTCGTGATCGCCGATCCGGGCCGGGAGGGAGAATCCACGATGCGGCTGGGCCGGATCGGCTTCGACATCGTGGCGGGCCACCTCGAGGACGGCATGCTCGCCCTGGCCGGCCGGCCCGACCTGGTCGCCCGCATCGAGCGCGTGACCGCTGATGCCCTGGCCGACCAGCTGGCCCAGCCTGCACCGCCGCTCGTGCTCGACGTGCGCTCCGAACGCGAGTGGGCCGAGAAGCGCATCGAGGGCAGCCTCAACATCCCCCTCAACGAGCTTCCCGACCGGCTGCACGAGGTGCCGCCAGACGGCCCGCTGGTCACCCAGTGCGCCACCGGCTACCGCTCGGTGACCGCCGCCGGCATCCTGATCGCCGCCGGCTTCCCCCACGTATCCGACCTGGTCGGCGGGCTCGACGCCTGGGCGTTCTCCGGCCAGGACTCCGTGCACGAGGCGGCGGCGCCGCTGGTCGTCCGCCGCGACGAGCCGTTCAACGCCGAGACCCCCATCGACCTCCTGCGCAGCTCGGCCCGCACGCCCACCGAGAGCTTCTTCGTGCGCAGCCACGGCCCGACCCCGGCCGTCGACCCGGCCGCCTACCGGCTGACCGTGACGGGCGCGGTGGAACGACCACTCGTGCTCTCGCTGGACGATCTGCGGGAGCGGTTCGAGCACGTCGAGGTGACTGCCACCCTGGCCTGCGCAGGCAACCGGCGTGGCGAGCTGAACGCGGTGGCCACCGTGCCCGACGCCATCCCGTGGGGCGCGGGCGCCGTTTCCACCGCCACCTGGGGCGGCATCCGCCTGGCCGATCTGCTGGCCGCCGCGTCGGTCGGCGCAGACGGCCGCCACGTCGCCTTCGTGGGCCTGGATCAGGTCGAGGCCGATGGCGGCCTGACCGCCTTCGCCGGGTCGGTGCCGCTGCGCAAGGCGCTGGCGCCGGACGCCCTTCTGGCCTACGACATGAACGGTGCGCCGCTGCCGGACGTGCACGGCTACCCCCTGCGGGCGGTCATCCCCGGCTACATCGGCGCCCGTAGCGTGAAGTGGCTGGCCGCCATCGCGGTGCAGCCCGCCCCCTCGTCGAGCTTCTTCCAGGTCACCGACTACGCGCTGGACGGCGTGCCGCTGGGCGAGCTGCCGCTGAGCTCCGTGATCTGCCATCCCCAGGACGGCGGCACCGTGCCCGGCCCGGCCGTCGTCGCCGAGGGCTACGCGCACGCCGGCGGCTCACGCCGTGTCGAACGCGTCGAGGTCTCCGCCGACGGTGGTCGGACCTGGCGGCCTGCGACGCTCAGCTCGGATCCTCAGCCCGGGGTGTGGCGGTTCTGGCGCGTCCAGCTCGAGGTCGCCCCTGGGCCGTGCGAGCTGATCGTGCGGGCCTTCGACAGCGAAGGTGGCGAGCAGCCGCCGGAGCTGGGGTCGGTGTGGAACGAGCGCGGGTACATGAACAACGCCTGGCACCGGGCGTCGTTCCAGGTCGTCCAGGCCGGGGTCAGCGCCCGCCGGGCCGTTGCCTGACGGGCCCGCCATTGGTCACCCGGCATTCATGACAAAAGAAACATCTTTCTAAGCACTACCTACGTATGTGCCGATAGAAATCGGGACCCCGTCAAGGAGCGCGAATGCGGCTCGGCTCCACCTCGTCGGGTACCGGGATGCGGCGGCGCATACCCCGGTACTCCGTGCTCACGCTGGCCATCACGATCGGCGCCCTGATCGTCGTGGCCTCGCAGGCGCTTGCCATCGCCCGGTTCGGCCTCAAGGTCACGGCTCATCCGGTGGCCGTATCTCGGTCGACGAGCGGGGTCTTCCGCTGGAAGACGACAGGGCAGGTGCTGCACACGGTGTGCTCGCTGGACGGCAAGCGGTTCGCGAAGTGCCGCAAGTCGAAGCGGTACACCCACCTTCGCAACGGTCGCCATAGCTTCCGCGTGAGGGCGCTGGGTCCGGGCCATACAAGCCGCACGGTTACGGTGAAATGGCGGGTGGACACGGTGAAGCCGACCGCACCGCTCGTCACCGGCGGCTCGCCGGCCTGGCAGAGCGTGCCGTCGATCACGGTGTCGGCGAGCGGCTCGACCGACCCCGGCAGCGGCCTGGCGGGGTACCAGACACGATCCTCGGCGGACGGCGGCACGACGTGGAGCGCTCCCGTAAAGGCGGCCCAGACCACCGTCAGCACGGAGGGCGAGACGCTGGTGCAGTTCCGGGCGGTCGACCGTGCCGGCAACACAACGGCCTGGGTGCCGGCGCCGGGCACCGCCGGTGCCATCGCCCGCATCGATAACCACCCCCCTGCCGCGCCGGACGTGACCGGCGGCTCGCTGCAGTGGCAGAACGCGACCTCGGTCGACGTCACGGCCAGCGGCGGATCGGATGTCGGCGGCGCCGGCTTCGATCACTACGAGTACCGCACCTCCACTGACAGCGGCGCCACCTGGAGCACCCCGACGCCGGGCTCCGGCGTGTCGGTCAGCGCAGACGGCGAGACGCTGGTGCAGTTCTGCTCGGTCGACGCCGCCGGGAACGCCTCCGACTGGGCGCCCGCAGCCCCTGACGACGGCAGCACGGTACGGCTCGACCGCACCATCCCCACGTCGCCTGTGGTCACCGGCGGCACCGCGGGTTGGCAGAACATCGTGTCGACGTTGCTCACCGCCTCCGGCTCGACCGATGCGCACGGCGCCGGCGTGGCCTATTACCAGAGCCGCACGTCGACCGACGGCGGCAACTCGTGGTCGGTTCCATTCACCGGCAACACGTGGACAGTCAGCGCGCAGGGCCAGACGCTGGTCGAGTTCCGGGCCGTCGACGGCTCCAACCTCGACTCCGCCTGGACACAGGTGCCGGTCGAGATCGACCGCACGAACCCGACTGACCCCACCGTCAGCGGCGGCTCCGCCAACTGGCAGCGCGTCGCCTCGATCGACATCAGCGCCTCGGCCTCGACCGACGCGGGCGGCTCAGGTCTGACCGGATACCAGTACGAGACGTCGACCGACGGCGGCACCAACTGGTCGCCAACACCTCAAGCGGGCCCAGACGCGCTGGTCACCACCGAGGGTGAGACGCTCGTCAGGTTCCGCGCGGTCGACGGCGCCGGCAACCCGTCCAACTGGGTGCAGGGCACTGCTCGCATCGATCGCACGGCGCCCAGCGCACCGGCCGTGAACGGCGGCTCGCTGAGCTGGCAGTCGCTCGCATCGGTGGACGTGTCCGCGTCCGGGTCGGCCGACAGCGGCGGCTCCGCCCTCGACCACGACGAGTACCGGACGTCCACGGTCGGCGGGCACAGCTGGACGCTCCCCAGCACCGGGGGCACGGCAACCATCTCCGCCGCGGGCACGACCGTCGTGCAGTTCCGTGCGGCGGACGGCGCCGGCAACGTCTCAACCTGGGCGCCTGCCACGCCGGACGCGACCGACACCGTCAAGCTTGACCACAGCCCGCCCACACTGTCCGGCGTCAGCGGTGGATCTCTGACCTGGCGCACCTCCGGCTCCGTCACTATCAGGGCCGGGACGGCCGCCGACACGGGCGGCTCGGGCTTCTCGCACGACGAGTACCGCACATCCACCGACGGCGGGACGACATGGGTTGGGCCGACGACCGGCTCGTCGCTCACCGTGAGCGACGAGGGCGAGACGCTCGTCCAGTTCCGCGCGGTCGATGTGGCCGGGAACCCAGGGGCGTGGATGCCCGCGACGCCAGGCGCGTCCGACACGGTGCGCATCGACGGCACCCCGCCGACGGCGCCCCACGTCGGCGGCGGATCCCTGGCCTGGCAGTCGGCCGCGTCGGTGGGCATCTCCGCATCCGGCTCGACGGACTCCGGCGGTTCGGGGCTCGCCGGGTACCAGTACCGCACGTCCACTGACGGCGGCCACACGTGGTCGTCCGCGACGTCCGGGGCAACGGCGACGATCTCGGCGCAGGGCTCGACCGTCGTCCAGTTCCGGGCGTTGGACGGCGCCGGCAACCAGTCGGCGTGGGCTCCGGCCGCGCCCGACGCGACCGACACCGTCAAGCTCGACCGCACCCCGCCCACACTCTCCGGGGTGAGCGGCGGCTCTCTGACCTGGCGGACGTCCGGATCGGTCACCATCACGGCAGGCACAGCCGCTGACACCGGCGGCTCGGGCTTCTCGCACGACGAGTACCGCACATCCACCGACGGCGGCGCGACATGGGTGGGGCCGACGGCCGGCTCATCGCTGACCGTCAGCGCGGAAGGTCAGACGCTGGTGCAGTTCCGGTCCGTTGATGGGGCGGGCAACCCGTCGCCGTGGGTGCCCTCCACGCCGGGTGGGTCTGACACCGCCCGCATCGACGGCACCCCGCCGAGCGCCCCCAACGTGACCGGCGGATCGGTGAACTGGCAGAGCGTGGCGTCCATCACACTCACCGCGTCCGGCTCGACGGACAACGCCGCCGGCGTCGCCCGGTACGAGTACCAGACATCTACCGACGGTGGCCACACGTGGGTCGGCCTGACCACCGGGTCGTCAGCGACGATCTCGAACCAGGGTGCGACCGAGATCGAGTTCCGCGCCGTCGACGCGGCCGGCAACACCTCGGGCTGGGTGGTCGCGAACGCGACCATCGACCGTACCGCGCCGACCGCGCCGGCGGTGGCCGGCGGTTCGGCAACCTGGCAGAACATCGCCTCGATCGGATTCTCCGCCGCTGGGTCGACCGACACCGGCGGAAGCGGTTTGACCGGATACAGGTACCGCACCTCGACTGACAACGGCACGACGTGGAGCCAGCCCAACGCGGGGGTCGCCCTCACCATCTCGGGCCAGGGACAGACGCTGGTGCAGTTCGAGAGCATCGACAACGCAGGCAACCAGTCGCCCTGGGTGCAGGCGACCGCTCGCATCGACCGCACCGCTCCCGCCGCTCCGACCGCGTCCGGTGGCTCGCTCAATTGGCTGATCGCGTCCCCGATCACGATCACGGCCTCCGCCACCGACGGCCAGTCGAGCATCCTGCAGGTCAATGTGCGCACCTCGGTGACCGGCGGCTTGAGCTGGGTGAACCAGAGCCCGCTGACCGCGGCGCCCTACAACTACCTGGCCACGGCGCAGGGCACCACCCTGGTGCAGTTCCAGGCTGTCGACCAGGCCGGCAACGCATCGGCCTGGGGCCCGGCGAGCGCGGGCGCCGGCAACACCGCCAAGCTGGACACGGTGCCGCCGAGCCTGCCGACGGTGAGCGGTGGACAGGGGGCGACCACGTGCCGGCGGTGGATGACCGTGCGCGCCAGTGGGTCGACCGATGTCGCGTCCGGGTTTGCCCACTACGACTACCGCCTGTCGACCAATAACAGCGTGACCTGGGGGAGTCCGGTGCTCAACGCCAGTAGCGTGACCCTGCGCACCAAGGGCACCTACGTGGTGCAGTTCCGCGCCGACGACAAGGCGGGCAACATGTCCGCGTGGGCGCCGGCGACGGCGGGCACCGCGAACACGGCCTGTATCTCCTAGCCGAGCTCGGCCTCCCCCGGCGAGAGCCTTGCCAGCTCCTCCAGAGCGCGGTCGCGCGACACCACGTTGCCCTTCTGTGCGTACAGCTCGACCGCCCGGGTCAGCGGCCCGGCGGCTTGGCCGGGAGCCCCGGTGAGCACGAGCACGTCGGCCAGGGAGACATAGGCGCTTCCCAGATCGTTCAGATCGTCCATCTGCTCGCCGATCGCGACCGCCTCGCGGGCCAGGCGAACGGCCTCCTCCGCGCGGCCGCGGCGGGCGTACACCTTCGCCCGGGCCTGCCGCCACAGCATCTGCGTGAGCCGATCGTCGCTCGACCCCAGCTCCGCCGCGTAGCCCGCCTCGGCGTCGGCCTCGTCGAGCCGGTCGCACAGGTACAGCGCGCCCGCCAGCATCCCCACCACGGTCGACAGCCACGTGCGCTCGGCGTGTTGCTCGAGTATCCGCCGGCCCTCGTATCCAAGCTCGACGGCTCGGGCGGGCTCGCCGGCGAGCAGCGCGATGCTCGCTGCGACCTGACCGGTGATCAGGCTGTAGGCGACGGTCGCCCCCTGATCCCGCAGTCGCTCGCGGACCCCGTCGATCAGCTCGCGTGCTTCCGCTGCGCGTCCCAGCATCGCCACGGCGGCAGCGCGGTGCACCTGGTTCGAGACGTTTCCGGGATGCACGGACTCCTGCTCGTCCAGCCACGCCAGCAGCTCCGCCACCGGCGTCGGGCCGAATAGCCGGGAGGCGCCGAGCGGCGCCATCAGCCGGCCTGCGAGATGCGCCTGGCGTGTCCGCTGGGCATGCACGAGGGCGTGCTCGGTCGCGTCCAGCCAGGCCTCGCAACGACCGTTCATGTTCGACACCAGGCCGCGCGCGGAGTAGGCGACGTACAGCGCCAGATCATCCCCTGCAGCCTCCAGCTCGGGCAACGCCTCGGCGATCAGTGCGTCCAGTCTGGCCGAGGCGCCCTCGGGTTCCAGGTGGGTCAGCACGCGCCCCTCCTCGATGCGGCCGATCAGCTCCACGGGGCGTTCGCCGTTGTCCCTGCCCCACTCGCCGAGCGCGCGGATGACCTCCAGCGCCTCGGCCATCCGCCCGGCCTCGAACAGGGCGTCGGCACGCTCGTATTCGAGCTCTGGATCGAGCTCGGCAGCGGGCGCCACCCGTTCCGCCCGCTCGAGCAGATTCACCGCGGCCGCGATGTCTCCGCGCAGCCGCGCCCGGCCACCCGCCGCCTGCAGGCGCGCCCGCGCCGCCACGGCCAGTGCGCCGGCATCGTCGTTACGCCCCAGCGCGCGCCGGTACCGGCACGCCTGCTCCAGGTGGTAGCCGACGATCTCGTCCAGCTCGACCAGCGCCGGTCCGTGCGTGTCGAGCCAGGCGGCGAATCGTTCGTGCAGCTCGCCGCGCACCGCCTTGGGCAGGGAGTCGTACGCGGCGTCGCGGATCAGGAGGTGCCGGAAGCGATAGGCGTCGTCGCCCGGGATCTGCGCCTGATCTGGTCTGACCAGCTCCTTGCGCACCAGCCCCAGCAGCCGCTGCGACACCCGCTCCTCGTCTGGAGCCAGCGCCTCCACCGCGCCCCGGTGAAACACCTGCCCCTCCACAGCGCCGCGCTCCAGCACCGCCCGCTCCGACACGTCGAGCTGGTCGATCCGCGACGCCAGCAGCGCCTGGATCGTGGGCGGTACCTCGACCTCCAGCCCGCCCGACTCCCGCAGCATGGCCAGCATCTCCTCCACGAACAGCGGGTTTCCGTCCGCCGCGTCGCGGATCCGCGCGCGCAGCGCACCGTCCACCGCCGCCAGGCGGTCGATCAGCTCATCCGTCTCATCAGCCGACAACGGCTCCAGCAGCACCGTGGTCGCGTTCAGCTTGCCGCCCGCCCAGCCCGGCCGCCGCTCCAGCAGCTCCGGCCGCGCCACACAGACCACGAACACCGGCAGGCCGCGGCTGTAGTCGGCCACGTGCTCGACCAGGTCCAGCAGCCCCGGCTCTGCCCAGTGCAGGTCGTCCAGCACGCACACCACGGGCCGCTCCGCCGCCGCCTGCTCGAGCGTCTTGCGAACCGCCCAGGCGATCTCATCCCCGGTGGCCGCCTCGTCGGATTCGCCCAGCAGCATCGTGATCACCCGCGCTGCGGCCGGATCGGCCGGGCGCGTGCCCAGCTGGATCAGCACCTCGACCACCGGCCAGTAGGTGATCCCCTCGCCGTAGGACAGGCAGCGGCCGCGCACGATGGTGGCCTCCAGCCCTGCCAGGAACTCGGCCACCAGGCGTGACTTGCCGACCCCTGCCACGCCGAGCAGCGAGAACAGGTGGCACGTGCGCTGCGATACCGCCGCGTCGTAGTCCGCGGCCAGCCGCGCGCGCTCCTGCGCCCGCCCCACCAGCGGCGACTCGCTGGGCACCCGTGGGGCATCCACGGGGAGCTCGACCGACACCAGCCGAAACGCCGGCACCGGATCCCGCTTGCCCTTGAGCTCGAGCGGCGTAACGGCCTCGGTCAGCACCGCATCGCGCACCATCCGCAGGGTGTTTGCGCCGATCAGGATCTCGCCCGGCTCCGCCGCCTGCTCCAGCCGCGCCGCCACGTTGACCGCGTCGCCGGTGGCCAACCGCTCCCGCGTGCCGGTCACGACCTCGCCCGTGGCCACGCCGATCCGGCACTGAAGGCCCAGCTCGGGCAGCGCATCGCGCATCTCGGCGGCGGCCCGCACCGCGCGCAGCGCGTCGTCCTCGTGCAGCACGGGCACGCCGAACACCGCCATCACCGCGTCCCCGATGAACTTCTCGACCGTGCCTCCGTGCGCTTCCACGATGCCCCGCATGCGGTCGAAGTAGCGGGCCAGGAGCGCGCGCAGGGACTCCGGATCGAGCGTCTCACCCAGCGCCGTGGAGCCGGTCACGTCGCAGAACACCACGCTCACCACCTTGCGTACCTCGCGAGGCGCGGCTGCCCGCTCCAGCACCGCCCCGCACCGGCCGCAGAACCGGTTGTCCGGCGGGTTCTCGTGCCCGCACTGGGGGCAGGCCGTCACGCCGCGCCTCCGCCAAGCAGCGCCGCGGCGTCACGCACCGTCGCCTGCACCACATCGCGGGCGCCCTCCACGCTCCTGACCAGCCCGCTGGACTGCCCGGCGTACAGCGCCAGCAGCTCCGGCCGGCCCTCGGTGTCGGGCGTCGGCGGCGAGTCCGAGTAGCGCACCAGCGGCTCGCCGTGCTCGGTCGCCACCACGTCGCCCTCGCCCGGCCGGCTGCCCGGCTTCGGCCGGCCCGCGGCCATCCACTGCTCGACGGTCTCGTTCACCAGCACGCGGTGCGGCGCGTCCGGCCAGCCCCCGTCGAACAGCCGCGTGTGCACGGTGCCGGTCTCCGCCGAGGACACGACGCGCTGCTTGTAGATCTCATGCATCGGGGCCTCGCGGGTGGCGACGAACCTGGTGCCCATCCACACCGCCCCCGCGCCCAGGCACAGCGCCGCTGCCAGCCCGCGGCCGTCGGCGACCCCGCCGGCCGCCCCCACCGGCACCGGCGCCACGGCATCCGCCACCGCCGGGATCAGCGGCAGCCCCGCCACACCGCCCCACACGTGGCCTCCCGCCTCCCAGCCCTGTGCCACCACCGCCCGAGCGCCCGCCGCCACGGCCCCTCGCGCCTCCTGCGCGCTGCCCACGGTGACCAGCGACACCGCGTCGGCATCGGCGATCAGCGCCAGGTACGGCGCCGGATCACCCCAGAACAGCGAGATCACCGGCACACCCTCCTCCAGGACAACGGCCAGCCGTTCGTACTGATCCCACTCCAGCACGAGGTTCAACGCGAACGGGCGATCCGTGGCAGCGCGCATCTCGCGGATCACCGCTCGCAGCTCGTCCACGGCCAACCAGCTCCCGGGCACCACGCCCAGACCGCCCGCCTCGGCGACCGCCGCCGTCAGCGCCGGGCTGACCGCGATCGGCGCCTGCACGACCGGCAGCTCGACGCCCACCAGCGCGCAGAACCCGGCACACGCCGGGAACCCGCGCAGCATCCGCGCCGCCGCGCCGACGTCCGCCGCTTCGCTCACCGGACAACCCTACTCCGGCGCCCGCCTCGGTTCTTCTGCACGCAGCCCTGCAACACGGCCATGCGCGACGCTGCGACGTACAAGTCGCAGGGGATCCTGGTGTACACGGTGCTGTACGGCGACCAGAACGTTGGCTCCGGCAGCCCGGCCTGCAAGACCTCCAGAGGAGCCAACGAGTCGCCTCTGACCTACCCGTGGGACGCGATGAAGGCCATCGCCAGCGACCCCACCAACTACTACCCCGACCCCAACGCGGCCAACATCGAGAACGTGTTCCAGAAGATCTCGGTGGACATGGGCGCCGGCTCCAGCCGCATCACCCAGTAGCACGGCCCCCCACGCGGGAGGGGCGGGGCGCCCCTCCCGCGCTCAGGGCCGGCAATCCTGCACTCCCACGGTAGGATCGCTCGATGCGCGACGTCGGAGTTGGACTGGTCGGGTCGGGATTCATCGCGGAGATGCACGTGGCCGGCCTGGCGCACGTGCCGGCCGCCAGCATCCGCGGGGTGGCCTCGCCCACGCCGGGCAAGGCCGAGGGGTTCGCCGCGACACACGGCATCCCGCGCCACCACACCGACTACCGGGCGCTGATCGAGCAGGACGACGTGGACGTCGTCTGCATCGGCGCGCCCAACGACCTCCACCGTGACATCGC
>JBQCGJ010000375.1:0-7643 GCA_051955775.1 Gaiellales bacterium | reverse complement strand
TGCGCGTCGAGCCAGCCGGTGATGAACCCTGCGGCGTCCAGGATGCCGTCCCGCGTCGACGTGTCGTGGGCAATCAGCTCCTCGGCCAGCGCCACCTCGTCGATCTCGGGCATCTCCCAATCCTCGCAGACGCACTAGTCTGCCCGCCCCAGTGGGAGCGCTTTCGCTATGGCACGAACAGGGTTCGTGGGTTGGCCTGCCGGCGCTCGAGACGAACACCGAGGCGGACGTCGCGGTGGTGGGCGCCGGGGTCACGGGCTGCGCCTGCGCCCGCCGGCTGGCGCGGAACGGGCGATCCGTGGTGGTGCTGGAGGCCGACCAGGTGGCGGCGGGAGCCAGCGGCCGCAACGGCGGATTCGCGAGCGCCGGCACCGGGCTGGCGCTGCCGGTCGCGGCGGATGCCGTGGGCGCGCCTGCCGCGCTCGAGCTGCACCGCGCGACGGAGGCCGCGATCGACGAGATGCTCGCCGTGGCCGCCGAGCAGGACTCCGGCGACGCTGTCCGCCGCACGGGCAGCCTGTGGCTGGCAGCGGCCGACGAGGTGGACACGCTGGCGGCCACCGTGGCGGCCCTGCAGGCAGCCGGGATCGACTGCCGCGAGGCGGCGGACCAGATCCCCGGGCAGATGCGCGCGCGGTATCCCGCCGCCGCGGTGTTCCCCGGCAACTGCCGGTTGGAGCCGGCGCGGTGGGTCAACGCCCTCGCGCAGTCGGCAGGCGCCGCGGGCGCCCGCATCCTGGAGCGCAGCGCGGTCACCGCGATCCACCCCGCGCCGGACGGCTGGCTCGTGCACACGCCACGGGCGGCCGTGCGTGCGCCGGCCGTGGTGGTCGCGCTGGACGGGCTGCTTCCCCGTTTGCTGCCGGAGCTGCACGGGATCGTGTACCCGGTGCGCGGCCAGATGCTGGCCACACAGCCACTGGCGGACCCGGTGCTGGTCATGCCCACCCACTCCGACCACGGCTTCTTCTACGGTCAGGCGACGGCCGAAGGACGGATGGTGATCGGCGGCGGCCGGTGGGCGGATCTCGAGGCCGAGTACACCGACGAGCTCGCCATCACCGAGCCCGTGCAGCGCTCAGTCGAGCGGTATCTGGAGCGCATGGGCCTGGGCGGCGCGCGCGTGACGCACCGATGGGCGGGCATCATGGGCTTCTCGGCGGACCTGCTGCCCGTGGCCGGAGAGCTGCCCGGCCGTCCCGGGCTTTATGCGGCCGGTGGCTACAGCGGCGTCGGCAACGTGCAGGGCTTCGTGTGCGGCGGCCTGGTGGCCGACCTGGTATGCGGGCGCGGCCACGCACTCGCGGATGTGGTGTCCCCGGCCCGATTCGCGGTCGGCGGCGAGCTGCGGGCGCCGGCTGTATGCCGCGAGCAGGTGGAGAGCCGCGCCCTGGCTCGGACGCACGGCCGGTTCTAGAGATCTACGACAGCGGCTGGCCGCAGTTCGCGCAGAACGCAGCGCCGGCCTGGTTCGCGTGGCCGCAGGCGGCGCACACCGTGCCGGCTCCGCCGCCCATCTCGTCCTGCTCCGGCTGGAACCAGGGATAGCGGTCGGTCACCAGCCACGCGTAGCCGAGGAAGCGCATGTTGTACCGGACGCCGAACACCATCACGTCCGACAGGCTGCGGGGCAGCCGGCCCGTGAACAGGATCGCAAACCAGGTCAGGAAGGCGATCACCTCGACCACGAGGTACAGCGCGTTGGCGATGATCGAGGCCGGGATCGCCAGCAGCCCGCGGAAGAATGTGGTCAGCCGGGACAGTCGCTGCGGGTAGTCGACGCGGAACTCCGTCGGGTAGCCGTCGCCCGCCTCACCCCCGCCGAACTCCGGCCAGCGGTCGGTGAGCAGGAACCCGTACGCGGTGACCCGGGCCACGTACCGCAGGGTGCGCTCGGAAAACCCGAAGATGCCAGCCGGATAGCGGCCGGTGATGAGGATGGCGAACCACGCAATCACCGTCACCACAAGCGCCGCGACCTCGAAAAAGAACAGCACGAACAGATGCGGGATGAGCATCAGCCCGCGGACGAAGGTGGTCAGCCGGGACGCGGGCTCCTCATAGGCCTGCGTGAAGTGCACCGGGTAACCGGGTCCTGCACGAGGCGGATGCTACTCGCCGCCAATGACAACGCCCGGATCGGGCACCGGCTGCTCGGGCTGGAACCAGGGATACGTGTCGCACAACAACAGCGCGTACGCCCAGAACCGCGTCCTGTACCGCTGGGGCTGCTCCATCACCTCCGCCATCCCGTCCGGCAGCCGGCCCAGGATGACGACGGCGAACCAGGCGACCACGGAGCACAGCAGGGACACGACGCCCTCCAGCACCAGCACGGGCCACGCTGAGACGACCGCCGGCAACCGAAGCCAGGGGCGCCGCGACGGCTCGGGCAATGCAACGTCGACCGGCCCATCGGCGCTGAGCCGTGGAAATGCCGGCGTCAGCATGAACGCGTAGCAGCTCGCCCGGGTGGAGAACTCGACCCAGCCCCCTGTGACACGCAGCAGCGTCCCCGGATACGGGCGACGCGCGAGCAGAAACGGCCACGCCGCGATCGCCGCGAGCACGGCCGCCACCCACCACCCGAGCACCATGATCCCAGCGGCCAGCGCGAGCGGAAGCCGGAACAGCCCGCCCAGCCTGCCGTGCCGCGGCGACCGCCTGATCACCACGCGCACAGGGTGCACGCTGCCAGTCCGCACCCACGGCACAGGAATCGGCGAAGCCTCAGCCTCAGCCGCCGGCGCGAACGCCGCGGCGTCCTGCCGGCGCAGGTCGGAGCCGCACTGCGAGCAGAACAGAGCCTCGGGTGACCGCGGGGCGCCGCAGTAGATGCAGAAGCGGGCCGGCGGCGGCGAGCTCAACCGCCGGCTGTCTTCACCAGAGCCGTGGCGAACCCGAACTCCCGGCGGGCCGCGTGGACGTCCCCGTCCCCGGCCTCGGCCCGGTCCAGTGCAGCCTGGGCCTCGTCCAGGCGGCGGGACGCCTCCGCGGCGTCGATCTCGTCGGCGGGCACCGCCTCGCCGACCAGCACCAGGGCCTGGTTCTTGCGCACCTGAAGGAACCCGCTGTCGACCGCGAACCGGTGCACCTCGCCCTGCTCATCGGTGATCCGCACCTCGCCCGGGTCGAGCAGCGAGATCAGCGGGGCGTGGTTGGCCAGGACGCCGAGCTGTCCGGCCGCCCCGGGGGCGATCAGGCGCTGGGCGTCGGCCTGGTAGGCGGGCCCCTGTGGGGTCATCAGCTCGACAGGGTAGGGCGTGAACTGGGCCATCAGAGGGTTGATGCCACGTCGGCGTGGCTGTTGGACCAACTGCGCGCTGACGGGGCGTCAACCATCATCGCTACGCGGCCGACTTCATCTGGTTGGCCGCCTCGACAGCCTCCTCGATGGCGCCCACCAGGTAGAAGGCCTGCTCGGGCAGCTCGTCGTGCTTGCCGTCCAGCAGCTCGCGGAACGAGCGGATGGTGTCGTCCAGGCGCACGTAGCGCCCCTCGCGGCCGGTGAACGGCTCGGCCACGTGGAACGGCTGGCTGAGGAACCGCTCGATCTTGCGGGCCCGCTGCACGGTCACCTTGTCCTCGTCGGACAGCTCGTCCATACCCAGAATGGCGATGATGTCCTGCAGGTCCTTGTAGCGCTGCAGCACCTGCTGAACCTGGGTTGCCACCTGGTAGTGCTCCTCGCCGATCGAGCCGGGCTGGAGGATGCGCGAGCTGGAGTCGAGCGGGTCGACCGCCGGGTAGATGCCCTTCTCGGAGATCGCCCGCGACAGCACCGTGGTGGCGTCGAGGTGGGCGAACGAGGCGGCCGGCGCGGGGTCGGTGAGGTCGTCTGCCGGCACGTAGATCGCCTGCACCGAGGTGATCGAGCCCTTGTTGGTGGAGGTGATGCGCTCCTGCAGCTGCCCCATCTCGGTGGCCAGCGTGGGCTGGTATCCCACGGCGCTGGGCATGCGGCCGAGCAGCGCCGACACCTCGGAGCCCGCCTGCACGAAGCGGAAGATGTTGTCGATGAAGAGCAGCACGTCGCGGCCCTCCTGATCGCGGAAGTACTCCGCCATCGTGAGGCCGGACAGCCCGACCCGCAGGCGGGCTCCGGGCGGCTCGTTCATCTGGCCGTACACCAGCGCGGTCTTGGAGATCACGCCCGACTCGGTCATCTCAAGCCACAGGTCGTTGCCCTCGCGGGTGCGCTCGCCGACGCCGGCGAACACCGAGAAGCCGCCGTGCTCCTGGGCGATGTTGTTGATCAGCTCCTGGATCAGCACGGTCTTGCCCACGCCCGCGCCCCCGAACAGGCCGATCTTGCCGCCGCGCACATACGGCGCCAGCAGGTCGATGACCTTGATCCCGGTCTCGAACAGCTCGGCGGTCGGCGTCAGGTTCTCGAACTTCGGCGGCTCGCGGTGGATCTGCCAGCGGTCGGTGTCGGGCAGCGGCTCGCCCTTGTCGATCGTCTCGCCCAGCACGTTGAAGATCCGGCCCAGGGTGGCGGGGCCAACCGGAACGGTGATCGGGCCGCCGGTGTCGACGACCTCCAGCCCGCGGGCCAGGCCGTCGGTGGCGTCCATCGCGATCGCCCGCACCCGGCCGTCGCCGACGTGCTGCTGCACCTCGGCCACCAGCCGGCGGTCGGAGTCGGCGCCGTCGGCTGAGGGAATCGCGATCTCGAGCGCGTTGTAGATCGCCGGCAGCTCGCCGGTGAACACGGCGTCGATGACGACGCCCTTGATCTCGACGATCCTGCCGACACTGCCGGCGGTGCTGCCGTTCTCGGTGGCCATGTAGCTCCTTTGTGCGGTCCGCGGTGAGGGCTTTTTCCCGCTTGGGAAGCCGGATTGTAGCAGCGTTAGGAGCTGTCTGGGACAGACTTCGTTACACGCAACCGAAGGCCCAGCCGGCGGCGGACGACCCGCTCACGGGGCGGCTTTTCGACCTGCAACCGATGCTGCTCCAACGCGGCCGCCACACGGGCGGCGTGGTCGAGCGCTCAGGAGCGGGAGGAGACGGCAGAGATCAGCGCCATGTCACGATGGTAGCGCTCGGCGGGCGCGTCGTGCAGGCGGCCGGGTTACGGCCGGCCGCCGTGGACCGGTGCCGACCGACGGGAGTCGAACGTCGGCCACGGATGGTGCACATCGTACCGCTGCGCCACGACCAGCGAGGTCGTCTGGGGGGCGGTCGGCTGCCCCCGGTGCCACGGAGTGGCCACCACGGCGCCCAGAGCCGCCGCTGCCGCGGCCGCGGTGGCCACGCCGGCCAGCGCACCGAACCGCCGGCGGCGGGAGGGCGGCGCGACCGGCACGGGGCTCGGCGGGCGGCGCAGCGGGGCGCTTCGCACCTGGATCGTCAGCTCCGCCATGTCCGCCACCACCTGTTGGCAGATCGGACATTCCCGCAGGTGCCGGTCCATCTCGGCCTGCTCCAGCTCCGACAACGAACCGTCGAGCTCAGCCGACCCCAGCATGCGGGCCCGAGAACAGCGTGGTCCGAGGAGATGTCGAAGCTTCATGGTGGAAGTCGGACGGCCCTGGCCGGAAAAGGTTAGCCGGGGCGGGCTGCAGCCCGCCAGTGGTCCGGGCGTCGCCACCATGGATATCGGCGGGGTGTGGCCGCTTCTACACCAGCCTGTGCACCGGGTCGATCAATCCGCCAAGCACCAGCAGCACCACCCCCAGCGCGACGAACAGTCCCGAGCTGGCCAGGGCTTCGTCCCGCTCCTCCACCGTCGCCTTGCGCACCTGGCCGCCGGTCAGCACCATCCCGAACAACCCCATCCTGCCCTGCTCGCGGTCGACCCGGACCGGCGGCCGCAGCCCGTGCAGCACCCCCACGACGGTGATCAGGGCGCCCACCGCGTAGAAGGCCACCGAGATCCCGCGCCGCACGTCGACATGGGCCAGCAGCGCGAAGAACGCGCCGGCGAACCCGGCCACGCCGATCACGATGGCTGCGACGATGCCGAACCGCCAGGCTCCGCGGAGGAGCGCGCGCATCGGTGCTAGGAGGTGGTGGCCGGAGGCTCTGCGAGCTGCAGGTTGCTCATCGGCCAGGTTTCCAGCGGGAAGTGGCAGGCCACCTCATGCTGCTCGCCCTCGTACGGCTGGAGCAGCGGCTCGCGGACGTCGCATACCCCGGCCTGGAAGCGGGGGCAACGTGGGTGGAACCGGCACGCTTCGGGGGGGTTGACCGGGCTGGGCACATCGCCCTCGAGCACGATCGGGGTCCGAGACCGGGCCACATCGGGGTTTGGCACCGGGACAGCGGACAGCAGTGCCCCCGAGTAGGGGTGCCGCGGCGACGTGTACAGGTCGGAGCCCGTCCCCAGCTCGACGACCTTGCCCAGATACATCACCGCCACGCGGTCGGAGATGTGGCGCACCACGTCCAGGTCGTGGGCGATGAACACGTAGGTCAGGTCGAACTCGCGCTGCAGCCGCTTCAGCAGGTTCAGGATCTGCGCCTGCACGGACACGTCCAGGGCGGACACCGGCTCGTCGCACACGATCAGCTTGGGCCGGATGGCGAGCGCGCGGGCGACGCCGATGCGCTGCCGCTGGCCGCCGGAGAACTCGTGCGGGAACCGGTTGTAGTGCTCCGGGTTGAGGCCCACCACCTCCAGCAGCTCCTGCACGCGGGTCTTGATCTCGCCGGCGTTGCCGACCTTGTGCACCTCCAGCGCCTCGCCGATGATCGCGCCCACCCGCTTGCGCGGGTTGAGCGACGCGTACGGGTCCTGGAACACCATCATCATGTCGCGCCGCACGCTCATCAGATCGCGCCGCTTGAGGTTGGTGATGTCCCTGCCCTGGAAGGTGATCTTGCCGCCGGTCGGCTCCAGCAGCCGCATCACGCAGCGGGCCATGGTGGACTTGCCGCAGCCCGACTCGCCCACCACACCCAGCGTCTCCCCGCGGGCGACCGTGAGCGACACGCCGTCCACCGCCCGCACACGGCCGATCTCGTGCTGGAACACGATCCCGCGGGTGATGGGGAAGTGCTTCTGGAGGTCCTCGACGACCAGCAGCGGCTCGGCGCCGTTTGGCGCGGGGGCGGCGGCGCCGTTTGGCTCGACGGCGGCCACGTCAGCTCCCCGCCATCATCTGTCCGACCAGGTGCTCGGACTCCGACGTCCGCATGGCCGGGTCGAGGTGGCACGACACCAGGTGGTTGGGCGCGTTGTCGACCGGCAGCAGCTCCGGCACGTCGGTCGTGCACTGATCCATGGCAAACCGGCAGCGCAGGTGGAACCGGCAGCCGGACGGCGGCCGCAGCAGCGACGGCGGCGTGCCCGGGATCGGCGTCAGCTCGCCGCCCTCGGCCACCAGCCGCGGCAGAGAGCCCAGGAGCCCCCATGTGTAGGGGTGCTGGGGCCGGTAGAAGATGTCGCTGTAGGAACCCTCCTCGGCCGGCTTGGCCGCGTACATCACCAGCACCTTGTCGGCGGTCTCGGCGACCACGCCGAGGTCGTGGGTGACCAGGATGATGGCGCTTCCGAAGTCGCGCTGGAGCTCGTTCATCAGCTTCAGGATCTGGGCCTGCGTGGTCACGTCGAGCGCGGTCGTCGGCTCGTCGGCGATCAGCAGGTCGGGGTTGTTGATCAGCGCCATGGCGATCATCACGCGCTGCCGCATGCC
>JBQCGJ010000374.1:0-20522 GCA_051955775.1 Gaiellales bacterium | reverse complement strand
CAGATGCTGGAGGCCGCGCGAGTGGCGGCCGCCAGGTTCCTGGGCGCCGGGTCGCCGGCCGAGATCATCTTCGGGGCCAACATGACCACGCTCACCATGCATGCCAGCCGCACCCTGTGCCGCGAGCTCGGCCCGGGGGACGAGGTGCTGGTGACCGGTCTCGACCATGACGCCAACGTGGCGCCGTGGATGCTGGCGGCGGCCGACCGCGGCGCCACCGTGCGCACGGCGGGCATCGACACACAGACCTGTCTGATCGACGTCGCGGACTTCGAGCGACAGCTCGGCGACCGCACACGCGTGGCCGCATTCGGCTGGGCGTCGAACGGAGCGGGCACGGTGAACGACGTGGCGCGGCTGGTCGACCTGGCCAGGCAGGCGGGCGCGATCAGCTACGTGGATGCCGTGCACTATGCGCCCCACGGGCCGATCGACGTGGGCGAGCTCGGCTGCGATTTCCTGGTGTGCTCCGCATACAAGTTCTTCGGGCCACACGTCGGCGTGTTGTATGGACGGCGCGAGCTCTTGGAGCGACACCGCCCGTACAAGGTGCGGCCGGCGGCCGACGAGCCACCCCATTCCTGGGAGACCGGCACCATCAACCTGGAGGGCATCGCCGGCACCGCGGCCGCGATCGCCTACCTGCAGGGGCTCGGCATGCGGGCGGTGCGGGCGTACGAGCAGGAGCTGACCGAACGGCTGCTGGACGGGCTGGCCGCCATCCCCGGCGTCACGCTGTACGGCACGCGGGCGCTCGAGCGGAGGGTGCCGACCGCCGGCTTCACCGTGTCAGGCCACACCCCCGCCCAGGTCTCGGCCGCGCTGGCGGCATCCGGGATCTTCGTGTGGGACGGCAACTACTACGCGCTCGAGCTGATGGAGCGGCTGGGGCTCGAGGGTCACGGCGGCGCCGTCCGCGTGGGCGCGGTCCACTACAACACGGTGCAGGAGATCGACCGCTTCCTGGAGGCTGTGGCGGCCCTGTGAGCCGGCCGGCGGATGCCGGTCACGACCCCTCGGCGGCCTCCCCGATCCACTCGCCGAACGGCTGCTCGGCTCCGGGAGCGGCACCCACGCAGACCAGGCGGCTGCCCGGCTCCAGCGCCCGGTAGCTGCGCACGGCCCGGGGATCCGGCGCCGACACCACCTGGCCCGGACCGGCCGCGACCGTCTCGCTGCCGATGGTGAACTCGACCCTGCCGGCCACGATCACGTAGGCCTCCTGCTGCCCGGTCTCGGCCTCGTCGTGTGAGATGTCGAAGTCCTCGCCGGGCTCGCAGGCCATGCCGTTGATGCCGAACGCGGTCACGCCGAGCGGGCCGTTCAGCGGCTGCCAGCGGCCGTACACGGTGGTCACGACGGGCAGGGTGGTGAGGTCGACGGACGGCATCTGGTCTCCTTGGGTGGGGTCACTCGAACAGGGTCAACTCGGGCGTCGCCTCGCCCTTCAGGACGTCGTAGTCGATGCCCACGAAGTCAAATCCGCGGGCCTCGCACATCACGCGCGCCTGGGGTGCGATGTCCGGAGCCACCAGGATGCCACGGCAGGGAGCGTGCACGGGGTCGAGATCGACACGCTGACAGTACCTGGTGAGCTGCTCGACGTGGGCGGCCACCGCCCGCACTCGCTTCACCTCCACCACGACTGTGCGGCCGGCGGCGTCGCGGCAGAACAGGTCGACCGGCCCGACGTCCGTAAACCGTTCGCGGTCGAGCACCCGCAGCCCGGCCTCGATCACCTCAGGCGCGCGCTCCAGCAGCAGATGGATCTGCCGCTCGGCGCCGTCCATCTCCAGCACGGCCTCGTCCGCCAGGTCGAGCCGGGAGTCCTCGATGATCTGCGAGACGACGATCACCAGCGACTCGTCGGAGGCTGGCCGGTACACCCGGATCACGTCGCCCTCCTCGCGCACCGTGGTCGGGCCCGGCATGTAGTTGAGCGGCTTGTATCCCCTGTCGGTGTGCACGCACAGCGAGCCGTCGTCCTTGAACAGGATCACCCGGTCGCCGGCGCCCAGGCGGGTGGTGGCGCGGCCCTGGTAGGCGATCTCGCAGCGGGCGACGAGGATCCTCATCCGGGACAGGCTACCGGCGCCGAGGGATAGCCGAGCGAAGGCGTAGTGTCCGGCTGAATCATGCAGGGTGCGGCCTGGGAGCGATATGCATGGGCGGCGGGCGTCGTGTTCGTCCTCGCCCTCGTGGCCGAGTCAGTCGTCGCCGTCGGGATCGGCCTGACCCACCAGGACTCCGCGCCGACCATCGCCACGGGGCTCGCCGCCCACGAGGGACGCATGATCGCGATCGCCTGCATCTCGATCGTCTACGCCGTCGCGTTCGTCGTCTACTTGTGGAAGCTCTACTGCCTGCTGCGCGGCGATCCGGCGCGCCCCAACGACCTCAGCATCCTCGTGCTCGTCGGCGGGGTGCTGTTTGTGACGCTCCACGCCGTAAGCGACATCGGCATCACCGGGATGCTGGGCGCCCGGGTGGCGTCCTACTCGGCGACCCACGACCGGGGCCTGTCGTTCTCGCTGTACTACCTGACCTACGCGTTCGACAGCGTCGCCGACGTGTTCGGAAGCCTCGCATTCCTCGCGGCGGGATTGCTGATCCTCCGCACCGGCGACCTGCCCCGCCGGGCGGGGTGGATCGCGATCGCGACGGCGCCCTTCCTGCTGCTCCAAGGGTTCGGCCTCGGCGGCGTGATCGCGACTTTCGGGCTCGTGCTCGACCTCGTCGGGTTCGTGCTCCTGCTCGTGTTCGTCGTCCTGACGAGCGTCGCCGGCTACCGGCTCGCAAGCAGCCGGTAGCGGAGTCCGTGTGCACCCAAGGGAGCGGTCCTCCTTCACGTTATAGACTCGCGATGTGCCGGCGGCCGCGCTCCTGAACGGGCTCGAGATCGTGCAGGTCGCATTCGTGACACATGATCTCGACGCGTGCGCCGAACGGCAGTCGGCGCTGTTCGGGAACGGTCCCTGGCGCGTCTACGAGCTCGGCGCGCACAACATCGGCGAGTACACCCTGCATGGCCGGCCGGCCACGGGCTCGACGCTGCTCGGGCTGAACAGCACCAGCCCGCAGGTCGAGATCCTCCAGCCGCTGCAGGGCTCGACGCCACATCGCGAGTGGCTGGAGGAGCATGGGGAGGGCGTCCATCACATCACCGCGGTCGTCCCGTCGGTTGACGACGCGTGCGTCGCGGCCGAGACCGCGGCCATCGACATCGTCTCGACCGGACGGGGTTTCGGGCCTGATCAGACCGGAGCGTTTGCCTACCTCGACACACGGGCGGTGCTGGGCGTGCTGCTCGAGGTGTTCGAGCCGCCGACCGGCCTGGGAGAACCACTCCGCCTCGCGCCGGGCCAGATCCAGCGGTAGCCGTACGTCCCGTATGCTCTGCGCATGGCAGGCGACTCGTCGGCGCGTGAGCTGTGCATCCGCTACCGGGATGCGTTCTTCGCGCGAGATGTCGACGCCATCATGGCGCTTGTCACTCCGGACTTCGTATTCGAGAACGTGACCGGCGGCGAGCGGGTCGAGGGTATCGACGCCGCCCGCCGCCATATCGCCGCCATCCACCTGCGGTGGCCGGACCTGCGCTTCGAGGAGCACGACGGGATCCACGCCGGCGAGCATCACGCAATCGCCGAATGGACGGCCCGGGCCACGCATCCCGACACCGGCCGCGCCATCGAGTGGGACGGTATCGACCTGATCCAGGTCCGGGACGGCCGGATCTGCCGCAACGCCGTCTACTCGTCAGCGCACGCGGCCCGGCTCCTCGACCCCGCGGACTGAGGCCCTCTCGGCCATCCCGCGGAGCAGGTCGGCGAACCCAGCGGGATCGGCCAGGTGCGGGAAGTGGTGGCCCACCGGCCACACCAGCACCTCCGCCTGCGGCATCAGACCGCGCAGCCAGGCCTCCTCGGCCGGATCCACCGGCTCGGTCTGCAACGCAAGGTAGGGCGTCCCGGCCCGCGCCAGCACCGCCATCCCCTCGTCGCGCCAGCGGACGACCTCCGCCAGCGGCCGCTCGAGCAGATCCCACTGATAGGCAAGCACGACCGCCTGCGATCCCGTCTCGCCGGCCCGCAGCAGCGGCCGCCGGTGGGCGTGAACCCGTTCCATATGCATGCTCTCCTGGAACAGCGGCCACACATCGGCGAACCCCGGGCCGGTGAACTGCGGTCGCAGCGCCTCGAGGCCGGCCGCGAACCGCTCCAGGCGAACCGGGGCGTCCACGCTGACCACGCCGGCCGCCGGGTACCGGCTCGCGTAGATGGCGGCCAGTGGGCCGGCGATCGAGTGACCGACCATCACCGGACTGTCCAGCCCGGCGTCCAGCACGGCCTCATGGATCGCGTCCACCACCGCACCGAGCCCCGGTTCGGGCAGCATCGGCGACCCGCCGTGACCCGGCAGGTCGAACGCGATCGCGCGATGCTCCGGCGGCAGTCCTTCCAGCACCGGGTCCCACATGAGGCGATCGAAGGTCAGCCCGTGCAGCAGCACGAACGCCTGGGCAGCGGGATCGTCACCGGCCCGCTCACGGCCGGACAGGCCCGCCCAGCGGACGCGGGATTGGAACGATTGGGTGTCGACGTGCATGCGTATCCTCCTCGAGTATTTCGTAACAGCGTTGCGTTATAGCACATATCGAAACGGCGTTGCGATACTCTGTGAGGAGCATGGGCCGGCCCCGCGAACACAACGACCAGACCGCCGCGGCGCTGCTGCGAGAAGCCGAGCGGATCGTCGAGGCCGACGGGGTGGACGCACTCACCGTGCGCCGGGTGGCATCCGCCGTCGGCACCACCACCCGCGCGGTGTACAGCGTCTACGGATCGAAGGACGCCCTGGTCACTGCGCTGGGGGCGCACGGCTTCGAACTGCTGCGGGAGGGTATCGAGGCCCACCCCGCGTCCGCCGACCCCGCCGCCGACATCATCGAGGCGGGGATCAGGGTGTTCCGCGCGTTCGCCGTCGAGCACCCCGCGCTGTACAGCATCAGCGTGCAGCGGACGCTGCCGGCGCCGGAGCTGTTCGACGAGTTCAAAGGCGAGGCACAGGACGCCATGGCGGGTCTTCGCAAACGCTTCGAGCGGCTGCAGGAGGCCGGCCTGCTGGGCGACCGCAGCGTGCGCGACGGCGCGCGCGCATTCCACGCGCTGTGCGAGGGCCTGGCGTCGCTGGAGCTGCGCGGAGCGCTTCCCCACGGTGACGAGGAGCAGGCGTGGCGGGACGCCCTGACCGTGCTCGTGCGCGGGTTCCCAAACTCATCCCAGAAGGGTGTCGAATTCGCCGCCTCCCGTTCGTCTACAGACGATCATCCACACGAGGAGGAACCGTGAAGTACATGCTGCTGATCCACCAGGGCACGACCCCGACACCGCGCGACCCCGAGGCGTGGGGACGGCTCTCGCAGGAGGAACAGGGAAAGGTGTTCGCCGCCTACAAGGCGCTCAACGAGACCGCGGGCGTCACCCCCGGCATGCAGTTGGCCGAGCCCGAGACGGCGACCACCGTACGGGTCGAGACCGGCAGGACGCTGACCACCGACGGGCCGTTCGTGGAGCTCAAGGAGGCCGTCGGCGGATATCTGTTCTTCGAGGCCGACGACCTCGACTCCGCCATCGAGGTGGCGGCCACCATCCCGGCCGCGAGCATGGGCGGGGCGATCGAGGTGCGGCCCATCGTGGAGAGCTGGTAGCCATCCTCGAGCAGGTCTTCCGCGACCAGTGGGGACGCGTGCTCGCTGCCCTGATCGGCTTCCTCGGCGACTTCGACCTCGCCGAGGAAGCCGCCCAGGAGGCGTTCGCGATCGCCGCGGAGCGCTGGCCGGCTGACGGCACCCCGGCCAACCCGGGCGCATGGCTGATCGCCACGGCTCGCAACCGGGCGATCGACCGCATCCGCCGCGACCGCACACTGGCCGTCAAGACCCGCCTGCTCGACGTCCCGCTGACCGCGGAGGACCCGGTGGAAGACGCCACATTTCCCGACGAGCGGCTGGAGCTCGTGTTCACCTGCTGTCATCCGGCGCTGTCCACGGACGCCCAGGTCGCCCTCACGCTGCGCACACTCGGCGGTCTGACCACCGCCGAGATCGGCCGCGCGTTCCTTGTCCCCGAACAGACCATGGCCCAGCGCCTGGTGCGGGCGAAGCGCAAGATCGCCACCGCCGGGATCCCCTTTCGCGTGCCACCTGAGCACCTGCTGCCGGATCGCCTGGCCGCCGTGCTGGCGGTGGTGTACCTGATCTTCAACGAGGGGTATGCGGGCCGCGGTGACCTCACGGGTGAAGCGCTGCGGCTCGGCCGTGCGCTGGCCGAGCTGATGCCCGACGAGCCCGAGGTGCACGGTCTGATGGCGATGATGCTCCTGCACGATGCGCGCCGCGAAGCCCGGTTTCGGGACGGTGAGCTGGTACTGCTGGACGACCAGGACCCCGCTCTGTGGGACGCCGCGCAGATCGCCGCCGGCCGGGCCGCCCTGGACAGAGCCCTCGCCCTGCACGGCCGCGGTCCGTACGTGGTGCAGGCGGCGATCGCCTCGTTGCACGCCGACCAGCCTCGCGACTGGCCGCAGATCGCCGCCCTGTACGGCGAGCTCTCGCGACTCACCGGCTCACCGGTGGTCGAGCTCAGCAGGGCGGTGGCGGTGGCGGAGGCCGACGGCCCCGCCGCGGGGCTGGCAATCGTCGAGCGGCTTGATCTCGGCGACTACCGCTACCTGCACGCCACCCGGGCGGAGCTGCTGCAGCGGCTGGGTCGTACCGACGATGCCCGGCTGGCGTACGGCCGCGCGCTGGAGCTGGTGGCCGACGACGCCGAGCGCCGGCTGCTGGAGCGGAAGCTCGCCGAACTGGCGCCCTACGGCGCCAGCACCCGCCCGTAGAGGTCGAGCAGCCGCGCCCAGTGCCGCTCGGTGGACGGCTCGTCGTAGGCGGGCGTGTCGGTCTGCGTCCAACCGTGCACCGCGCCCACGTACAGCTCCGCGGTGTGGCGCACGTGTGCCTCGGCCAGCGCCTGGGTCAGGCGGGCCATCTGCTCAGGCGGCATCGAGCGATCGTTGTCGGCGTGGCCGATGTACATCTCCGCACGCGCCTTCACCGCCGCCAGATGTGGGCTGTCGTCGCCGTCGGTGGCCATGTTGCCTCCGTGGAAGCTGGCCGCCGCGCCGACGTCATCGGGGAACTCGCCGGCCGTGCGGATGCTCAGCCGCCCGCCCATGCAGTAGCCGACGGTGCCGAGCGGTCCGCTGCGCACCTCCGGCCGGCTGCGCAGATAGCTCAGCCACGCCCGGGAATCGGCGTTCGCCACGTCCGGCGTCAGCTTCCGCAGCTTGGGCATCAGCTCCTCGAACAGCGACCCCCGGTCGGGATCCTGGAGCCGCTGCTCGATGTTCTCCAGCACCGGCGAGCGCCCGTCGCGGTAGAGCACGTTGGGCACGAGCACGCTGTACCCGTGGCCGGCCAGCCGCCGGGCATGCTCACCGAGCGCCGTGCGGATGCCGTACGCATCCATGTACAGCAGCACCCCGGGGAACGGCCCGCCGTCCCGCGGATGGGCGAACAGGGCGTCGGCGACGCCCGCCGCGGCCTCCACGTCGACGCGCTCCATTTCCACGTGCTGGGCGCTCACGGCTGACTACGATACCCCGCATGTACGAGAAGACAACGCTCCCAAACGGGCTGCGCGTGCTCACCGCGCCCATGCCCTCCGCGAAGTCGGTGGCCGTGATGGTGATGGTGGCAGCCGGCAGCAGGTACGAGACCAAGCCCACCAACGGTATTGCCCACTTCTCCGAGCACATGTTCTTCAAGGGCACCGAGAAGCGGCCCACCGCCAAGGACATCTCGGCCGAGGTCGACGGCATCGGCGGCGAGTTCAACGCCTTCACCGGCAAGGAGTACACCGGCTACTACATCAAGTGCGCGGCCGAGCACCGGGCGCTCGCCCTGGACGTGCTGACCGACCAGCTGCGGGCGTCGCGCTTCGAGCCCGACGAGGTGGAGCGCGAGAAGGGCGTCATCATCGAGGAGCTGAACATGTACGTGGACACCCCGCGTGACCACGTGGACAGCGTGTACGACCACCTGCTGTTCGGCGACCAGCCGCTGGGCTGGGACATCCTCGGCACCAAGGACACGATCCGCGCAGCCAACCGCCAGACCTTCCTCGACTACCTGCGGGCCTGGTACACGCCGAAGCGGATGGTGGTGGGCGCGGCGGGCGCCGTCGACGGCGGCTTCCGCCACGAGGTGGAGCAGCAGTTCGGCGACCTCGGGGATCGTCCGACGGGCGTGCCCGAGCCTGTCGACATCGTCCAGATCGAGCCCCGAGTCAGCCTGGAGACCCGCGATTCCGACCAGGCGCATATCCGTGTCGGCGTCCGCGGACTGCCGACCGCGCATCCCGACCGGTACGTCATGCAGGTGCTGTCCGCCATTCTCGGCGGCGGCATGTCGTCCCGGCTGTTCATCGAGGTGCGCGAACGGCACGGTCTGGCCTACTACGTGTTCTGCAGCCACCAGTCCTACGACGACGCCGGTACGCTGGTGTCGCAGGCCGGCGTCGACATCGAGCGCATCGACCTGGCCGTCTCGACCATCGTCGGCGAGTTCAAGAAGCTGTCCACCGAGGACGTGCCTGAGGACGAGCTGCGGCGGGTCAAGAACTACCTCAAGGGCAGGCTCGTGCTGCAGCTCGAGGATCCCCGCGGCCTGATCACCTTCGGCCTGCGGCGTGAGGTGCTGGAGGGCCGGGCGGCCGAGCCGGAGGAGGTGCTGGCCGCGATCGAGGCGGTGACGGCCGCCGACATCCGGCGCCTGGCCCGGGAGATCATGGTCAACGAGGGGTTGAACCTGGGTGCGGTGGGGCCGTTCGACGACGAGGCCCGGTTCCTGGAGCTGCTCGCCGCCTGATGGGCCTTCGGCTGTATGCGGTCCCGCTGTCCACGAACGTGGAGCGGGTCGCGCTGGCCCTCGGGCACAAGGGGGTGGAGGCCGACCTGGTGATGCTCGACGTGGGCGACCGCAGCGCGGCTGTGGAGATCAGCGGCCAGCCGCTGGTGCCGGTGCTGGACGACGACGGATGGATCGTGATCGACTCCAGCGAGATCATCGAGCACCTGGAGCGGCGGTTTCCGACCCCGCCCCTGTTCCCCGCCGAGGCGTCGGACAGGGCGCGTGTGCGGGTGTTCATCGACTGGTTCAACCGCGTGTGGAAGCGGCCGCCGAACGAGATCGAGGCGGAGCTGTCCCAGCCGCAGCCGGACGAGGGCCGGGTGCTGGCGCTGGCCGCCGAGATGCGCTCGTCGCTCGACCTGTTCGAGGATCTGCTGAGCGGGCGCGACCATCTGATGGGCGACGACTTCTCGGCCGCCGACTGCTGCGCCTTCCCGTTCCTCAAGTACGGCCGCGGTATCGATCCCGCGGACGACGAGCTGTTCCACCGGGTGCTTGCCGAGCACCTTGCGCTGGACGCCGCACATCCCCGGTTGGCGGAATGGCTGGAACGCGTCGACCAGCGCCCGCGCATCCCGGCCCGCGCGGTGGCGCCGGTCTGAGCTAGGGGATCACCTCGAGCTCGTAGTCGAAGTCGGTCAGCACCTCGTGGCCGTCGGCAGTCACCAGCAGCAGGTCCTCCAGCCGCACACCCCCGGTGGCCTTGCGGTACAGACCCGGCTCATTGGTGACCACGTCGCCCGGCTCGAGCACGTGCTTGGTGCCCAGCCCCATGTGCGGCAGCTCGTGCACCTCCACCCCCACGCCGTGGCCGAGGCCGTGGAAGAAGTCCTCGTCCAGCTCCTCACCCGGCGACGAGCGCTCGGTGCGGTAGCCCGCCGCCTCGATCACGTCGCAGGCGACGCCGAACACGTCCACCCCGGCCGCTCCCGGCACGATCGCCTCGGTCGACCGCTTGAGGGCCTCCAGCACTGTCGCGTGCATGTGAGCCAGCCAGTCCGGCGCCGGCCCAAAGCAAAACGTGCGCGTCATGTCCGCGAAATAGCGGCTCTCCAGGTGCAGCGGGAAGATGTCCGCAACCAGCGATTCGCCCGGTCGCACCGGGCCGGTACCCAGCTCGTGCACGTTGGCGTTCTGCGGGCCCGCCGCGGTGATCGGCGGCTCGCCGCCGCAGCCGTGCCGGCGCAGGGTCTCGATGACGGCCGCCCGCACGCGCTCACAGGTCAGCGTCTCGCCCTCCAAGACCAGCCCGTCCGGCCCAGGGGACGACGACCCGAGCAGCTCGCGGATCGTCCGCATGGCGGCCTCGGCGGCCCGCTGCGCGGCCCGGATGCCCTGCAGCTCCCGCTCATCCTTGTGCCGGCGGCGATCCCAGAAAAGCTGGGCGTCCACGTTCACCTGGACGCCGCGCGAGCGCAGGAAGTCCCCCGCCTCCAGCGGAAACCGGGGCGGCACGGTGACCGACTGCACGTGCTCGCGTTCGAGCAGCCTGCCGATCATCTCGAGCTCTGCTTCGTTCCACGGCACGCCGCTTCGGATCAGGTCGCGCATACCGAGCTCGCCGGTGGTCAGGACGTCGGTGGCCTTCGAGTTGCGGCGGGCGCCGTCGGCCTCCAGCGTGCTGGTGAGGATGATCCGGCGGCCGTCGTGCTCGAGGTAGGTGAACGGGTCGACGATCGCCACCCCGGTGGCCGCGTACAGGTCGGGATCGCGCATCGAGTCCGCGTGCATCAGGACGCTGGGAGCCACCGGCGCAACCTAGCTGATCGACAGCGGCCCTGCTGGTAGGTTTTCCGGCCGTGACCACCGACCCCCTCGCGCGATACCAGGCGCTGTTCGAACGGCACGTGGCCGATGGCTGGCGGCTGCTGCCCGCCGACATCCGGATCTGGGACTCGCACACCCACGTCGGCGTCGACGAGGACGGCTTCACGCTGTCCCCCGACCAGCTCCTGGCCGGCATGGACGCGGCCGGTGTGCAGCGTGTGTTCACGTTCCCGCTGAACGACCCCGAGCGGGTGCCCGCCTACCGGGTGCCCAACGACCGCGTGCTGGAGTGGTGCTCCCACCAGCCCGACCGGCTGGTGCCGTTCTGCCGGCTCGACCTCACCGACGACCCGATCGGCGAGGCCACCCGCTGTCTGGACCGCGGCGCGCGCGGCATCAAGCTGCACCCCCGCGCGCAGCGGTTCACCTTCGGCGAGCGGGCGCTGAATCCGGTGTTTGCGCTGGCGGCCGAGCGCCGGGTGCCGATCCTGATCCACGCCGGCCGCGGCCTGCCGCCGATCGCCGACGACCTCCAGCACCTGGTCGAGCGGCATCCACACGCCCAGCTGATCCTGGCCCACGCCGCGATCGCCGACCTGCAGCACATCGGCCGCACGCTGCGCGCCCACCCCAACGTGACCTACGACACCTCGGTATGGGGCGTCAACGACCTGCGCATGCTGCTGGCCACGGCCGCCCCCGAGCAGATCGTGTGGGCCAGCGACGTGCCGTACGGGATGGCCGAGACGAGCATCTTCCAGGTCGCGCACGTCCTGCGCCACGCGGGCGCATCGGTGGATCACGTGCGGGCGGTGTACTGGGACAACGCCGAGCGGGTCTCACGCGGAGAGCCCGCGCCGACGCTGTCGCCGCCGCTGATCGACACCACCGAGCAGATGTCCATGCAGCGGATGCGGATCAGCGACTACCTGATGACCACCACCGCCCTGCTGTGGATGCGCCAGCCGGACATGCCGGGGGCGATCGGCCTGGCGGTGCGGGCGTGCGACGCCGAGGCCAGCCCTGAGCTGGCCGACGTGGCCGAGCTGATCGAGACCGCCGGGGTGGTGTGGGCTGCCGGGGTGGCCCACGAGACGGTGGAGGAGATCACGCCGTACACGCGGGCGGCCTTCCGGCTGCTGCAGATCGCGCTCACCCTGCTGCATACGGCGTGATCGCCACGATCGTGCTGGCCGGCGGCGCCGGCCGCCGATACGGCGGGCCCAAGCAGCTGCACGACGTATCCGGCCGGCCGATGCTGGAGCGGGTGCTGGCCGCAGTGGAGAAGGCGCCGGCCGCTGAGCGGGTGGTCGTGCTCGGCGCCCACGCGGAGCAGGTGCTGGCGGCGATCGACCTGCACGGGTGCCGGCCGGTGGTGTGCGCCGGCTGGGCGGCGGGCCAGGCGGCGTCGCTTCACTGCGGCCTGACCGCGCTCGGCCCCACGGTCGCCGCGGCCCTGGTCGTGCTGGGCGACGGGCCCGGGCTCCAGCCCGCGGCGCTGGTGCGCGTGGCGCGGGCGGCCGGCGGGCGGCCGCAGGCCGTGCTGGCGGCCGACTACGGCAACGGCCGGTCGCATCCGGTGCTGCTGCCGCGGGCGGTGTGGGATGAGCTTCCGCTTAGCGGCGAAGCGCCCGGCCGCTCACTGCCGGCCGAGCTGGTCGACTGCCGCGACCTGGATCCACCCGGCGATGTCGACTATGCCGCGGGGTGATCGCCGCAGCAGCGCACCCGCAGCCGGTCGACGAATCCGACCGGGACCGGCTCGCCGCAGCAGCAGTCCTTGACCTGGTCGCGCAGCCGCCGCTCGAACACGTAGCGCGCGTTGCAGTACGGGCATTCCGCCAGGTGCCGCTCGACCGTCACCACCTCGACCCCGGTCAGCGCACGGTCGAGGTAGGGCTGCATCTGATGCTCGGCGTCCCGGCACGGATCAGCGTTCATCACGTCGTTTCCTCGTTCGTTCGGTCGGCCAGCGCCTGCTTGAGCAGCCGGCGACCACGGTACAACCTGGACATCACGGTGCCGATGGGGACGTTCAGGATCTCCGCTGCCTCCGCGTAGCTGAACTCGCCCACGTCCACCAGCACGACCGCCTCCCGGAACACCGGCGGCACCGCCGCCAGCGAGTCCACAATAGCGCCGCTGGAGAGGCGGTTTATGACCTCCTCCTGCGGCTCCTGCTGGTCGCGGGCGAGCTGGTTGTACAGGTAATAGTCGCCGTGCTCGTCCAGCGACTCCGACACCGGCCGCCGGTTCTGCTTGCGCGCCTCGTCCAGGAAGGCATTGCGCAGAATTGTGGCCAGCCAGGCGGCCAGATTGGTGCCCGGCTGATAGCTGCGCCAGGCGCGGAAGGCGCGCAGGTACGTCTCCTGCACCAGATCCTCGGCCGTCTGGGGTGTCCCGGTCAGCCGCAGCGCGATCCGGTACAGGTGCTCGGCGTGGGACAGCGCCTCCTCCTCGAACCACGCGCGGTCGCGAGCCTCCTGCGCCTGCGCGAGCCCGGGACCCATCGCCTCGCCATCTTCTCGCTCAGCCATGAAATCGAGCGTATCAGGAACCATCAACATGCCAGTCTCCATAACGGGCCACCCCTGAAGCTCATTCCCTCACGTTTTAGTCACTTGAGCTAATATCCCGCGAGTTGGGCGAAGAGCTTCCCACCACGACGGACGTGCTCGTCATCGGCGCCGGACTGGCAGGCCTGTACGCCGCGCTCAGAGCGGCGGAGGCGACCGCCACCGCGACGATCGTCACCAAGGGCTCGCTGCGAGCCTCCAACTCCTTCATGGCCCAGGGCGGAATCGCCGCTGCAATCGGGCCCGACGACGATCCCGGGCAGCACGCCGTGGACACCATCCGCGCAGGTCGCGGCCTGTGCGACACGGCGGCCGTGGCGGTGCTCGTCCGCGAGGGCGTCGACCGGGTGGCCGACCTCAGCCGGCTCGGGGTGCCGTTCGACCGCACGCCGGACGGGCGCTTCGCGCTCGGCCGGGAGGGCGGCCATGGACGACGGCGCATCCTGCATGCCCGCGGCAGCGCCACGGGAGCGGCCATCGCCGAGACGCTGATCGAACGCGTGCTGGCCGAGCCGCGGATCCGTGTGGTGGAGCACGCGGCAGTGCTGGCGTTGATCGCCGACGCCGACGGCTGCCACGGCGCCTGGGTGCTGGGGCACGACGAGCTGCGGCCGGTGCACGCGCGGATGACCCTGCTGGCGACCGGCGGGGCGGGGGCGCTCTATGCACGTACCACCAACCCCGCAGGCGCCACGGGCGATGGGATCGCCATCGCCGCGCGCGCCGGCGCCGCGGTCACCGACATGGAGTTCGTGCAGTTCCATCCCACCGCGCTGGCGGTCGGCGAGCGGGCGTTCCTGATCTCCGAGGCCGTGCGCGGTGAGGGCGCCCACCTCGTCGGAGCGGACGGCGATCGGTTCATGCAGGCCGAGCATCCCGACGCCGAGCTGGCTCCGCGAGACGTGGTGGCGGGTGTTCTCCAGCGACGGCAGGAGGCCGGCCATCCGTCCTACCTGAGCCTTCGCCACCTCGACGCCGGCCGTGTGCGGGCGCGATTCCCGAACCTCGTCGACGGCTGCGCCGCGGTGGGTCTCGACCTCGCCCGCGACCGGATTCCGGTCTCACCGGCGGCGCACTACCTGATGGGCGGCGTGGCCACCGACCTGGATGGCGCGACGACGCTGGCCGGGCTGTACGCCAGCGGCGAGTGCGCCTGCACCGGCGTCCACGGCGCGAACCGCCTGGCCTCGAATTCGCTCCTGGAGTGCTTCGTGTTCTCGCACCGCGCGGTGGCCACGGGCCTGGATGCCTCGGCCGGTGGGGCGGTTGATTCATCCGCCCCCGAACGGCCCATGGCGCGGGCGCCGCTGGCCGAGCTCCGCGACCGCATGTGGCGGCAGGCAGGCCCCGTGCGCGAGGGCAGTCAACTCGAGGACCTGGCCGGTTGGCTCGACCGCCAGCGCCCGACCAACCCGGTGCTGACGGCCTCGATGATCACACGTGCGGCCATCGCCCGCACCGAGAGCCGGGGCGCGCACGTGCGCCGGGACCATCCGGCGGAGAGCCCTCAGCCGGCGCGCTGGACGGCCGGTCAGACCCCCACGCTGGTCAGATGATCAGCGCCGCACTGCATGAGGACGTGGGCGGCGGCGACGTGACCACCGAGGCGATCGTGCCTGAGGGCATGCGGGCGACCGCCGACCTGGTGGTCAAGGCCCCGGGGGTGGTGTGCGGCCTGGAGCACGCAATGGAGGTGTTCCTGCGGCTCGACCCGGCAGCGACCATGGAGGTGGTGCTGGCCGAGGGCAGCGAGGTCGCCGACCCACCGGCTGTCGCCGCCACGGTCTCGGCAAGTGCCCGCGCCGTGCTCACAGGCGAGCGCACCGCGCTCAACATCCTGCAGCGCATGTCCGGCATCGCCACTGCCACGCGGCGCTACGTGCGGGCCGTCGACGGCACCGGGTGCCGGATCCTGGATACGCGGAAGACCGCGCCCGGCCTGCGTGTGCTGGACAAGCACGCTGTGGTGTGCGGAGGCGGCGCCAACCACCGCATGGGCCTCGACTCGGCGATTCTGATCAAGGACAACCACGTCGCGCTGGCGGGCGGCATCGGCGCCGCGGTGGCCGCCGCCCGCGCGGCACGGCCCGACCTCCCGGTCGAGGTCGAGGTGGACGGCCTGGACGGGCTCGAGCAGGCGCTGGCCGCGGGCGCCGAGACGATCCTGCTGGACAACATGGACGTGGCGGAGGTACGCCGGGCCGTGGCCCGCACCGCAGGGCAGGCCGAGCTGGAGGCATCCGGCGGTGTCACGCTGGACACCGTGGCGGCAATCGCCGCCACAGGGGTGGACGCCGTCTCGGTGGGCGCCCTGACCCATTCCGTCACCGCGCTGGACATCTCCCTGGAGGTACGCCAATGGCAACCGTGACCGCCCCCGAGGGGACGCTGGCGGATCAGGTGCGGGCACTGGCGGCGGAGCGAAACGCCGTCATCCTGGCCCACAACTACCAGGTCCCCGATGTACAGGATGTCGCCGATTTCGTGGGCGACTCGCTCGGCCTGTCTCAGCAGGCGGCCGCCACAGAGGCCGACATGATCGTCTTTTGCGGCGTGCACTTCATGGCCGAGACGGCAGCCATCCTGGCCCCAGACAAGACCGTGCTGATCCCCGACCTGGACGCCGGCTGCTCGCTCGCCGCATCGATCGACGCCGCTGCTCTGCGGCGCTGGAAGGACGAGAACCCAGGCGCGGTAGTTGTCAGCTATGTGAACACGACGGCGGAGGTGAAGGCGCTGTCCGACTTCTGCTGCACGTCGGGCAACGCCCGCGCGGTGATCGAGGCCGTGCCCGAGGAGCGGGACATCCTGTTCCTGCCCGACATGTTCCTGGGCAGCTACCTGGAGCGCGTGACCGGCCGGCGGATGAAGATCTGGCCCGGGGAGTGCCACGTGCACGCAGGCATCCGCGCAGCGGACATCAGCCGTCATCTGGACGCCCACCCTGAGGCCGATCTGCTGATCCACCCGGAGTGCGGTTGCGCCAGCCAATGCATGTACGCCGCCGCCAACGACCGCGCCCTGGGCGCACGCACGCATGTGCTGTCCACCGAGGGCATGGTGCGCCATGCGGCGTCGGCTCCCCGCACCGAGTTCGTGGTGGCGACGGAGACCGGGATACTGCACCGGTTGGCCAAGGACGCACCGGACAAGCGGTTCTACGCCATGTCCGAGCGGGCGGTGTGCCGGTACATGAAGATGATCACCCTGGAGAAGCTGCGCGACTCCCTGCGAGACGGCCGGCACCGGGTGACAGTGCCGCCCGACGTGGCCGCGGCGGCCCGGGGCGCGATCCAGCGCATGGTCGAGATCTCCTAGTGCTCCGCGCCAAAGCTCGCTTGATGAGCGGCACGGAGCACTAGCGTGCTGATACTGGTGCCGACCGAGCTGGAGCGGGACATGCTGTTCGCCGACCGCCCATCCGTGGCGGTGGCCGTATGCGGGTTCGGGCTGGCCGCCGCCGGCGTCGGCGCCGCGCATGCGATCGCGGGTATCCCGGCGGCCGCGGACGGCGTGGTGCTGGTTGGTGCCGCCGGCACCTACGACGACATCGCGTACCCGCTGGGATCGGCGATGGTGGCCGGCCGCGTGACCTGCGACGGCATCGGCGCGGGCGGCCATACAGCCGCAGAGCTGGGATTCGGCGGCCGGGACACCCTCGAGCTGATTCCCGCGGGCGGCCCTGAGCTGGTGTCCGTGGCCCATGCGAGCGGCGACGCGGATGCCGCCCGGGCGGTGGTCGGGCGGCACCCGGCGGCGGCCGCCGAGGACATGGAGGGATACGCGGTCGCGCTGGCGGGTACACGGTTCGGCGTGCCGGTGACGATCATCCGTGGCATCTCCAACCGGGCCGGTGAGCGCGACCGCTCGCAGTGGCGGATGGCGGAAGGGCTGGCGGCGGCGCGGATCGCGCTCGAGGAGGCGCTGTCGTGAGGCTGCGGGTGGGGATCTCGCCGTGTCCGAACGACACCTTCGCGTTCCACGCCATCCTGCACCGCAGGATCGACATGCGCGGACTCGACATGGACGTCGAGCTGCACGACGTGCAGCAGCTGAACGACGGCCTGTTCGCCGGGCGCTACGACCTGTCCAAGGGGAGCTACCACGCCGCGCTGCTGCTGGCTGACCGGTACGGCGTGCTGGCTGCCGGCTCGGCCCTGGGGTTCGGTGTCGGCCCCCTGCTCGTGTCGGCCCGAGAGGGCGTGTCTCCGCACCCGGCGGCGCGTGTTCTGTGCCCTGGTCAGACCACCACTGGCACGTTGCTCTACCGCTGCCTGCACCCCGACGGCGGCCACATCTCACATGCCGTGTTCTCGGACATCGGGCCGTCTCTGCTGGCCGGCGACGCCGACCTCGGGGTGCTGATCCACGAGGGCCGGCTGACCTATCAGCGGGACGGTCTGGTGCTGGTCGAGGATCTGGGCGCGTCATTCGAGCAGCTGGCGCGCGCGCCTATCCCGCTGGGCGGCATCCTGGCCCGGCTGGATCTGCCGGACGGCGTCGCCGAGACCGCCACCGCCGTCATCCAGGATTCGATCGCCTACGCATGGGCGAATCGCCAGGAAACCCTGAGCACGATCCGCGCGCACGCCCAGGAGATGGCCGAGGACGTGATCTGGCCGTACGTCGAGCTGTACGTGACCGAGCACACGGCCGATCTGGGCGAGGACGGCCGGCGGGCGCTGGACACGCTCGAACGCACAGCCCGCGAGGCGGGCGTGATCGACGGCCGCACGGCGCCGCTTCAGATCCTCGGTTGAGTCGGCCTTGATACCGGGTTTAGCGTAGGCTAAAATCCGGTTTAGATGACTCAGTCGGAAGCTGTTCAGGATTACGTCAAGCAGATCTACCTGCTCCAGACGCGCGAGGATGGGCCCGCCACGACGAACGCGCTGGCCGCGTCGATGGGCGTGTCGGCGGCGTCGGCCACAGCAATGGTCAAGAAGCTCGCCGCCATGGGCCTGGCCGAGCACACGCCGTATCGCGGCGTCGAGCTGACCGAGGCCGGCCGCCTGGTCGCCCTCGAGGTGCTGCGGCATCACCGGCTGCTGGAGCTGTATCTGACCCGCGAGCTGGGGCTGCCCTGGGATGCGGTGCACGGCGAGGCGGAACGGCTCGAGCACCACCTTTCGGAGGAGCTCGAGGCGACGATCGACCGCGCGCTGGGCTATCCGCTGACCGATCCGCACGGGGATCCCATCCCCACTCCCGACCTCGTGATCACGACCGCCGACAGCCTGCGTCTGGCGGAGCTGGAGCCCGGGCAGATGGCGGTGGTGCGCCAGGTGCCCGACGGCGATCCGCCGCTGCTCCGGTATCTGGGCCAGCTCGGGCTGGTGCCCGATGCCCGCATCGAACTCGTCGACAAGGCCCCCTTCGGCGGCCCGGTCACGGTGTCGGTGGCGGGCGAGCCGCATGCGCTCGGCGTCGAGTTGGCGGGGCGCATCCGCGTGGAGGTCGAGGCGTGACCCCGAACACCGTGCGCGCAGCCGTCGCGCCGGTCGAGGTGCGGTCGCCGTGGGAGCACGTACGCCGCGTGCTGCCGTTCCTGGGTCCGGCCTTCGTGGCCAGCGTGGCGTACATGGACCCCGGCAACTTCGCCACCAACATCCAGGCGGGCGCCCAGTTCGGGTACCTGCTGTTGTGGGTGCTGGTGGCGTCCAACCTGATGGCCATCCTGATCCAGTCGCTGTCCGCGAAGCTCGGCATCGCGTCCGGCATGACGCTGCCCCAGGCCATCCGCGCCAACTCCGGGCGGCGCACCACGATCGGGCTGTGGATCGCCGCCGAGGGTGCGGCGATGGCGACCGACCTGGCGGAGTTTCTGGGCGCGGCGATCGGCATGCAGATCCTGTTCGGGCTGGGACTGCTGCCGTCGGCGCTGCTGACCGCCGTCATCTCGTTCGGCCTGCTGGCGATCCAGCGGCGCGGCCACTCGAGCTTCGAGATGGCGATCATGACGTTCGTCGGCGTGATCGGCGCCGCGTTCTTCGTCGAGCTCTTCATCTCCCATCCCGATCCGGGCTCGGTGATGCACGGGATGCTGGTGCCGGGCATGCACATGAGCGCGGTATACGTGGCGGTGGCGATGGTCGGCACCACGGTCATGCCGCATGTCGTCTACCTGCACTCGGGCCTGGTCCAGCACCGCAACGAGATCCTCAACGGGACGAGCCGCCGCCAGCACTTCCGGCGGGAGCTGATCGATATCGTGCTGGCCATGAACGGCGCATTCCTGATCAACGCGTCGATGGTCGTCATGGCCGCCGCCGTGTTCTTCTCCAACGGCGTCTCGGTGAGCGGCATCGAGGAGGCGCACAAGACGCTGTATCCGCTGCTGGGGAGCGTGGCGCCGACCGCGTTCGGGATCGCGCTCCTGGCCTCGGGGCTGTCGTCCTCGACCGTCGGCACCATGGCCGGTCAGATGATCGTGGACGGCTTCATGCAGTGGCGGGTGTCGGTCTTCATCCGCCGCCTGGTGACCATGATCCCGGCGCTGGTCGTGATCGCGCTGGGGGTGAACACCCTGACCACGCTGATCGCGAGTCAGGTGGTGCTGTCCATCGCACTGCCGTTCGCGGTTGTGCCGCTGGTCTGGCTGACGTCACGCCGGGACGTGATGGGCGATCTCGTCAACGGCCGGTGGGTGCGCGCAGCGGCCATCGGCGTGGCCGTGCTGGTGATCGCGATGAACATCGTGCTGCTGGCGACGACCCTGCTGGGCTGAGCCCGGCGGTCAGCGCGTCCCGGCGGACGGTCGCGGCTCGTGCCCGAAGAACCAGCGCTCGAGTGGCCGCAGCAGGTCGTCGGGCGCGAACTCCGCCACGTCCTGCGTGCGCCCCTCCTCACGGGCCACCTCCAGCTCGGCCGCCAGGGCCTCGTTGGCGGCCTCCAGCGCGTCACCCATCTCGTAGCCCTCGAACACGTAGTCGTCCCGGTGGATCGCTCCGTCGCGCCGTTCAGCCAGGCCGACCGCACGCCCCACGGCCCACAGAGCGCCGGCCCGGCGCTCGATCCAGATCGTCATCACCTCGCGGGCGCCGTCGTCGCCGACCCCGACCACAGTGCGCTCGGTGAACCACTTGCCGCCGCTCCCGTTGTGCTCCATTTCCTGCCTCCGGAAACTCGACTGGCCGGAGCTTATACAATCGCCGGATGCGCTCACGGGCGGCCCGGTTCGTGCACCAGGAGCTCGCCCACGAGGCGGTGCT
>JBQCGJ010000373.1:0-11671 GCA_051955775.1 Gaiellales bacterium | reverse complement strand
CGCCTCGTCGACTGCCGCCAGCACCGGAGGGGTGAGCTCGCCCAGCAGCTCGTCCCCGGCATCCGGGTCGACCATCCGCTGCGGCGCGCAGGCCAGGACCAGCGTGCGCCGAGGCAGCCCGCCCAGCGCTCGTGCCAGCCGCAGGACGGCCACCGGATCCATGCCGTGCGCGTCGGGCGTGACCTCGGCGTCGTCCTCCACGTCCGGCTCGATCACCGACAGCGTACCGGGCGGTTCGCCGCGCGGGGCCGCGTCGATCAACAGCACAGCGTCCCATCCGTCCTGCATGGCGTAGGCCAGATCGAGCCCGCGGATGCCGAAATCGGCGGCCCGGCACCCCGCCGGCAGCGTCTGCCCGGCGAGCCGGCGGGCGACCTCGCAGCCGAAGCCGTCGTCGCCCAGGAACATGTTGCCGATCCCCGCCACCAGCACTCGCGATCCGGGCAGGGGCTCGACCTCGCCTGGTGAGAAGAAGAACCGGTGGCCGGGCATCCGGCGCAGACCGAGGTCACGACCCGGGTCGTCCTCGGCCACTACCACCAGGTGCAGGCCGCCCTCGGTGTCCTCCTCGATCGACTCCACGACACCGACGCCGCCCTCCAGCACGCTGCTCCACACATCCCCGCCCGCCGCCGGCCGCATCCGCACCCGGCTGCCCGGGCCCACGGTCACGCCGTCCACCGTCACCGTCGACGCCCCGGGCCGCTCGAGCTCGCTCCAGCCGCTCATGGCTTGCGCAGCGCGCGCACGTCCCGCAGCGTTCCGTGCAGCCGCATCAGGTCGCCGGCACTCATCGCCTCGGTGCGCTCCAGCAGCTCGCGGGCGCGCGGATCGGACGCCCGCATCTCGCTGCGCTCGGCGTCGGTCAGGCCCATGATGTTCAGCACCAGCAGCTGGTCGATCTCCGCCCCGTCGAAGAAATCGCCCTGGCTCTCGGGCGCCACCTGCGGATGGTCGGGCAGGATGATCGGCGAGGCCAGCACCGTGGAGAAGTCGCCCGGCTCTCCGACCAGCACCGGCCACAACCCCTCGCTGCGGCAACCCGCCGCCGCCTCGGCCAGTTCCGCAGGCGGGTCGATGACGGAGGCCAGCCGGCCGTCGCGGGCGTGGACGACCGCGTGCGCCGACGCCAGGGTGCGGCGAATCGCCTGCTCGCGGTGTAGGCCGGCGAACCCGGATGTGTTCTCGATGGCCACCGAGACCCGCTCCAGACGCGTGCCCAGCCTCTCCCGCCGAATCCGCACGTCCCCCTCCAGCGGCTGCCAGCTGCGCACGAACGGCGGCTCCACGTGCTCGCCCGCGGCGATCGCGAACGGCTCGGGCCCGACCCGCCGCTCACGCGCCTCGTCCCAGGTCAGGTACCGCTCGCCCGCCTGCTCCAGCTCGTCCACAGGGTCTCCGTCCACGAACACCTGGCGGTGCACGACGTGCAGGAACCGCACCTCGAGCTCGACCTCGCCGCCTCCCTCCAGCAGGCACTCGAACCCCACCCGTGAGCGGTCGCCGCTGTGCGCGGCGTAGGCCCGCGGATACACACCCCCGAACGTCCACCGCTGCTGGTTCTTCAGCGCCGAGCGGCGGTACGGCCACAGCACGTGGCCCTCGTACAGCACCGCATCGGCGATCTGCCCGACGGCGTCCGTCACTCGTCCGCTCCGTCCAGCAGCCGCTCCACGGCCGCCTCCCAGGTGGGCAGCCCGTGTCCGGATCGGTATCCGGCCAGGCGGTCGAAGCAGTCGCGACTGAGCCGCAGCCAGGCTGTGCCCGGGAACGCGCCGTCGACGGCCTCGCGCCACACCTCGACCGGCATCCGGCAGCCGGCCTCCCGGTCCCACGGCACGTGCGCCGCTTGCAGCCGGCCGTCATCGCCGGCGTAGAAGATCGTCCCGCTGAACAGCAGCTCGAGCGGCACGTCGCCGTCCCGCAGGGCGTCCAGATAGCGGGCGGCGGCGATCTCGAAGTCGTAGGTGCAGGGCACGCGCAGCTGCGCCACGGTCTCGCCGTCGAACGCGGGTACCACCAGCGAGGCGTGCGTCCACAGCAGGCTGCGCACCGTGGTCGGCCAGCGTTCCGGCCGCCCGAACAGGTCTGCCAGCCGCTTCTGCGTGTCGTCGTCGTACCGGCGCCGGGCAGCCTCGATGCGCAGCTGCACGTTGAGGGTCAGCGAGCGCACGGGCATGTCCGCCGAGATACGCACCTGGAACTCCAGCGTGGGCACGGCCACCGGAGCGAGCGCGACTACCCGCTCCACCGCGAAGCCGAGCACCGGGATGGTGGTGGGTTCCGCCGCCGAGCTCACGGGGGGGACAGGTTCGGCATGCGCGGGTCGATGGGCTCGTGGTGCTTCGGGTTGACGCCCGTCGAGCGCTCCGCCGTCGAGGTGCCGTCGGGCAGGTGCCCGGGCATGCTCTCGTAGTTGCCGCGCGCGTTGCCCTCCCGCACCCCGGCCGTGTGCGCTGTCGCGTCGGGGCTCACCTGCGGCTTGCCGGTCTTCGGTTTCATCACGCCTCCTCGCCGTCGTAGGTCACGGTCGCCGACCGCCGGCGGATCCGCTCGAAGAACGCCTCCAGCTCGTCCCACACCCTGTCACCGCCGTTCAGGCCCTTCCAGTGCATGCGCATCAGGCCGACCAGCGCGTAGCAGTCGTCGACCGGCACCACGTAGCAGCCCGGGCCGGCCGCGGTACGGTTGACCAGCAGCGCCTCCACGTCCGGCTCGACCTGCCCCAGCACCGGGTTGGCCGCCTCGATCTGCGCCCACGCGCCCAACTCCAGCAGACACTCGGTCGCTCCAACCGGGCCCGGGTACAGCGCGACCATTCGTTCCGCCCGGGTGCTGCGGAAGAAGAAGGCCAGGCCGACCGGGATGCGCAGGGCATCCCACTGCTCGTCCTCCAGCCGGAAGCCGGACACCACCAGGCGGCGGTCGGGCACCAGCCGGAAGTGGCCGCCGCCGGCCGCCCGGCGGTCGAACAGCAGGGTGCACGCCCGGCATGCGCACAGCAGCCGCGATGCGGAGAGGTCCACCAGGTGCCGGTGCTCGGCGGCCAGCGGCTCCCCGCACATCTCGCACCGCTCGAGCTCGGCCTCCCCAACCCCGGTGCCTTCCTGGGCGAGCTGGGCGAGCTGGGCCAGCCGGCTCACGCCAGCGCCACCTTGACCAGGCCGCCCTCGGCCACCAGCAGCGGCAGCGGATCGAGTGACAGCTGCGGGCGGTCGAGGCAGCGCCCGGCCCGGCGGGCGTCGAACCGGCGAGCGCAGCCCGCGCACTCCAGCTCCCCGCCGCTCAGCCGGCCGTCGGCCAGCGAGCCGCCGCAGGCCGGACACGTGGGCCGGTAGGCGTACAGCTCTCCGTCGATGCCCAGGAACAGCACCGGCGAACCGCCCACCGTGCGCAGTGCGCTACCGCCGCCCTGCACCTCTGTCACGGCGCCCGCCACCCGCCATCCTGGATCCTCATTCCCGCGCTCGCCAAACCGGCGCATCTGGACAAGCGACGGCGCCTGGGCCGCGGCGCCCTCGGCCTCGACCCTGTGCACCTCGGGCGCGGCCCGCTGCACCGCCTCCTCGATGGCCAGCTTCATGGTCGCCGTGGAAGACGGGCAGCCGTTGCATGTCCCCTCCAGCCGCAGCCGCACCACGCCGTCGTCGATCGCCAGCAGCTCGACCCCGCCGCCGTGGGAGCGCAGGTACGGCCGCACCTCGTCCAGCGCCTGCCCGACCCGCTGCTCGATCGGGTCGGGGTGCAGTCCATGCGCCACCAGCAGGTGCGAGACAAGCTCATCGGCCGCCGGGTCGGCGCCGGCCAGCAGCCGCCGCAGCCCCTCCCCGTACAGCTCGACCAGCGCGGTCACAGCCTCCACGGCGGCCGGGTCATCCTCGACCTCCCCCAGCAGGCCCTCCACGCGTGCCACAAGTTGCCGGGCGCCGGCGTCGTCCATCAGCCGCTCCCGTGGCCACCGCCGAACATCGGCGAATGCACACGCTGCAGCGTCTTGCCCTTGCCGAGGTACATGTGCACCCCGCAGGGCAGGCAGGGGTCGAAGCTGCGCACGGCGCGCATGATGTCGATCCCACGGAAGTCGTCGCGGCCGTTCTCCTCGAAGATGGGCATCCCCATCACCGCATCCTCGTACGGACCCGGCGTCCCGTTGGAGTCGGTCGGGCTGCCGTTCCACGGCGTCGGCGGATATGGGTGGTAGTTGGCGATCTTGCGGTCACGGATCACCAGGTGGTGCGACAGCACGCCTCGCACCGCCTCGTGGAACCCGCATCCGATCGCCTCTTCCGGCACCTCGAAGTCGGTGAACGTCTTCGTCCGCCCGGACCGCACCTCGTTCAGCGCGTCCTCCACGAACTCGTAGGCCATCGCGGCCGCGTAGGCGATGAAGTACGCGCGGGCGCGGTTTCGCTCGATCGCATTCGACCACAGCGGGATTCGCCACTCCAGCGTCGTCTCGGGAGTCAGCCCGGACTTGGGCAGGTTGATCTGCACCGACCCGTCGCCGGGGGCGCGCACGTACTTGCAGTCCACCAGTCCGGCCAGTGCGGTGGCGTACAGGCGCGCGAAGGCGCCGCCCCCGGTGTCCAGCGCGAGCGGCGGTTCGGGCGTGTTCTTGTCGTCCCAGCGCGGGCTCATCACCCAGCTGTACCTGCCGCCCTCCAGGTCGCGCTTCTGCGGGTGCGGCAGCGTGGTCTGGTTCCACGGGTGGCGGCGGTCGACGGGGTTGCCCAGGGGATCGCGGGCGACGAATGTCTCCTCGCCGTTCCAGTCGTCGTAGTACGAGCTGCCGAGCATGATCCGCATGCCCAGGTTGATCTCGACCAGGTCGGTGGTGACCAGCTCGCCGTCCACCACCACGCCCGGGGTGACCTTCATCTTGCGACCCCTGTCGGTCATGTGCTCGTACCGGTAGTCGCATGCCTGGGGATCCTGCAGCGCGCCCCAGCAGCCGAGCAGCACGCGTCGCCGGCCGACCTCCTCATATCCGGGCAGGGCCTCGTAGAAGAAGTCGAACACGTCGTCGTTCATGCGCACGATCTTCTTGATGAAGTCCGTCGCCTTGACCAGTCGCGTGAGGTAGTCGGTGAACACCTGCGGGGTGGCGACGGTGCCCGTCCCGCCCGGGTACAGGGTCGACGGGTGGACGTGCCGGCCCTCCATCAGGCAGAACATCTCCCGGGTGACGCGGCTCATCTCCAGCGACTCGCGGTATGCCTCGCCGGTGAACGGGTTGTAGGCCCGCATGATGTCGGCGATGGTGCGGTAGCCGTGCACCTCGGCGTGCGGCGCGTCGGTCTTCTCCGCCTTGGCCAGCACCTTGGGGTTGGTCTCCTTGACCATCTGCTCGCAGTAGTCCACGAACACCAGGTTGTCCTGGAAGATGATGTGGTCGAACACGTACTCGGCCGCCTCGCCGAGGTTGAAGATCATCTCGGCCAGAGGCGTCATGCGGATGCCGTAGGCCATGTTCTGGGCGTACACCGAGCAGGTGGTGTGGTTGTCACCGCAGATCCCGCAGATGCGGCTGGTGATGAACCCGGCGTCGCGCGGGTCCTTTCCCTTCATGAACACGCTGTAGCCGCGGAACATCGAGGAGGTCGACTTGCACTCCACGACCTCCCTGTTCTCGAAGTCGATCTTGGTGTAGATGCCGAGGTTGCCGACGATGCGGGTGATCGGGTCCCAGGACATCTCCACCAGGTTGCGGCGCTCCTCCGCGACACGCTCTCTGGTCGCCATGCCTCCTCCCTTCCTAGGCCCGCCAGCGCGGGTCGTATCCCGAGGTCAGCTCGCCCCGGTTGTGGCGCCACTTGGGCTCGCGGTTGACGGCCGCGTTGGTGATGCTGCGCATCTTGCGGATGAACGGCCCGTACGGGCTCTTGATCAGCGCGCTGGACATGCCGCCGCCGGGCGGCTCGTCCATGAACGGCATGAACTTGTCCGGGAACCCGGGCATGGTGCAGCCGATACAGATGCCGCCCACGTTGGGGCAGCCGCCGATCCCGCCCATCCAGCCGCGCTTGGTCACGTTGCAGTTGACGACCGGCCCCCAGCACCCGATCTTGACCTGGCACTTGGGCGAGTTGTAGTCCTTGGCGAAGTCGCCCTGCTCGTAGTAGCCGGCGCGGTCGCAGCCCTCGTGCACGGTCTTGCCGAACAGCCACTGCGGGCGCAGGGCCTCGTCCAGCGGGATCACGGGCGCCATCCCAGCCGCCATGTACAACACCCACGTCAGCGTCTCCATGAAGTTGTCCGGCTGCACCGGGCATCCGGGGACGTTCACGATCGGCAGACCGCCCGCCGAGCGGAAGTCCCAGCCCAGGTAGTCGGCCAGCCCCATGCAGCCGGTGGCGTTGCCCGCCATGGCGTGGATGCCACCGTACGCCGCGCAGGTGCCGACCGCGACCACCGCCCACGCCTTCTGCGGCAGCCGGTCGAGCCACCACGACAGCGTCAGCGGCTCGCCGGTGGCCGGGTCGTTGCCGAACGACGTCCAGTAGCCCTCGCCGTTGATGTTCTCGTTGGGCACGGAGCCCTCCAGCACGAACACGAACGGCGCGTCCAGCTCACCGTCGACGGCCTGGAAGAACGGCTTCAGGAACTCCCCGCCGCCGAGGGTCGGGGACAGCACCTTGTTGTGCAGATGGACGCGGGGCAGGCCGGGGATGTTGCCAAGCAGCACGTCCTCGATGGACGGCTGCATGGCCGCCGTGATCGACACGCTGTCGCCGTCGCAGCTCATCCCCTCGGAGATCCACAGGATGTGCACCTCCTCGTGCCCGGGTGGTTCGACCAGCGGGCGGTAGTCCCTGGCCTTGGGTTCCTGCTGCACGGCTATCTCCTTCCCGCCACCGACCCCTTGCCGGCGACCTCGAGCGCCTCGACTGTCAGCTCCTGACCCGCGATCACCTCCACGTCCATGCCAGCACACCGGGTGCATGCCAGCGGAAACCAGTCCAGCTCCGACTCTGCGCCGCAGGCGTTGCAGGCGATGCGCACCGGCACCCGCTCGATCGCCAGCTCGGCCCCTTCCGCCACGGTCTCCCTGGCCACCAGCTCGAACGCGAATTCCAGCGCCTCGGGCACCACCTGGCGCAGATGACCGACGCGAACCTCGACCCGCTCCACACGGCGGCCGGCGGCGTGCTCGCAGACAACGTCCACCAGCGCCTCGGCGATGGCCAGCTCGTGCATCAGCAGATCCTCGGCAGGGGATCGCCGACCAGCATGTCCATCACCCGCCGCCCGCCGAATCCGGTCTCGACGATCACCATGCCGGGCGGCTCGCCCCTGACCTCGCCGATCTCCGCCGCCTGCTCGCAGCCGGGCACGGTCCGTAGCGCGGCCAGCGCGGCGTCCGCGGCATCGGCGGCCACCGCGGCCACCAGCACGCCCTCGTTGGCGACGTACATGGGGTCGATGCCAAGGATCTCGCAGGCGCCGATCACGGGCGGCGGCACCGGCACCGCCGCCTCCCGCACGACCATGGCCACATCGGAGGCGCGGGCCAGCTCGTTGAGCACCGAGGCCACGCCGCCGCGGGTGGCGTCGCGCAGGCATCGCAGCCACCCGCCTGCCGCCGCCAGCATGGCATCCACCGCGGGCCACAGCGGCCGTGTGTCGGACTCCACCGGCGCGGCCAGCTCGAACTCGCCCCGCGCCATCATGATGGCCACCCCGTGGGCGCCCACGGGGCCCGACACCAGGATGCGGTCGCCGGCGCTGAGCGAGCCCGGCGACAGCCCGGCGCGTGGGTCGAGCATGCCCAGACCCGTGGTGCACACGTACATCGAGTCGCAGCGCCCCCGCTCGACCACCTTGGTGTCGCCGGCCACGATGCGCACGTCCGCCGCAGCGGCGGCCTGCGCCATCGCCTCCACCTCCGCCCGCAGCTCGTCGGCGGCCAGCCCCTCCTCCAGCACAAGGGAGACGGTCAGGGCGGCGGGCCGGGCGCCGGCCACGGCGAGGTCGTTCAGGGTGCCGTTGACCGCCAGCTCGCCGATCGAGCCGCCGGGGAAGCGAATCGGCTTGACCACGAACGTGTCGGTGGTCAGGGCGACCTGCCCGACCGCAGCCGCGTCGGCCAGCTCGTCCATGCCGAAGGCCGGCGCCAGCAGCCCCTCGATCAGCGTCTGTGTGGCCTTGCCCCCGGCGCCGTGCGCCATCGTGATCTGGGTGTCGCGGAACCGGGCCGACCGCGAGCGCACGCGCTCGATCAGCTCCAGCGCCTCCTGCTCGCGGGTGCCCACCTAGACGACCTTCCGCTCGCGGGCGAAGCGGCCGAAGTTGTAGTAGGCGGCGCACGCCCCCTCGGACGACACCATGCAGGTGCCGATCGGCCGTTCCGGCGTGCAGGCGGTGCCGAACACCTTGCACTCCCAGGGCTTGATGACGCCCTTCAGCACTTCGCCGCACTGACAGGCCTTGGGATCCGCCACCCGCACGCCGGGCACCTCGTAGCGCAGCTCGGCGTCCAGCTCGGCGTATGCCTCGCGGATCTTCAGGCCGCTGTGGGAGATGAACCCCAGGCCGCGCCACTCGAAGTGGGGGCGCAGCTCGAACACCTCCGCCAGCACCCGCAGCGCCTGCGGGTTGCCGTCCTCGGGCACCACCCGCTTGTACTGGTTCTCGACCTCGCACCGGCCCTCGGCGAGCTGCCGCAGCACCATGTGCACCGACTGCAGGAGATCGAGCGGCTCGAACCCGGAGATGACCACCGGCTTGCCGTAGTCGGCGGGCAGGAAACGGAACGGACGGGCGCCCACCACGGTGGACACGTGCCCGGGCCCGATGAACCCGTCCAGGCGCAGGTCGGGGGACTGCAGCAGCGCCCGCAGCGGGGGCACGATGGTCACGTGGTTGCAGTAGACCGAGAAGTTGGAGATGCCCTCGGCCCGCGCCCGCATCAGCGTGAGCGCGGTCGAGGGAGCGGTGGTCTCGAAGCCGACGGCGAAGAACACGACCTGCCGGTCGGGGTGCTCGCGGGCCAGCCGCAGCGCGTCGAGCGGCGAGTACACCATGCGCACGTCCGCGCCCCCGGCCTTGGCGTCGAGCAGGCAGCCGCGCGCCCCGGGCACGCGCATCATGTCGCCGAAGCAGGTGAAGATCACCTCCGGCCGCATGGCCACCGTGATGCCGTCATCGACCCGGCCCATCGGGATCACGCACACCGGGCAGCCCGGGCCGTGCACCAGCTCGACGTTCTCGGGCAGCAGATCGTCGATGCCGTACTTGTAGATCGTGTGCGTGTGCCCGCCGCACACCTCCATCACCTTGTAGTGGCGGCCGGGCTCCACGGTGGCCAGGATCTCGGCCGCCACCGCGCGGCCCAGCTCGGCGTCGCGGAACTCGTCGACGAACTTCATGCGTCCGCTTTCGCGAGGGCGACGCCGGCGTGCACGAGCAGCCGCTCACCCACGTCCACCGAGTCGACCAGATCGGTCAGTACCTCCACGCCGCCCTCGCACAGCGCCGTGCTGTCCGGCCGCAGCTCGACCACCCGCATGGCCACCGCCTCGTCGGAGCAGGTCGTGCAGTGGTACCGGTCGTCACAGGTCACTCGATCGCGCTCTCCTGCAGCTCGCGCAGCTCCTGCTCGTACGCCTCGCCCATCTGCTGCAGCAGCCGCAGCGTCGCCAGCGCCTCGGCCTCGTCCACCTTCGACAGCGCGAAGCCGACGTGGATCAGCACCCAGTCGCCGTCGCCGACGCCGTCGACCAGCGCCACGTTGACCACGCGCAGCACACCGGACACGTCGACCCGTGCCAGTTGCGCCGCGTCATCGACCATCTCGACGACGCGACCAGGGATTGCCAGGCACATCAGGCGACCCGTTCCACGTAGCGACCAATGGCGTGATCGAGCCCCAACACGCGCCTCCCACTCGGATGGCTGCGCTTCGGCGTGGTCCGGGCCGAGCATCACAATCATGACACCCAGCGGACGGCGATGCAAAAATCCGGTCGATGAGCGAGCAGCGGCGCCGTTTCCGCGTCGCCGGCGTGGTGCAGGGTGTCGGCTTCCGTCCGTTCGTGTACGGACTCGCCCGCCGGCATGCGCTGCGCGGCTTCGTGCTCAACGACGGCAGCGGCGTCGTGGTGGAGGCGCAGGGCGAGCGCGACGCGCTGAGCCTGTTTGCCGCCGGGCTGCGCGACGACGCCCCTCCACTGGCCCGCGTCGACTCGGTGAGCTGCGAGCCTATGCCGCTCGGCGAGGACGCCGGATTCCGCATCGAGGCCAGCGTCGCGGGCGGGCGCACCGCGCTGGTGCCGGCCGATGTGGCCACGTGCCACGACTGCCTGCGCGAGCTGTTCGACCCCGCCGACCGCCGGTACCGCTATCCGTTCATCAACTGCACGCAGTGCGGCCCGCGGTTCACCATCGTCCGCGGCGTCCCGTATGACCGCCCGCTGACCACCATGGCGGAGTTCGAGCTGTGCGCGGACTGCCGGCGGGAGTATGAGGACCCTGCCGACCGGCGGTTCCACGCCGAGCCGGTGTGCTGCGCGGCCTGCGGGCCACGGCTGACCATGCCGCTGGAGCAGGCCGTCGCGCTGCTGCGGGACGGCGCGATCCTGGCGGTCAAGGGACTCGGCGGCTACCACCTGGCATGCGATGCCCGAGATGAGGCGGCGGTGGCCCGCCTGCGCGCCCGCAAGCATCGTGAGGACAAACCGTTCGCGGTGATGACGGCGGAGCCGGGCGGCGTGGCCGATGCGAGCGCTGCGGAGTCCGACCTGCTGCGGTCACGGGAGCGGCCGATCGTGCTCGTGCGCGGCCGCCCCGGCGGCCCGGTGGCGCCGTCGGTCGCGCCCGGCACCCCGTGGCTGGGCGTGATGCTCCCCTACACCCCGCTGCACCACCTGCTGTGCACGGACTTCGGAGGGCCGTTGGTGATGACCAGCGGAAACCGCAGCGACGAGCCGATCGCCTTCGCCGACGACGAGGCGCGGGAACGGCTGGGCGGTATCGCCGACGCGTTCCTGGCCCACGACCGGCCCATCCACCGCCGCTGCGAGGACTCGGTGCTGCGCACCGCGTTCCCGATCCGCCGCTCGCGCGGGTTCGCCCCCGGGGCGGTCGCCCTCCCGGTGGCGGCGGCCCAGCCAGTGGTGGCGGTCGGCGCGGAGCTGAAGAGCACCTTCTGCGTCGCTCGCGGCGACCAGGCCTTCCCCTCGGCGCATCTCGGGGACCTGGAGGGGGAGGCCGCCTACGTCGCGTTTCGAAACGACCTCGCCCTGTACCTGGCGATGCTCGACGTGCGCCCGCAGATCGTGGCCCACGACCTGCACCCGGAGTACCTGTCCACGAAATGGGCGCTGGAGGCGGACATGGCGCCGCTGGGGGTGCAGCACCACCACGCCCACGCTGCCGCCTGCCTGGCCGAGCACGGCGAGAGCGGCCCGGCGCTGGCGCTGGTGTTCGACGGTACCGGGTACGGCACGGACGGCACGCTGTGGGGCGGCGAGCTCCTGCGCTGCGACCTGGCCGGGTTCGAGCGGCTGGCGTGGCTGGACGCGACGCCTCTGCCTGGCGGCTCAGCCGCTATCCGCGAGCCCTGGCGGGTGGCGGCGGCGTTGCTCGAGTCGTGCGGGTTGCCGGTCCCGTGGCCGCAGTGGGACTTGGCGCGCGATGCGCTGCGTGTGAACGCGCCGGGCTCGTCCGGGAT
>JBQCGJ010000372.1:0-3099 GCA_051955775.1 Gaiellales bacterium | reverse complement strand
CGCTTGTCGCCGACGAAGGTGCGCTCGAGCTCGGCGATCAGCGGGCGCGAGTCGAGCAGCTCGTGGCCGTCGACCCCGGCGAGCGGGCAGCCGACCACGTTGCGCCAGACGTCGCCGCAGGCCTGGGTGAACGAGAGCCCGACGGCGTTCAGCTCGTCGAGCACGACCGGCAGGTCCTCGATCCGGAGCCAGTGCAGCTGGATGTTCTGACGCGTCGTGATGTCGCCCATGCCCCGCCCGTAGCGCTCGGACAGGCGGCCGATCGTGCGCAGCTGCTCGGAGGTCACGATCCCGTTCGGGAACTTGATCCGGAGCATGAAGAGGCCGTCGGTGTCGTCGGACGGCCCGGGGTCGCCGGACGCGGCCGACTCCTCCGCCCGCTGGGTGTAGATGCCGTACCAGCGGAACAGCGTCAGGTCGTCCGGCGCGATGGCCTCGAAGCCCAGCTCGGCGTACCGGTAGATGTCGGCAAGGACGTCCAGCCCGTCCTTGCGGGCCTTGATGTGCTCGATCTCCGGCAGCTTTGCAACGGCATCTACGGACATGACGGGCTCCATTCGGCTTGGTGCGGGCCACCATAGCAGTTTGGATCCAAACATCAACCGTAGGGATACATGTTGCGCATGTTCGGCTCCCCGCAGTGTTACGATCGAGGGTGTGAGCCCGAACACACCGACCCTCTCCCGCGCCGACGACCTGGCCCACAAGCTGCAGGTCGAGATCGTCACGGGCCGCATCCCGCTGGGATCGCGCCTGCGCCAGGAGGACCTCGCGAGCCGGTTCGGCGTCAGCCGCACGCCGGTGCGCGAGGCGCTGCGTCAGCTCCAGGCGATCGGGCTCGTCGACCAGCTCGGCCACCGCGGTGCGGTCGTGCGCCGGTTCAGCCCGGAGGAGTGCCGCAACGTCTACCTGGTGCGGGCGGAGCTCGAGGGGCTGGCCGCCGAGCGCTCGGCCGGGCGGCTCACCGGCTACGACAAGGGCGACCTCGACGTCGCCCAGGCGCTCTTACGCACCGGCTACGAGCGTCACCGCGCCCTGGCGCGCGACGACGAGGAGGGCCTGGCCATCCTGTGCGAGCAGTGGTCGCAGGCGAACGAGCTCTTCCACAACGTGATCCTGGCCGCGGCGGCCTGCCCGCCGCTGCGCGACACCGTGCAGTCGCTCCAGAACAGCGTGCCCCGCTCCATCGCGTGGCGCACGTTCGCCGACGACCCGGACATCATCCCCCGCAGCGTGGCCGACCACGACCGCATCGTCGAGGCGCTCGTGAAGCCCGACCCGCGCCGCGCCCGCAAGCTCCTGCACCAGCACGTGCTCGAGACGGGCGACACGGCTGCCCGCTGGCTCGAGCGGCAGGGCACGTGAGGCTCCACGCCTCCCCAGCGTGAATAACCGGGGTCTGACCCCCGTGATTCAGCCGGGGACGCGGGCGGCGCCGTAGTACGAGCCGCCGCCGGAGAGCGACGAGATCTGCACCACGGTGCCGGTGTGCGGCGCGTGGATGATCGAGCCGCCGCCGATGTAGATGCCGACGTGGTTCAGCCCGTCGAAGAAGACCAGGTCGCCCGGCTGGAGGTCGCTCTCGGACACGTGCGGGAGCGCGTAGTACTGGGCCGCGGCGTTGTGCGGGAGCGACACGCCGAGCTGTGAGTAGACGTACATCGTGAGGCCCGAGCAGTCGAAGCCGGACGGGCTGGCGCCGCCCCACACGTACGGCACACCCAGATACCGCTCGGCGATCGCGACCGCCTGGCCGCCGAGCGTGCTCGCGGGCGGGTTCGGCAGGTTCGAGGGCGGAGCGGTGCCCGAGCCGGCCGCCGTCGCGCTCGCGGCGGCAGCCGCGGCTGCGGCGGCCTGCTGCTCGTCGATCATCTTGCGGATCGACGCCTTCAGGCCGTCGAGGTAGTTCATCTGCCTCGCCACCGCCGACTTGGCCCGGTCGCGCTGGGCGGCCGCGGCCGCCTGCTCCGTCTTTCTCTGGGCCTTCTGCTTCTTCAGGAGCTTCTCGCGCTGGACGATCTCGGCCTGGTACTTCGTGATCTGCTGGAGCAGGTTCTTGTTCACGCCCGTCGTGCGCTGGAGCACCTGCACCTGGTCGACGAGGTCGCCGATCGAGCGGGCTGCGAGCACGTAGGCAATGGCGTCCTGGTCGCCGGACTTGTAATCCTGGGTCAGGGTCGCCGCCAGCTGCTGCTGCGCCGCCTTCAGGTTCTGCTTGGCGAAGCGCAGCGTCTGCTGGTTCAAGCGCAGGGCGGCGAGCGTGTTCTCGTATTTCTGGTGGATGCCGTCGTAGACCTCGACGGCATGCTCGGCCTGGTTCGAGAGCTTGGTCAGCTGCTGTTCGGCGGCTACAGCCTGCGCCTTCTTCGACGCAATCGACGCGGCGCCGGCGGGTGCCGCCGTCAGCGCTGTGGCCAGCATCCCGACCAGAACTCCGGTCGTGATGCTCGCTCGGGTTGCGCGGGCGCGTCCGCTCGCCTGGCCTCGGGCGGTGGGCATTGCGGCGCAGGCTACCAAACGCTGCGGCGGGACGGGACAACCACCGACAAGGCCTTTACGTTTCCGTCACAAATCGGCCGCACGGAGCGATCAGACAGCCGCCTGGCCGGCGATCCAGACCGCGGCCGTGAGAGTGCACGCGACCGGCCAGCGCCACCACACCTCGTACGGCGCGCGCAGCGACCAGATGCTGCCGCATGCATAGGCAAGGACGGTCGCCGCGACGGCCGCGGGCGCGTACGCCGTGGAGCCGCCGCGGAGGGCGGCGCCGGCGACGGCCGCGTCGAACGCGGCCGCCCACGCGACCACCGCGGTCACGATCACGCGCTCGACCGCGCCGGCCCGGCCGGTTCCGGGGAGCGCCGCGGGGCCGACCCACGCGGCCAGCAGCGTGAGCAGCGCCGCGCCGCCGGCGATGATGCCGAGCGACGCCGATCCGGCGCCGACGGCCGCCACGCCGAGGGGCGCCGCGGGGAGCGCCACCGCCAGAGACCCGGCCGCCGCCCAGCGCGGCGGCGCCGCCCACCGCACCCCCTGCATCAGGCGGCGCCCAGCAGGGCGCGGCCCATCGGCCCCGCCAGCCGGTCGGCCACACCGCCC
>JBQCGJ010000371.1:0-19607 GCA_051955775.1 Gaiellales bacterium | reverse complement strand
AGATCGCCACCACCGAGCCGTTCACCCGCTGGCTCCACACCCGTCGCCTCAGATCCGGGGTGTACACGCTGAGCCGGCCCGGCTCGCCGACCGCGGCGTACAGCCCGCCAGGCGACAGCTCGACGGCCGAGAACGGCCGGCCGCGCGTGCGGCCCAGCCACAGCCGCCCGTCGGCGAACGTGGCGACGGTCCCGGAGATGTGAGCCGATGCTGGTCCGACCACCGTGGTGGGTGTGTGGCGTTCCGGCTTCTGGGCCGAGAAGGGCGGCGTTCCGGTGGCTGCCAGGGTGACCCCTGCCGCCGTCAGCACCGCGGCCGCCGCGATGCCGAGCATCACCGGACCGCGCCACTTTCGCCGGCGCGGCGCTGGCTCAGGCAACGCATCCAGCGAGGAGCGAAGCGCCCGCTCCGTGACCTCGGGCGATGGGCCGGGAAGCCCGGCCAGCGCTCGTTCCAGATCGCGTTCAAGCTCGTCCGGCATCCGTCTCCTGTCGTTCCCTCAGATCTCGCAACTCGTCCAGCGCGCGCGCCAGGCGGGAGTGCACCGTCCCCACGGGCAGTCCCAGCAGGGCGGCGATCTCGGGCGGCGGATAGCCGAGCCCGTAGCGCAGCACGATCACAACCCGGCGTTGCGGGTTGAGCGCGGCCACCGCCTCGAGCAGCGCGGCGTCCTCGCCTCGCACGTCGCGCCACTCGCCCTCCACGCGATCAGCTGACTCGAGGCCGACCAATCGGCGCTCGCTGCGCAGCAGGTCGAGTGCGCGGTTGACCACGATCCGGTGCAGCCACGGCGCGAACGGCCGCGAGCGGTCGAACCGCGACAGCGCGGCGAATGCACGCTCGAACGAGTCCTGGGCGATGTCGTCGGCCATGTCGTGGCGTCCCGTGACCGCGCGGGCGAGCCGCCACGCGCCGGCCCAGTGCCGGCGAAACAGCTCGCCGGCAGCATCGTGCGAGCCCTCCCGGGCCCGCACGACACGCTCGCCGTCTTCGGCCGTGGCCACGTGCACGAGTGTAATACGCGCTCGGCTGCGCTCCGCGTCCCGCAACCTCGATATCCGGGGCCAGGCCCCACAACCCGGGGCCAGGCCGCGTCCGTCAGCGCCGCCACACCATGCCGGTCGAGCCGCGGCTCTGCTCTGCGAAGCCCGCCCGCCGGTACAGCGGAGCGCCGAGGGGTGTCGCCACCAGCGCCATCAGGTCGCGGTCGCCCGTCCGGCGCATGATCGCGTCGAGGATCGCCGTGCCGAGGCCCTGGCCCCGGTGGTCGCGGCGCACGATCATGTCCCACAGGCTCGCGTACAGGACCCCGTCGTCGAGCAGGCGGGCCATTCCCACCAGGTCACCTGTCCCCGTGCGCGCGGTCACGTTCCAGGTGGCGTCGAGCGCCCGCTGCAGCGCATCGTCGGCAGCGCGGACCTCGCTCCATCCACCATCTGCGCGCAGCGCGCGGTACTCACCGACGCGGAGCCGGTCGCCCTCCCGGATGCTGGTCTCGGTCACCGGGGGAGCGTACGCCGCCCTGCGCCATCGCGTCCGTTACCATCGGCGCCACCATGTGGCCCGACGGCAAGCGGTGTGCGGCAGCCTTCACCTTCGACTTCGACGCCGAATCGGTATGGATCGCCGATGACCCGGAGAACGCGAACCGTCCGGGCATCCTGTCGCAGGGCACCTACGGCGCCAGGGTGGCCGTGCCGCTGATCCTCGAGCTGCTCGAACGGCAGGGTGTCAGGGCCACCTTTTTCGTCCCCGGGATCGTCGCCGAGACCTATCCGCAGCGGGTCTCCGAGATCGTGGCCGGCGGCCACGAGCTGGCCGTCCACGGGTATACGCACACGTCGCCCACAGACCTCAGCGCGGAGGCGGAGGCGGACGAGCTGACGCGTGCCAAGGCGGCCCTGGAGCGGTTCTCGGACCGCGTCGTCGGCTACCGCTCGCCAGCCTGGGACTTCTCCAGCAACACCCTCGGCCTGCTCGACCGGTTCGGGTTTCGCTACTCCACGAACATGATGGACGACATCCGGCCCTACCTTCACCCCGACACCGGGGTGGTCGAGCTGCCGGTGCAGTGGGTGCTGGACGACGCCGCGCACTTCTGGTTCAGCGCCGCGGAATGGACGAAGTCGATCGCGGCGCCGTCCCAGGTCGACGAGATCTGGCGCGGCGAGCTGGAGGGGATCCGCCGGCTCGGCGGCTGCTGCATCTTCACCATGCACCCGCAGGTGATCGGCCGCCCCGGCCGGCTGCCGTTTCTGGAGGCGCTGATCGAGCACGCCGTGTCGTCCGGCGACATCTGGGTGACCACCATGGACGAGATGTCGGAGCAGGCCCGACGGTCGCTCGCGGCGGCGGTCTGACCACCATGGACACGGGGTTGTCGGGCAGGGTGGTGCTGATCACGGGCGCCGCCCGGGGCATCGGGGCGGCCACGGCGCGGGCGTTCGCAGCCGAGGGCGCGCGGGTCGTGGTCGGCTACCGGGTCGAGCGGGAGCTGGCCGAGTCGCTGGCGGCCGAGCTGGGCGATGCCATGGCGATCGGCGCCGATATCTCCGTCGAGGAGGACGTCGACGCGATGTTCGCGGCTGCCGTCGAGCGATACGGGAGGGTGGATGTGTGCGTCGCCAACGCCGCCATCGCGGAGCGGGAGTTCCGGCCGCTGGCCGAGATGAGCGCCGAGCGCATCTGCAAGGTGGTTGGGGTGAACCTCGTCGGCACAATGCTGACCGCGCGGGCCTTCCTGCGCCAGGTGGCCGTCCAGAAGTCCGGGAACCTGGTGCTGGTGGCCTCGACCGCCGGCATCTTCGGCGAGGAGGGGATGGCCGACTACGCCGCCACCAAGGCGGCGCTGATCGGCGGCGTGCTGACCTCGCTCAAGAACGAGATCGTGCGGTTGGCGCCGCTGGGCCGGGTGAACTGCGTGTGCCCGGGATGGACGCGCACCGAGATGGCCGACTTCGCACTGTCCCGGCCGGGGGTGGTCGACCGGGCGACGCGGACGATGGCGCTGCGCAAGGTGGCCGAGCCGGCGGACGTGGCCAATCAGATCGTGGTGCTGTCGTCAGACCGGCTGTCAGGGCACGTTTCGGGTCAGGCCGTGGTGGTGGCGGGGGGCATGGAGGGCCGGCTGCTGCACGAATCGGAGTAACCTGAATGGCCGTGGCTCAGACGCTCAGCTGCACGTGCTGCGGAGCGCCAATGGCGCCGGGCCAGGACGTGTGCTCGCGCTGCAACACCGACGCGGTGCAGCGCGGCCCCAGCTCGCGCGACGCCAAGATGTCGCTGGCGTTGGGCCTGCTGGGATTGGCGGTACTGCCGATCGTGTTCTCGGTGCCGGCGATCCTGCTGGCCACGCGGGCCCGCCGCCAGATCGCTCGCACGCCGGGCATGCACGGCGAGAACGCCGCCGGCTGGGGGCTGGCGATGGGCGTGATGGGGACGATCCTCGGCGTGCTGCTGGTGGGCGCGTTCCTGGTCGGCGCGTTCGTCCCGACCTGACGCCGGGCTACTCGCCGTCGTCGATCGCCTCGGCGAGCAGCGTGGCCACGTCGGCCACGCGCAGCTCCCGTCCGCTGGTGCGCACGCCGTCGTCCAGCATGACCGTGCAGTAGGGGCACGCCACCGCCAGCGTCTCGGCGCCCGTCTCGGCCGCCTCGCGAACCCGCTCCTCGTTGATCGGGCGGCCCCGCTCCTCCATCCACATGTGCGCGCCTCCCGCCCCGCAGCAGAACGTGCGCTTGCCGCTGCGGGCCATCTCGACCGGCTGCCCGACGGCTTGCACCAGCTCGCGGGGCGCCTCCAGCACGTCGTTGTGCCGGGCCAGGTAACACGAGTCGTGGTAGGTGATCCGCTGCTCGCCGCGGGTGGGTGCGATGCGGCCCTGCTTGACCAGGTCGGCCAGGAACTCCGAGTGGTGCACGACCTCGTACCGGCCGCCGAAATCCGGGTACTCGGTGGCCAGTGTGTTGAAGCAGTGCGGGCAGCTGGTGAGGACGCGCGTCACGCCGGCCTCGTTCAGGGTCTCCACGTTCTGCTCCGCGAATGACTGGAACACGTATTCGTTGCCCATCCGGCGGGCCGGGTCGCCGGTGCAGGCCTCGCGCGGGCCGAGGATCGCGAAGTCGACTCCGGCCGACTCCAGCAGCCGGGCCGTGGCCACCGCCGATGCCCGCGCGCGCTCGTCGAACGAGGCGGCGCAGCCCACCCAGTACAGCACCTCGGGCGCGGGGTCGCCCGGCTCCAGCACACGCACCCCCAGCCCGTCCGCCCACGACGCCCGTTCTGACTGCGGCTTGCCCCACGGGTTGGACGAGCGCTCGACGTCGCGCAGCATGGGATCGGCCTCGGCGGGGAAGCTGGCCTCGGCCATCACCAGGTGCCGGCGCAGGTCGACGATGTGGTCGATGTGCTCGATCGAGACCGGGCACTCCTGGATGCACGCGCCGCAGGTCACGCAGTCCCACACCACCTCGTCGGTGACCGCCTCCGGCACCAGCGGCGCGAGCTCGCCGTTCCCCGCCACGAGCCCCGGCCCGTCGGCGAACAGTTGATCGCGAAGGCCCATGATCAGGAGCTTGGGCGACAGCGCCTTGCCCGTCGCCCAGGCCGGGCACGCGTCCTGGCAGCGGCCGCACTCGGTGCACGAGAAGGCGTCGATCATCTGCTTCCAGGTCATGTCGGCCGCTGTGCCGGAGCCCAGCCGCATCTCCTCCTCGGGCACGTCGTCGTCGAAGCGAAGCGGCTCCAGTCGCCCGCGCGCCCTGGTGCGTCCGAAGTACACGTTGGCCACCGCCGTGAAGATGTGCAGGTGTTTCGAGCGCGGGAGGTAGGCCAGGAAGCCGAGGATGATCAGCACGTGCGTCCACGCCAGCACACGCTCCGCATCGTGCGTCGCCGATCCCGATCCGAACAGGTGCGACAGCGCCTGCGAGACCGGAGACCACGAGGCCGGCCACTCGTTCAGACCGAGCGCGATCAGGCTCGCGTGCCATAGCAGCAGGCTGGTCACGATGCCGGCGATCAGCGCCAGGATGAGGTCGGCCTCGCCCATGTGGCTGCCCTCGAATCGCGCCGGGCGCTGGATCTTGCGGATGCAGAACGCCGTCACGACCCCCGCCAGCACGAGCACGCAGAACACATCTGCAAGCAGCGCGTACCAGCCCTGGTGGCCGAGCCAGGGGATGGTCTGGCCACGATCCACGATCGCAATCATCGCCATCACGATGGTGGGCAAGAGGACGATGAAGCCCCAGAAGATGAAGGCGTGCATCAGCCCCGGCACGAGGCGCTGGAGCAGCTTCCGCTGGCCGAGCGCGATCACGCTCTCGTTGCGGATGCGACCCGGCACGTCGTCGGTGCGCGCAACCGGGCGGCCCCGCTGCACGAGACGCACGAGCAGCGCAGCCCGGCGGCTGAACACCGCACCGGCGGCCGCGATGACCGCCAGAAGCGCGATCAGCGAGGGGATGCTTATGACCCTCGGACCTTCCTCAGCTCGGCGGTGATGGCCGGTACCACCTCATGCAGATCGCCCACCACCGCGTAGTCCGCGCGGGTCATGATCGGCGCCTCGGGGTCGGTGTTGATGGCCAGGATGCGCTTCGCGCCCTTGCACCCCGCCATGTGCTGGGTGGCGCCGCTGATGCCGCAGGCGATGTAGATGTCGGGCGCGATCTTGGTACCGGTCTGACCAACCTGGTCGGTGTGCGGGCGCCACCCGGCGATGGTCACCGCCCGCGAGCAGCCGACCACGCCGCCCAGCAGCCCGCCCACCTCCTCCACGCCGGCGAAGCCCTCGGCGGAGCCGGCGCCGCGACCGGCGCTGATCACCACCTTGGCCTCTGCCAGAGACACGCCGCCGCCAGCCGAGGTGCTCACTCGCTCGGTCACGTGTGCGACCAGGTCGGCATCCTCGAGCGCTGGGGTGAAGGTCGCCACCGTGGCCTCGCCGCCGCCCGCGCCGCCCGCCTCAACCGTGTGCGGGGCGACGGTCAGCAGCGTCGGAGTGCCGTGCAGGGCGGCCTCCTCGAGCAGGCTGCCGCCCCAGCGGAGCCGCGTGACCGACGCGGGATCGCCGGGGGTCGCGGCCGTGCAGTTGGCGGCCATCGGCAGGTCGAGCATGGCGCCCACGTGGGCCATCACCTCGTTCCCGCGGTCGGTCCCGGGGGCGATGATGGCGGACACCGAGACGTGTTCGGCGAGCCCGCACAGGCCGCGAGCCCACGCCGCCGGCGCGTAACTCCGGAAGCCCTCGTGGGTGATCACGTGCGCATCGGCCACACCATGGGCGCCCAGCGCGGCTGCCGGGCCGCTGCCGGATTCGCCGATCAGCGCCGCGTGCAACTCCTCCCCGGCCGCATCCGCGTAGCCGCGGGCAAGCGCGACCGCCTGCAGCGACACCTCGTCCGGCTGCGTGCCGTCGTGCTCGGCCCACACCAGGACGGTCACGCGACCCCCAGCCGTTCGAGCAGCGCCACCACCGCGGGGGCCGCTGCAGCGCCCTGGCCCAGCACCTCCGTCTGCGCTCCCTGATCCGCTGGCACGGCCAGCCGCCGCCGCTCCAGACGGGCATCCGGCGGCGCGGGGCTCTGGACGTCCAGCGGCTTTCGCTTCGCGCGCAGCCGGCCCGGCACCGACGGGTAGCGGGGCAGGTTCAGGCCCTCCTTCACCGTCACCACGGCGGGCAGCGGCACCACGTAGACGTCGCGCGCTCCCGGCACCTCCTGCTCCAGCCGAGCTGTGGCGCCGTCCACCGACACGGCCTTCACGCCCGTCACGCACGGCCTGCCCAGCGCGTGGGCGACGCGGATCCCGACCTGGTAGTTGCCCGTGTCGGCCGACTCGTTGCCAAAGAAGATGACGTCGAACCCCCCGCCTGCCGCCTCTTCGGCCCGCACGACATCAAGGATGGCGGCCGCGGTGCCCTGCGCATCCCACTCGCGATCGGCCGTCAGCAGGATGCCACGGTCGGCGCCCACCGACATCGAGTCGCGAAGCTGCTCCTCGGCCTCCGCCGGCCCCAGCGTCAGCACCGTCACCTCGCCGCCGGCGGCCTCCACCAGCCGCACGGCCTCCTCGACGGCGCATTCCTCGTGGGGGCTGATGGTGAATCCCAGGTGCCGCGTCTCGATCGCCTGCTCGTCGTCCGTGAGCACGATCCGCCCGCCGGTCATGGGCACCCGCTTGACGCAGCACAGAATGCGCATCAGCTCCGGATCCTCGTGTTCTCGGGGTCGAACAGCGGCGCCGGCCCGGCCACGGCAACGGTCACCGGGTACCGCTCGTTCAGGTATAGCACCGACAGCTCCTGCCCAGCCACCGCCTGCTGGGGAGGCAGGTAGGCCATCAGGATGTGCTTGCCCACGGAGGGCCCGGCCCCGGCGCTGGTCACGTAGGAGCGGCGGCCCCTGCGGTCGACCAGCGGCCGGCCGTCGCGCGTCTGAATCGGCTCCCGGCCCTGCATGTAGCGCTTGACGCCGTCGGCCGAGGCGTGGTCGTCCACCGTCAGCGTGCACATCACCGCCGCCGGCTCCTGCTCGCGCTGGCGCAGGTGCGCATCGCGCCCGACGAACTCCTCGTCCTTGACCTTCGGCCCCGCCATCCCGGCCTCGATCACATCGTATTCCGATTCCAGCTCGAACCCATACGCGCGGTAGCACTTCTCCAGCCTGCCGGTGGTGCCGTAGACGCCGATCCCCACCGGCGCCGCACCATGCGGCCGGCCGGCTTCCCACACCATGTCCCACAGCCGCGCGCCCTGCTCCATCGGCACGTACAGCTCCCATCCCAGATCGCCCACGTAGGAGATGCGAGATGCCAGAACGGGCAGCGAGTCGAGCTCGATGGTGCGGCAGGTGGCGAACCGGAAGCCCTCGTGGGACACGTCGTCGCGCGTCAGCGAGGACAGGATGTCGCGCGCCCGCGGCCCCCACAGCCCGAGGGTGCACCAGGCCGACGTGAGGTCGACCAGCTCGGCGCCGTCGCGTGGCAGGTGGTCTGCGAACCACTTGCGGTCGGCCATCCCGTGGGCGCCGCCGGTGACCACGCGGAACACGTCGTCGTCCAGCCGCATGATGGTCAGGTCGGCCTTGAAGCCGCCGCCGGGCGACAGCACCGGGGTGTATACGACACGCCCCACCGGCACGTCCATCTGCCGCATGGCGATGCCCTGCACCGCCTCCAGCGCCCGCGGTCCGATCACGTCGAAGATGGCGAACGCGGTCAGGTCGACGATCCCCGCGCGGTCGCGCATGGCCAGGTGCTCGGCGTTGATGATGGGCGACCACCAGCGTGAGTCCCATTCGGCCTCGCGCCGTGTGACGCGGTCGCCGTACTCCTCGAGCAGCGGCGCGTTCGACTCGTACCACTGGGGCCGCTCCCATCCCGCCGCCTCGAAGAAGGCCGCGCCCAGCTCGCGCTCGCGGGCGTTGAAGGGCGACAGCCGCACGTCCCGGTTGGAGCCCCACTGCTCGGAGGGGTGGACGATGCCGTACGTCTTGTTGAAGCCCTCGCCCGCCCGAGCCCGGATGTGCGCGCGGGTCTTCTGGTGATCCCAGAAGCGGACGATGTCGGAGGAGTGCAGGTCGATCTCGGACTCGCCGTGCACCATCCACTCGGCCACCGCGCGGCCGATTCCCGGGCCCTCCTTGACCCATACCGCGGCGACCGACCACAGGCCCTTCACCTCCGGCGTCTCGCCCAGGATCGGCATCCCGTCAGGGGTCAGCGAGAGCAGGCCGTTGATGGCGTACTTCACGCCCACGCTCTCGTCGCCCACGATCTCGGGCATCAGCTCCAGCGCGTGCTCCATCTGCTGCTCGAAGTCCGCCTGCGTGAACGGCAGCTCCGTGGGCGACAGCGCCGCCTCCTCGATGGACGGGATCTCGTCGGGATCATGCAGGATCGGGCGGTGCGCGTACGAGCCGATCTCCAGGCTCGATCCGTCCTGCCGCTCGTACATGTTGGTGTCCATGTCGCGCACGATCGGGTACTCGATGTGCGACGTCGCGTCGGCGAACCTGGGCACCGGGCCGACGTCGATCATCTGGTGCACGGCCGGCGTGAGCGGGATGGACGCCCCGGCCATTCGCGCCATGCGCGGGCTCCACACGCCGCAGGCGATCACGACCAGCTCGGCTTCGATGTCGCCGCGGGTGGTACGCACGCGGCGGACCTGTCCGTGCTCGACGTCGATGCCGAGCACCTCGACGTTGGCCACGGCCCGCAGCGCGCCCGCTGTCACCGCGCCCTCACGCATCAGCGTGCCGGCGCGCAGCGAGTCGACCACGCCCACGCCCTCCGTGTGGAAGCCGCCGATGATCACGGTCTCGTCGATGAAGGGCACCAGTTCGCGCACCTGCGCCGGCGTGATCAGCGAGACGCCGTCGACGCCCCAGGCGGCGGCGGAGGACATCCTCCGGGCCAGCTCCTGCATGCGCTCCTGTGTGCGGGCGACCTCGATGCCGCCGCTGCGCGTGAACACCCCCAGCTCCACGTACTGGCGCACGCTGTCCAGCGTGAGTGCGGTCATCTCCTTGGAGTGGTCGACCGGGAAGATGAAGTTCGAGGCGTGCCCGGTGGAGCCGCCGGGATTCGGGAACGGCCCCTTGTCGAGGAGCACGATGTCCGTCCACCCCTCGCGGGCGAGATGGTGGCACAGGCTGTTTCCGACGATCCCTGCGCCGATCACGACCGCGCGGGCATTGGAGGGCAGATCGCTCATCGACTCCTCGCTGGGCTCGGGCCCGGCCGCCTTGCCGAGGTGGGCCGGGTCTGGTAGACATCTGATATATCAGATGGCCAGCTCCCCTGCAAGCGCGCCCCATGAGCCCCCCGGACTGCTGTCCGACCGGGCATATGTCGCGATTCGAGACGAGCTGGTGACGCTGGCCATCGCACCCGGCGCGCCGATCGACGAGGACCGGCTGATCCACCAGCTCGGCGTCGGACGCACGCCTGTTCGCGAGGCGGTACGCCGGCTGGCGCTGGAGGGGCTGGTCGTCGTGTATCCGCGGCGAGGGACGTTCGCGGCCCCAATCAACCTGACCAGCCTGTCCGACGTGACCGACGTGCGCGGGCAGCTCGAGGCCCATGCTGCCCACCGCGCCGCCACGCTGGCGGATGCCGAGGACCGCGCCCAGGCCGGGAGCCTGATCGCGGAGCTCGAGCATCCGCCGTCATCCCAGCCCGCCCTCATCGACCTGGATACCCGGGTGCACCGGTTCGTGCACCGGTGCTCCCGGAATCCGTATCTTGCGCAGGACCTCGACCGTTACCTGAACATGTCCCTGCGGATGTGGCACATTACGTTCGACCGGCTGCCGCCGTTGGATGACCACGTCCGCGAGCATCGCGACCTGCTCGAGGCGATCGTCCTCGGCGACGCCGAGCGGGCCCGGGCGATCGCCCTCGAGCATGTGCTGTCGTTCGCCCGCGAGATCCGCGAGGCGCTGTGACCGCGCTCAGTTGACGGTCAGGTCGTCGACCTCCCACGGGTAGGCGCGGTGAGCCCCACCCGCGAACTCGATCGCGGCGACTGCCCAGCCGTACGCCTCGACGCCCCGCTGGAGCTGCCCACCGTTGCCGTTGACAGAGACCGTGGCCTGCCAGCGGTCGTCCGCTCCAAACTTGAACGCGTTGAGGTTCCGCCCCGATGCCACCACAGTTTGTCCGCCATCCACCTGCGAGATGGCCGTCGCGAACCACGCCTTCTTTTCCCCCGCTGGAGCCCAATTGATGGGGCCGCTCACGGTGGCGCTTTGGGGCGTGTCCAGGACAACCGTGTCGATCTTCGGATCCATCTCCCCTCCTTGTCGTGCCTAGTGCCGTGCGCTTACGACCACTTCGCCCTCGGTGACTGTCAGGCCGTCGACCTGCCACGGATAGCACTCCCACGAGCCGGTCGCCTCGAGCACCGCGGCGGTGGCCCAGCCGTCGGCCGGCCCCAGCACCAGCTTGTTGCCGTTCAGCGTGCTGACCTGCGTCTGCCACCGCTGATCGTTCGCGCGGGTGAACACCGTGGCGTTCTGCCCCGATGCGAACACGAGCTGGCCGTTCTGCATCTGCCCGATCGCCGCGGCAAAGGTGGCGCTCGTCTCGTCAGTGTCCCAGTTGATCGGGCCGCTGACGGTCGCGTGGTGCCCGTCGCTGCTCATGTCGACGGTATCGATCCTCGGATTCATGCGCTGCCCCCCTTGTGGTATGTGGGATGAGATTGTCTCATGTCATACGACCACAGGACGGGAAAAAACGTTCCGGGCTTCCCTCGCGCTGACAACATTGCCCTTGGCCTGGTAGCGGTCGATGCCCGAATCCAGGGCTGCGGCGGCTTCACGGTCCGATCCTTCGGCTGCCAGCACGATCGCCAGGTCGACCAACCCGTCGCCCTGGGAGTTCAGATGATCGGTCGCGGCGACGATCTCCACCGCCTCCTGGGCGAGTGCGACCGCGCGCCGGTGCTGGCCGCGTGCGGACAGCACTCGGGCCCGCACCCGCCGCCACTCGCGCTGGGCGCCGGCGTCAGCAGCCGACGCCAGTCGGGCGCACCGCCGTGCCGCCCGGTCGGCCTCGGCATCGCGGCCGGTCAGGAGGAGTACCTGAGCCAGGTAGCCCTCGGTGGAGGCCAGTACGGCGCGCTCCCCCAGACGCTGCAGTTGGCGCCGGCCACGCCGCAGGTGGCGCTCCGCTCGGTCGAAGTCGCCGGCCATCACAGACACGTAGACCTCGGCGTGCGATACCACGGAGTCCAGGCTGGGGGAGATCGCGGCCAGCGCGGCGTTCGATTCGTCGAGCAGGCGGAACGCGGTGCCGAACTCGCCCAGCATGGCGTGCAGGCTGGCCAGCGGTTGCAGCGCAAGCGCGTACGCCCAGGGGTCGTCCGCCAGGATCCGGCAGATCTCCCGGCAGCGGGCGATCCCTGGCCGCACCGGCGTCGGCCCCAGCGCGACCGAAGACGCCTCCCACCCCAGCGCGTCGTACACCACGCGCGCGTCCGACGCCGTTTCGGCTTCGGCCGCGGCCCGCTGCCATGCCGTCTCGGCTTCGGCCGATCGCTCCTGGATCCACAACAGCATCCCCCGCAGGTGCCACAGCCGGGCCAGGCCGGCATGGTCTGCGGCCTGCTCCAGCACCGGTTCCACCGCGGGCCCAATGCGTGCGGTCTGGCGGGCGACGCCGTCGGGGTCGACCTGCAGCCGGGTCAGCAGCCGTTCGACCTGCGCTCTGGCGGCCAGGAAGTCGTCTGACCGGGCCCGCGCGCCTCGCCACGCCTCACGGAGGTAGGCCTCCGAGTCGCGGAATCGCCCCACCTCGCGCAGTGTTGTGCCCAGATCGATCAGAATCTCTCCCCGGCCGGCGTCGGCCGAAGCCTGCAGCGCCAGCGCCCGGTCGAGCAGATTCAGGGCGCCGCCGCGGTTGCCGGCCATCGCCGCCCGCCGTCCGGCCCGGCTCAGGTGGCCGGCCGCGTCGGCTGCCAACTGCTGGGCGGAGGCTGTGTCCGCTCGGCCCAGCTGGGAGCGGTAGCGGTATGCCTGCTCGAGGTGATAGCCGGCGATCTCGTCGGCCGCCGGCCCGCGGTCATACCGCGTCAGGAGCCATTGCACGTACGCAACATGAAGATCGGCGCGGCGCCGCTTGGACAGGAGGTCGTAGGCGGCGTCGCGGACCAGGATATGGCTGAACCGGTATCCAGTCTCCTCGGTGAATTCGGAGCGGCCGGCCTGGATCAGCTCGCGCTGCACGAGCCCATCCAGCGCCGCGTCGACCTCGTCGCCGTCACCTGTCAGCTCGCCGACCGACCCGCGGTGAAACACCCGGCCCTCGATCGATGCCGCATCCAGCGCCCGTCGCTCCGCCGCGGGCAGCGCGTCGATGCGCGCCGCAAGCAGGGCATGGATGGTGGGAGGCGTGCGAGATGCCGGGGCATCCGCGCGCATGGCGACCAGTTGCTCCAGGAACAACGGGTTGCCCTCCGCCGCGGCCATCAGCTCGCTGCGGCTGACCGGTGCCCTGCGGCGCGCCGCCAGTCGCCCGACGAGGCGTGCCGATTCGGCGTCTGTCAGCGGCTCCAGGCGGATCACGCTGCGGGCGCCGCCGGCCCGCTCCCACCCCGGCCGGCGCTCGAACAGCTCGCCGCGTGTGGAGCACACGATCAGGATCGGTGCGGAGGCCCGGGCAGCCACCTGCTCGATCAGGTCGAGCATCTCCGCCTCGGCCCAGTGGATGTCGTCGAACATCACGACCAGCGGCCGCGACCGGGCCAGCGCCTCGAACAGGCGGCGGATCGCCCACTGGGGATCGGGCGCCGTCGCCGCGGCGTCCTGCCAGCCGGCCACAGCGGCGATCTGCGCAGCGATCGTCCCTGCGTCGGGATCGTCACCCAGCACGCGGCTCAGGCCGTGGACGCCGTCGCCTCCGGCCAGCTCGTTGGCGATCTCGGTCAGCGGCCAGTAGGTGATGCCCTCGCCATAGGGCAGGCAGCGCCCGACGACCACCCGGGCCTGCCCCTCGGCGTCTGCCAGGAACTCCCGCAGCAGGCGGGACTTGCCGATCCCGGCCGGCCCGGTGACCGTGACCAGCACGCACCGCCGCCGTTCCCAGCAGCGCTGGAGGCGCGTCCTGACCATCCGCAGCTCGGCCCGCCGCCCCACCAGCGGCACGTCGCGCGGGCGCTTGAACCGCCCGCCTTCGTTCAGGCCGACCACCTGCCACACGCGCACCGGCTGGCGTTTCCCCGGAAGCTGCGCCGGAGGATGCGTGCGAACTCGGACTGCGCGGCCGACCAGACTGCGGGTCTGCGGCCCGATCAGGATCTCCCCGGGAGGCGCGGCAGACTGCAGGCGCGCTGCGGTGTTCACCGCATCCCCTGCCACCATGCCGTGTCCGGCTGCAACGCCGCCGGCAGCCACCTCGCCGCTGTTGACTCCGATTCGCACCGTCAGCCCCACGCCCAGGTCGGCGCGCAGCCGGATGTTGAGGGCGGCCATGCCGTCGCGCATCTCGACCGCGGCGCGTACCGCCCGCAGCGCATCGTCCTCGTGCAGGACGGGCACGCCGAACACCGCCATCACCGCGTCGCCGATGTACTTCTCGACGGTGCCGCCGTGTCGCTCGAGCGGTCCGCGCATGGCCTCGAAGTAGCGCGTCTGGACATCCCGCAGCGCCTCCGGGTCGAGGCGCTCTCCCAGGTCGGTCGAGCCCGCCAGATCGGCGAACACGATGGTGACCGTCTTGCGCACCTGCTCGGTGGGCGGATCGCGACTCCCGGCACGAGCTTGCATCGGCCGATTGTACGAAACCGAGCGCCTGCCAAAGGTCTCGCAACAACGAGTACTTGACGGGTTCCCGCAGGGCCGTTAGGTTCGCGCGTCCCAGACGAGCGCATCGCCGCGCCACTCGGCAAGCCGCTGAGCGGCCCACCGTTCGGCGTCGAGCTCCGATGCAGGCAGGCCGGCGCGATACTGGTGGATGTGGCGCGCCTCGTGGGCCGACAGGTGGATCAGGTTCTCCTGCCAGCTCTCGATGGTCAGCGGTTGCGCGCGCCGGTAGCGCGCGTACCGCCAGCGGTATGGGTAGCGGTGCGCAGTGGGAGCTTCGGGAGACGCCGGCATCAGGATGGTGACCAGGTAGGCGACGCCGGGCGCCACGCGGCCGACGCGCGGAACGCCGTTGTACGCACGCCCGGAGAAGCCACGGCCGCGCGGCTGGGCCCGCCGCTCGAGCGGCGAGCCGTGGCGCTCCGCGATTCGCTCTGCTTCGCGCGCGCTGGCGATGAAGTGATGGCCGCGGCCGCCGTTGCGCGAGCGGAAGTTGTGCTCGAGTGAGCATCGCCGGCGATCGCACAGAACGATGAACGTGCGCTGGATACCGCGGGCCCTGACGTGCACCTCGACGTCGGCCGCCGTCACACCCGTGAAGCCCTGCTCGACCAGTGCCCGGATCTCGTCGTGCGGGGTGCGGATTGTCCTGGACACGGTGATCAGCATGGGCCGATGATCGCTCACGTGGCGGACGGCCGTGTACGTCTGGTCACATCGAACCGAACCGACCCGCCGCCGTCGCCGAAGACTTCACGGAGCGGCAACCCTCCCGGCCGCCAACCGAAAGGCGATGACGATGTTCGAACCCTCATGGGAAAAGCTCTTGATCGTGCTGGTGATTGCGCTGATCGTGCTGGGGCCGCGCAAGCTGCCCGAGATCGCGCGCTCCATGGGCCAGGGGATCCGCGAGTTTAAGGACGGCGTCTCCGGGCGCGAAGCTCCCGAGGCCGCTGCGACCGGCGGCGCGCTCAACGGAGCCCCAGCGCCGGTTCGCGTGACGGGAGACCAGACCGCGTCGCACGCGGAATAGCATCACAGATACCCGTTGCGAGTCAGCCAGCGGAGCGAGACGAACCCCCAGATCGGGGGCAGGTAGAAGGTGCACAACCGCTGCGTGATCGCGATCGCGAAGGCGGTGGAGTGGTCGACCCCGACCGCGATCAGGGTGGCGGCGATCGTGGCCTCGGCGGCACCGATTCCGCCCGGAGCGGGTATCAGGTCGGACAGCAGATTGCCCGCGGTGTTGACGAACAGCAGTTGGGCCAGGTTCAGGCGAACGCCGTAGGCGAGGCACACGGCGCCCAGCGCGAGGGTGGTCAGAAGCTCCGACGCTGCCGATCCGCCGAACACCTCGATCCGCCGGCGCCGCACGCGCGCCACCTGCCACACGCTGGACAACGCGCCGCGAACGCCCGGCAAAACCCTCTTCCTCACCTTCGGCACCGCCAGCACGAGCGCCAGGCTGGCGATCAGCGCCGCAGCGATGCCGAGCACGAGCCGGCGTGCAGGCCCCGCCACGTGGAACTGGCTGGTGTGCAGGTTCACGCTGACGAGCGGGAGAGACGCGAGCAGAAGCGCGGCCTGCATGACCTTGTTCGAGATGTCGTCCAGCGCGCCTCCTGCGATTGCCTCGGCGCGGGGTGCACCCATCCGCTGAAGACAGCGCAGGTTCGTCGCGATCCTCCCTGCGGAGCTCGGCACGGTCAGGTTGATGAACTTGAGCGCGGACTGCAGCACGACGCACGGCAACAGCGGAAGCGGAGTGGGTACCGCCCCGCGCACCGAGACCCCCGACGTGATGAACGTCGACTGGGCGAGAAGCAGCGCGACCACCACCCAGGCCACGTCGGCGGTGCGCAGCTGGTCGGCGATGGTGCCGAAGCCGATGTCCGCCAGCTGGCTGATCAGCAGGTAGGCCGCCACGACCACGCCCGCCATCAGCAGAAGGTCCTTGGGGCGCACGCGGCGCATCGGCGTGATCTCCGGCACCGTCTGACCGGTTGCCGCGGCCGTCGCGGCGCGCAGATCCTTCAGCCGGACCTCGTGGGCGCGGCTGAGATCTCGGAGGTGCGGCGTCAGGGCCGCCCGCTGGAGATACGGCAGCACCCGGCCGACCGCGTCACCCCAGCCGCCGTCGAGGGCCTTGCGGAGAGCCCGCTCCGGCCCCACCAGCACGGCCGACGCGACCATCAGCTCTGCCACGTCGATGTCCAGCGCCGACTGCGGAGCGCCCAGGGTGGCCGCGGAGAAATCGATCAGCATGGGCCCGTCGTCGACCATGAGCACGTTGCTTGCGTTCAGCCGGCCGTGCGAGATGCCTGCGGCGTGCAGATGCGCCGCCTGCTCCCACAGGCTCTCCAGATCATCGTCGGTGACCTGATTCGGGTCGGCGCCTTCGAGCGGGTCGATATCAGGCTGGTAGGTGGCCAGCACTGCGTCGCCGTCCGGGCCCATGGCGGCTGTGGCGATCTCGGGCACGCGGACGCCGGCCTGGGCCGCCATCAGCGTCGCCAGCGCCTCATGCTCGACCTGCTCGAGGCGGCCCGAGGCCACGCTCCGCGGCGGGTCGCGGTAGGCCAGCAGCCGCCAGCGCCGGATGAGCCGCTGCGTGTCCTGGGCATCGCGGCTGAGCACCCGCACCCTCAGCGACCGTCCGTGCGAATCGTGACCGACGTACTCGGCCGACCCGATCCGCTGCTGCGCTGAGGGCGTGAGATCCGCCGTTTCAACGCCGAGCGTGTCCAGGGCGTCGCGAATGACCTTCACCTGGGGGACGCCGGCTGCCGTCCCGAAGGCGAGCCGCACGATCGACCCGATGCCCAGGCCCAGCGCCACCGCTCCGAGCACGGCCGAGGGAAGAGCGGCGCCGAGTACGACCGCCCCCAGGGCCGCAATCGGCACCAGCCACAGGCCCAGCAGGCGGGCCGGACGCACGAGCTCCGGACTGACGACGGCGATCACGGCAACCGCGGCCGCCAGCCGCAGCTCGGGATAGCCCCAACGCGACAGGACGTGCGTGCCGACGGGGAACCAGTCCGACTCGACAATCCGGCCGAGAATGCTGGCCGATCCGACAACGCCGAGCAGTGCCACGACCAGGTCGCGGGCAAGCTGCCACCGCCTCCGGAACACGACGTCGACGACGATCACGGCCGCCAGTCCGACCAGCCCCAGGAATGCCAATCGCCAGACCGCGCCTGCCCACCCCAGCAGCGTCGTCAGCGCCTGGGCGGTGTCCGCGTCGTGTTGCGGCGCCGAGGAGCCGATCGCTGCGGACAGCCCGATCACGATCGCCGCCCAGGCGAAGAAGATCGAGTCGACCGTTCGCCTGTTCCGGCGTCCCGGCTCGGACGCGGTCAGGAGCGCGGCGTTCCACGAAGGGTCCGCCGCTGGGGCCGGTGCGTCCCGGCTCGGGCCGGTGGACGTCGTCACGCCGCCACCTCCAGGCTCAGTCTCGGATGTTTGCGTGGATAGCCTTCGTGAGCTCCAGGATCTGATTCGAGAGATCCAGCAGCTCTCGGTTCTGCTCGTCCTCTTCCTTGACGGTGTGCCACTGCTGATCGGCGATGATCTGGCGTTTCGCGTCCGCTCGGTTCTGACTGATCATGACGAACGTCGAGAGGAAGATGGCCTCCAGCGACACGATCATCGTCAGCAGCCCGTACGGATAGCCCTCCACGCCGAACGCGATCCAACAGCCGAACCACAGCACGTGCAGATACACAAAGGCCATCGACCCGGCGAATGCCGTGATCCGATCGGCGATCCGGTTCTGAACGCTGTCCGCTCTTTCCCGCGCGTGCGCCACCAGCGCCGGGTTCGGCTCTATAGGGAGATGTGATACGTCAATGCGGTGCCCCATATCCAGCCGCCCTTCCGGTCGGGGATTGCCAACACAGGGCTACTGTCGCAGAAACCTCGCGGAGTACGAAGCTCGGCCTACGGCTCGCGGGGCCGGCCCACGATGGCGGCCGCCTGCCGGGCCGCCCGGCCCGGCGTCACCACCCACGCCACCGACAGCGCGAAGATCGCCATCAACACGACGTACGCGGCCTGGTCGCCGGCCGTCTGGGCGACTGCCGCGAACATCACCGGCCCCGCCAGCATCGCCACCGACCAGGCGATGTTGATCAGCGCCGCCACCGCCCCCACGGTGATCCCCGCCTGGCGTGCGCCGATCGCGCCGAGCGGGAAGGCGGTGGTGAACATCAGCGCGGTGAACGGCGCGCGCAGCAGCAGGAAGGCCGTCAGCGCCGCCGTCGTCTGGCTGGCCAGCGGGACGGCGACCACCACGACCACCAGCACCATCCCCCACGCGATCACCCGCACCTTGACCGCCCGGTCGGCGGCTCGCGCCACCAGTGCGCTGCACACGATGAATACGCCGGCAGACAGTCCGAACGCCGCCCCGATGGCCGTCGTCGACACCCCGTTCGCGTGCAACTGGAGCGGCACCAGCAGATTCACCGCCGCCCCCAGGAGGCCGGCCGTCGACATCACCAGCAGGCTGATCACCACCAGGCGCTCGCGCACGGCGCCGGCCAGCATGCCGGCCAGAGGCTGGCGATCAGACGTGGCCCGGCCCGAGGCTCCCGGCGCGAACCACATGGCGAGGGCGAGTGCCAGGTTGGCGATGCCGAGGGCGACGAAGGGAGGGCCCATGCCGAGCCGGGCGACGGCATATGCCGTCACCGGGGGCCCCACCACCGCGCTCAGTCCGGCGGTGGTGACGGTCAGCGACAGCGCCTGGGCCTCGCGCTCCCCGGCGATCTCGCTCAGCCAGCGGATGCCCGTGATCCACACCACGCCGAATCCGAGCCCGAACAGGAGACGGGCGCCCACCAGGCCTGCATAGCTGCTCGCGAGCCCCTGCCAGGCGGACGCCACCCCGCTCACCGCGACGGCCAGCGCCGTCAGCCGCCGCGGCCCGAATCGCTCGCAGATGGCCGCCGCCGGCAGGGACACGACGAGGATCGCGGCGCTGGTCGCGGCCAGCAGCACGCCGGACCGCACCGTGCTCAGCTGGTAGTGCTGCGACAGCTCGGGCACGAGCGGAACGAGGCCGTTCCACAGCACCTCGCCGATGAAGATTCCCAGGTAGACGAGTGTCGCGACGGCCCGGCGCACACGTTGCAGGATTGCACCCGCCCGTTGCGGGGGCGGCGGTTGCCGGGCCGCGGCTAGGCGCGCAGGTCGAGGCGCCAGTCGTTGCAGGTCATGAGGTGGCCCTTGGGGAACTCGAACTCGCACGCCTCGAGCAGCTCGAATCCGAGCTTGCGGCAGATCGCATTC